>NZ_WTVM01000024.1 GCF_012910885.1 Azoarcus taiwanensis | reverse complement strand
GGGTTGGAGTCTGGGGGCTGTCAGGCGGCGAGGTCGAAGACCAGCACCTCGGCATCGTCGCCTTCGGCGAGCGTCAGCGTGGCCTCGCCGTCCATCAGCAGGGCGTCGCCGGCCGCGAGTTTCTCGCCATTGGCGACCAGGCTGCCGCGCACCAAGTGCACATACGTCTTTCGCTTTGGATCCAGCGACAACTCGGCAGATTCGCCGGCGTCGAACAGTCCCGCATACAGCCGGGCGTCGGCATGAATGGTGACCGAGCCGTCACTGCCGTCCGGCGAGGCGACCAGACGCAGACGGCCGCGCTTCTCGGCCTCTAAGAAGCCCTTCTGCTCGTAACCCGGTTCGATACCCTGCCTGCTGGGCAGAATCCAGATCTGCAACAAGTGCGTGGTCTGATTCGGCGCGTGGTTGAACTCACTGTGCAGAATGCCGCGACCGGCGCTCATGCGCTGCACGTCGCCCGGCGGAATCGAAGCACCATTGCCGAGGCTGTCCTTGTGGGCGAGCTCGCCGGACAGCACGTAGGTCACGATCTCCATGTCGCGGTGCCCGTGAGTGCCGAAGCCGGTGCCGGGCGCGATGTGGTCCTCGTTGATCACGCGCAGGTTGCCCCAGCCCATCCACTGAGGGTCGTAGTAGTCGGCGAAGGAAAATGAGTGACGGGTCTTGAGCCAGCCGTGATCGGCGCCGCCGCGCTCGTGGGAACGTCGGATCTTCATCATGGCATCTGCCCTCCTTGCTGGTTGCGGTGGGTCTATTCTCCGCAGCCAGCCCGACTGATGAGCGCAGGCATTTGATGGCATCATTCAGTTTTGTTGAACGATTCCCCTGTGAACATGACCAGCCCACGCACTGCGCTATCGGCCGAGAATCTTGCGATCGTCGAGGCCGTAGCCCGGCTCGGCAGCATGGCCGCCGCCGCTCGCGAACTCGGCATGGTACCGAGCGCGCTGACCTATCGCATCCGCCAGATCGAGGACGCGCTCGACGTGCTTCTGTTCGACCGCAGCGCGCGCAATGCCCGGCTGACGCCGGCGGGCGAGGAGTTACTGCGCGCGGGGCGCTATCTGCTTGAAGAGTTCGATGCGGTGGCCGAACGGGTCAAACGGATCGCCACCGGGTGGCCGACCCAGTTCACGATCGCTGCCGACGCGCTCATCGCCCGCGCGACGCTGTTCGAACTGTGCGAGGACTTCTACGCATCCGGCGCACCGACGAGATTGCGGCTGCGCGCTGAAACACTGTCCGGCACGCTGGAGGCGCTGGAAAACGGTCAGGCGGATCTTGCGCTCGGTGTCAGCCCGCGGGTCGCGCGCTCAGGCATCCGCAGCGCACCGATCGGCCAGGTGACACTGGTGTTCGCAGTCGCGCCCCATCACCCGCTGGCCAACCTTGAGCACCCACTGTGCGAAGAGGAATTGCGTCAACACCGGGCAGTGGCAGTGGCCGACACCTCACGCCGCGGCGCAGGCACCACGCACAACATCCTGCCAGGACAGGACGTTTTCACGGTGCCGAGCATGCAACACAAGCTGGAAGCCCAACTGCGTGGCCTCGGCGCCGGTTTCTTGCCGGAACCACTCGCCCAGCCCTATATCGACACCGGTCGCCTGGTCGTGAAGTCGCTCGAAAGAAGCGAGCAGCACGTGGAGTGCGCCTACGCCTGGCGTCGGCCCGCCCACCCAGGCCAAGAGGGCAAGGCGCTCTCCTGGTGGCTGGCACGACTGGAACAACCGCATACCCGTACCGCCCTGCTGGAACGGCATCATCCCGGTCAATTGCCCTGACGACAAGGCGGAACGATCCGCGAACCGGGAAACCGGGGATCTTAACCGGCGGCCGCGACAGTCTGGGGGGCCTGTGCGAACGAGAACAAACCGCTAGAGCACACCCAGCGAGGATAGCGTCCTGTCGAAAGCGTGCTTGTCGATCGGCTTTGGGAGAAAGGCGTCTGCCCCCGCGCGCATCGCCCGCTCGACGCTGCCTTTTGTCGGATTCGCGCTTATCACCATCACCGGCATCCGCGCTGACCGGCTACTCGCCTCGAAACCCCGTATCTCCTTGAGGGCGGAGAGACCGTCCAGCACCGGCAGATGGACATCCATGATGACGAGCACATATTTTCCGTCGCAGGCAAGCCTCACTGCCTCACGCCCGTCAGGCGCCAGTTGCATGCGGAGCCCATGACGCTTGAGCATGTGCTCGATCACCATCTGTGTGATCCGGTTGTCTTCGACCACCAGGACTCTCTTAAGCGATTGCTCAGCCCACGTTGCCTGCATTTCCCTGGTCTGCATATGAAACGCACCAAATATGTATTTTTACGTTTTTGTTAATCTTATCGCATTACGCATTTCCAATAAGCATTATTTTTTTGCCAACCACCGCCTCGATCTTCATCTGCCAATGAAATCCGTGACGGATTTCACAAAGCAAGAGACGATCAAACCGTGTTCTCGTTCTCGTTTTTACTGTTTGTGTTGGTTTTGCCATTTTTGTTAGAATGGCGCAAAGGAGGTTTGCCATGAACCCGATGATGCGTCGACTGTTCCACACCGTTCGAGATGGTCTGCTGATCGTCTCGCGTGACGGAGTGCTGAGATTCGCCAACGATCAGGCGCAGCGGCTGCTGAGTTGCGAGCTCGGCGTCCAGGTTGGTCATCCGAAGATTGCCCGACTCGTCGCCGCGGTGGAGGCAGGGCACCTGACGATACCGCACAGCGAAGAGATCATCTTCGGCGACGCCAGCGGCGAGAAGCCAGGCGATACCGTACGTGTGCACCTGCTGGCCAGCCTAGTGGGCAGCGACTGCGTCGTGGTCCTGCACAACCTGACCGAACAGCACTACTTCGAGACTGCGGTGCATAACCTGGTGCGTATGGTCGAGCGCGACTGCCGCACTCCAATCAGGGAGTTCATCGAAAGCGCCTCCGGGTTGCTGGAGAAGCTGAAACAGCTGCGTGACCCAGTCACCGGACCGCTGGCGGAGTCGATCTCGCACACCCAGTTGCGCGGACACGCACTAGTCGAACAATTCAGCAAGCTGGCAGCGCTCGCGGAGATCAGTAACGGAGCGCCAATCCGCGCCGACGATCGCATCTTGCCGCGTGAATGGATCGAGGAAGTGGCCGTCCGGGTTGAACCTTTCGCGCGCACACGACGGATGCGAATCGTGCTCGGTCGGATAGACGTAAATCTGCCGGCAATTTACGGCAGCAAGGTGTGGCTGGGCAGAGCTCTGGAGGAGTTGCTCCGCAATGCGGTGATCCACGGCGAGACCGAGAGCAACATCATGATCACGATGCAGCCGGGCGGCAACTTCATCCGCATATTCGTACGCAACGTAGGTCGTCTGCAGATTCCGCAACACATGCTCACCCGGCCCGCGATGCCTTTCCAGCGCTCTGTGCAGCCTGCGCTGCGGCAGTCGGGTGCAGTCAGGGCTGCGCTCAGTCTCGGTCTGCCCCTGGTCCATCAGATCGTCAACCTCCACGGCGGCCGTCTCTCGCTGGATGAGGATCCGGACGCTAGCGTCACCGCAACGCTCGAGCTGCCGGCTGGCGCCCCATCCGAGTCAGCAGGACTGGACCTGGAGCAGACCCGTCGCTACGCGCGCGACATCACGCGGCTCATCCAGCACAGAAACGCCAACAGTGAAAGGAGTGTGCAGTGAAGCAGAAGATCATTCTCGTCGTCGAGGACAACCCCGATATCCGAATGTTGATCCTGATGACATTGGACTTTGTCGAATTCGAGATCCACGAAGCCGACAACGGTCCCACCGGGTTGCGACTGGCCCGCGCGTTGAAACCCGACCTGGTCCTGCTTGACGTGATGATGCCGGGCGAGCTGGATGGCTATCAGGTGTGCGAAGCGATCAAGAGCGACCCGGCGCTGTCGGCGGTTTCGGTCGTCATGCTGACCGCTCGCGGGCAGCAGGCCGATCTGCTGGCAGGCGAGAAAGCAGGTTGCGACGCTTATCTGACCAAGCCCTTCAGTCCGCTGGAGCTCATCGACACGGTCGAGGGCATGCTCGCAAGAACGGCCAACGCGGCGGGTTGAATGAACCCACGAGCCGTGGTTTCGGACACGCGGAGGCGGCTGATTGGCGGCGCAGTGGCTGCCGGGGCACTGGTCGCGGCAGGCGGATGGCGGGGGGCGCTCGCAGCGGAACCGCTGGTAGTCGGCATCGATGCCGAGTTCGGCGATCCGACCAGCACCTCCGCGATAGCGATTCGGCGAGGTGTCAAGGAGGCAGCAAGGGAGATCAACGACAAAGGAGGCCTGCTCGGTGGCCGCCCGCTCGTGGTGATGGCGCTCGACAATCGCAGCCTGCCTGCGCGCGGACTGGCCAATCTGCGACAGTTCGCGGCCACCCCCAACCTGCTCGCCTACCTCTGTGGCAAGTTCAGCCCGGTGACGCTGGAGCAGATCCCGCTTGTCCATGACGAAAAGATCATTCTCCTCAACCCATGGTCAGCCGCGGACAGCATCGCGGACAACGGGCGTACCCCCAATTTCGCCTTCCGTGTCGGCCTGCGTGACAGCTGGGCGATGGGGGCCTTGCTCGACAGTGCCCGTGACCGCGGCTTGCAGCGGGTGGGTCTGATTCTGCCCACCAGCGCCTGGGGACGGAGTTGCAAGACCGCGGTCGACAACCACCTTGCGGCAAACCACGGACCGGCGATCACCATGACCGAATGGCACCATTGGGGCGATGCCACCGGACTCGCCGCACGCTACGCCGCGATTCTCGCCTCCGGCGCCGAAGCCGTGATACTCGTTGCCAACGAGCCAGAGGGGGCTGCACTGGTGAAAACCATCGCTGCACTGCCGCAAGCCGACCGTTTACCGGTACTCAGCCACTGGGGAGTCGCCGGCGGCCCGTTCGCTAAGCTTTGCGGAACAGCGCTCCACGACATCGATTTCTCACTGGTGCAGACCTTTTCGTTCGCTCGCCAGACCCATGCAGAAGCCGTGGCGATGATCCCCCGTGCATGCGAGCTCTTTGGTGTCGGCGACCCGACGCACATCGATTCGGTCGGCGGTTTCGCCCATGCCTACGACCTGGTTCAGCTGCTCGCCCGCGCTGTCGAACGTGCCGGAACCACCGACCGTAACCAGATCCGCGAGGCGCTGCTGCAGCCGATCGAATACCGCGGACTGACCCATCACTACGCACCAGCCTTCGCCGCGGGGCGCCAGGAGGCGCTCTCTCCGGATCAACTCTTCATGGCACGTTTTCACCCGGACGGTCGCCTCCTTCCGCTGGAGACATGACGTGATACAGGTACTACGTCTCATCGAAGTGGCGGTTGACCGCGTCGTCGGCCATAGCCTCACACGCCGGGTCGGCGCCTTCGGCCTGCTCATGGGCGTAGTGCCCGCATTAGTCGTATCCATATTTACAGGCCTCATCATCTTCAGCCTGATGGTCGACCGCGTGAACGCGAATCTGAGCGAAGCGGGTGGCCTGGCGCAGCAGCAAGTCCTCTTTCGCCTGTCGAACGGTGAGCAAACGCTGTCGGATATCGCCGACAGCACGATCGTCCGCAACGGCCTGCTGGACACCGAAGGCCGCAGCGGTTATCTCGACCCGTTTCTGCACTCTTACGTCGCACGGTATCCGGCGGTCGAGCTCGCCGCGCTGACCGACTTCCAGGGCGAGCCACTCACTCTGGTCGCTAACACATCGCTGCCCTGGGATCCCGCGCTTTGGGCGACGGCACGCACCGCAGTCGATCGTGGCGAGGCCATCTGGAAGATGCTCGAGGGCGATACGCCGATCGCGGTCGTCGCCTATCCGGTGCTTTACCCGCCGACCTCGAGCTTCGAGGGTGCACTGGTGGTCCTGATAGATCTCCGCAAGACGGTCGGGGCCGCGCTGGAGCGAATGCCCACCGGTCTCACTGTCGAAGTGTTCGACCTCCGCGGCGAACTGAAGCTGAGACACGGCGCGCTGGAATCGCAGTTACGCGCAAGCATGCGCTTTCCCCTTGTCTTGCCACACCTTGACGGGTTCCCGGGGCTTGAACTGGTCGTCTCCATGTCCGCCTGGGAGGCCTACAAACCGCTGGCGATCTTTTTCAGCCTGTTCATCGCGCTTGGTCTGATCTCGATAATGGTCGCCCGCTCGATCAGCCAAAGACTGTCGGCCCAGTTGCTCGGTCCCTTGCGCAAACTGGACGATGCCGTGAGCAACGTCGGACTCGATGGTCGAGTCCGAGGCGGCGACGTACCGGTCTTCGGTCACGACGAGATCGCGCGACTTGCGACCGGTTTCAACCGGATGATGGCTGCGATCCGCAGCGCACAGGAGGAGCTCGAGAGCAAGGTCGTGGAACGCACGCGCCGACTCCACACCGCCCAATCACGCCTGAACGGCGTGCTTGAGTCGATTCGCGACATTATCTATTCGGTCAGCCTCGATCACTCGAGGACACTCTACATGAGCCCGGCTCACCGGGAGATAGCGGAACTGCGCGATGTTCCCGCGGAGCGGCGCTATACCGTTCTGTGCACTCTGGTCCACCCCGACGAGGCTGGACGTATCGAAGCCTTCAGGCGGGAAGTGCAAACCAGTGGCTTCGGCGAGATCCGTTATCGCCTGCGGAAACTGGACGGATCGGCTTTGTGGGTTCAGGAGCGCGCCTATCTGGTTTTCGACGAGACCGGCAAGCCAAGTCATATCGACGGCATCCTCACCGACGTGACGGCGGGCGTCAGTGCGGAACTCGCCCGCGAGGCGGCGGAACGATCCTTGCGTATTCGAGACCGTGCGCTGGCGTCCTGCGACGAGGGCGTATTGATCGCAGAGGTGACCGACGACCGAGTCGAGCGGCTTGTCTATGCCAACGACGCCTTCCTGTCACTGTCCGGCCGTTGTCGCGAAGAGCTGATCGACAAGGACTGGCGTACCATCGAGGTCGATGAACGCGACGCGCAAAGCCTGAGAGAACTGCGCCGTATCATCCGCAACCGGAGCCACGGGCGCCAGCGCATGCGCCTGAAGCGCAAGGACGCCACGTCGCTGTGGGTAGAGATCAGCGTCGCGCCAGTTCAGGGCACCGGCAATGGCAGCGCCAGCCACATGATCGGGATCATCACCAACGTCAGTGAGTTGGTGCATGGCGAACAGCGCTACCGCAAGGTGGTCGACGCTGTGCGTGAAGTCATCTACCAGGTCGACAACGAGGGCCGCTGGACCTTCCTCAATCCGGCCTGGACAGCGATCACAGGTCACAAGGTTGAAGAGACGCTCGGCGCGAGTTTTTTTGATTTTGTCCACCCCGACGACCATCCCTTCAACGTCGAGTGCTTTTCGGAGCTCATCGCCGGCAAGCGCGATCATGTGCGCCACGAGGTGCGCTATCTGACTCGAAACGGCGAAACACGCTGGATGCAAGTGTTCGGTCAGCCGGTCACCGACGACGACGGCGACCTGATCGGTTTCAGCGGCACGCTCGCCGACATTACCGAAAGTCGGGACGCGGCCGAGATCCTCAGGCTTCGCGACCGAGCCCTGCAGGCGAGTTCCAACGGCATCGTCATCGTCGACCGAAGCCAACGCGGGAACCCGGTGATTTTCGTCAACAGCGCCTTCGAACGAATCACCGGCTATACGGCCGCTGAGATCACCGGTCGCAACTGCAAGTTGCTCCAGGGCCGTGACACCAACCAGAGCGAGGTGGAGGTGCTGCGCGAAGCGCTGCGGCAGGAGAAACCGTGCACGGTAACGCTTCGCAATTATCGCAAGAGCGGCGAAATGTTCTGGAATGAACTGACCGTGTCACCGGTGCGCGATGCGGACACGGGGGCGGTGACGCACTACGTCGGCGTACAGAACGACGTCACCGCCCGGCGTGAGGCGGACTTGCGGCTGCTCGACTTGTTCATGCGGCTCGACATGGTCTTCACGCTGAGCCCGGACGGTTTCGTCTCCTTCGACGGCGACGATCGGGTAGCCTTCGTCAACCCCGCATTCGAGCGCATGAGCGGTTTCAGCTCCGGCGAGATGGCCGGACTCACACGCGACGCCCCTATCGCAGGCCTGCCGAGCAGGACGGACAGAACAGCAAACCGGTGAACTTCACGCTACGCGGCACCCCCCCGCGCATCGCGCAGGTCATGTCACGGCACTGCGGCACGGACAACGCGACCGAGGTCCTGTATTTCCGCGACATTACCCGCGAAGCGGAACTGGACCGCATGAAGAGCGAGTTCCTGTCCACCGCCGCGCACGAGCTGCGCACACCGATGGCGAGCATCATGGGCTTCTCCGAACTCCTGCTCGCCCGCGAGTATGAAACCGATAAACGACGCGACATGCTGGAACGCATTAACCGCCAATCGAAGCGTCTCACCAACCTGTTGAACGAACTACTCGACCTCGCACGAATCGAGGCCAGGCGCGGCAAGGACTTCGATCTTCGGACGCATCAGGTCTCCGCATTGGTCAGCGAGGCCATCGGCGCCTTGATGGTGCCTGGCGACGGGAGAGCGGTAGATCAGTGCATTCCATCCGGGCCGATCCAGGTCGTCGTCGATCAAGCCAAGATCCAGCAGGCCCTCACAAACGTGTTATCGAACGCCTACAAGTATTCGCCCGACGGCGGTGCGATCCGGCTCGAAGTGCTGACCGAGGAGCAGGAGGGCGGCTGGGTCGGCCTGATGGTCTCGGACGAGGGCATCGGCATGACCCCCGAACAATTGCGCCATGCCTTTGAGCGCTTCTTCCGGGCCGACACGTCCGGCAGCATTCCCGGCACCGGTCTCGGACTCTCCGTGGTCAAGGAGATCATCGAACTGCATGGCGGTCGCGTCGATCTGCGAAGCGCATATGGCAAAGGCACGCAGATCACGCTTTGGCTGCCAATGGCCGGTTCGGCACACACGACTGACCCAACCCCGGAAACCGTGAGTCACTGATATGAACACAAGCCAACGGGAACCCCTGGACGAGATCGTCCTCGACGGCGCCGCGCCGGCCCCGCTAACCGAACCGGAATCGGTCCGCCTGCAACGCGAGGCGCATGAGCGCAAACACACGCTGGCCCAGGTCGGGCGGATGATGGGCGACCTGCACATACTGCGCTGCAAGCGCGACGCCGCCTACAAAGCGCTCGCCCGCGCTCACCAGGAAACCCTCTTTCGTCTCGCTCTCGTCGGTTCGCTCAGGCGCGGCGAGGACGGCCAGCGCATACTGCGAATCGGTGCTTTGTCGGCCTTGCTGGCGCGCGCCGCAGGCTGTCCAATGGAATGGTGCGAACTGATCTACCAGGCAGCGCCGCTTCACGATGTGGGCTACGGCGCGACCGGTGCGGATGCCTCCTCCCTGCCTGAGGGGGAGTCCCACGTACGGCTTGGAGCCATGTTGTTGGGCGGTACCGACTTGCCGGTGCTGAAACTCGCCGCCGAAATTGCCATTACCCACCACGAGCGCTGGGACGGCAGCGGATTTCCGCACTGTCTCTCACGCGGGGCGATCCCGCTGTCGGGTCGGATCGTGGGACTGGTGGACCACTTCGACTCCTTACCGGGATTCAATGTCGGGGTGGAGATGGCGAGCGACGCACTCGTCCGCTCCCAGCTGACATCCAGTGTGGGCAGCAGCTTCGATCCGACGCTCGTCGAGCAGTTGTCGGAGATCGTTCCCAAAGCGCGCACGATGCGCGCCTTCCTCTCCAGCCAGGCGATTGGCTATCACGACCCGGGTTGGGACACCGACTGGTGGTCGGTATTCTGAACGCCCCGCGACCTCTCAACCCGCCATGCGCTGTGCCCGCCGCAGGCGCGCAACGAGCGCCTGCACATAGCCATTGAGTTCGCGCAGCGGCACCGGCTTTCCGTAGACCGTCACATCCGATGGCAAACCACCGGATTCGACGATCTCATCATCCGACAAACCCGAAACCACGATGATGTCCATCTCTTCGGCCATCTTGCGCTCGCGGATCCGGCGAATCATCTCGAAACCATCCAGGCCGGGCATGCGCAGGTCGGTGATCAGCAGGTCGGGAGCCGCACGACCGATCTCGAGTAAAACGTCGAAACCATTGGAAACGATCTCCAGATCCAGCGGCAGGCCCCAACCGTCGATCGCATGACGATAAACCTGCTGCAGTACCGGGTCGTCCTCTGCGATCAGGATGCGAACTCTGCCATCCGAGCGCGCAGCAGTCTGGGTCCGCTGGCCGCTCTGACCCAGAAACGCCTCGACGGACGTCAGAAGGATTCGCCGATGACCGCCCGCAGTCTTCCAGCCATCAAGCACGCCGTTTTCAACCATCTGCTGCACCGTACCGAGCGACACACCCAGTCTGCGGGCCGCTTCCGAGGTACTACAGTACTCCTTTTTGGCGTTTTTGGCAGGCATCGCGATATCTCACAGGGTTTTGGGCTCTTTTTCGGTCCCCGCATTCTAGCAGTGTCGCAAACCGAAGCCATGACCGCGTCACACCCCTGGTGAGACGAATGCCGAGAACCCGTCGCCACGGAGCCCGTTTGCCTGGAGGTAGCGCATGCTCCACAATGCGCGGGGCCCGCCATTCAGTGAACCTGCCCAATGCCGTCCTCTCCCGACCCCGCTTCCCGCAACTGGCTCGACGCGATCTCGGTTTACCGCCATCCGCGAGTCGTCGGCATGCTATTCCTCGGCTTCTCCGCCGGCCTGCCGCTCCTGCTGGTTGGGGGTACCTTCACGGCCTGGTTGCGCGACCTCGGCGTTGAACTGGCGGCGATCGGCTTTCTGAGCTGGGTCGGCATGGCCCACAGCATCAAGATCTTCTGGGCGCCGGTGGTCGATCGCCTCGCGCTGCCCGGCCTCACCCGATTGTTCGGCAGACGACGTTCGTGGATGCTGGCGGCGCAGGCGGTGATCGGACTGTCGCTCGCCGGCATTGCGATGACCGACCCGCGCGAGACACTGTGGCTGGTCGCGGTGTTCGCGATTCTCGCCGCCTTCGGCTCGGCCACTCAGGACATCGCGATCGACGCCTACCGCATCGAGGCAGTGTCACGCGACCGCCAGGGGGCGATGGCCGCAAGCTATGTCTTCGGCTACCGCATCGCGCTGCTCGCCGCCGGCGCCGGTGCGCTGCACATTGCCTCGAGCGGTGGTTGGAGCCTGGCCTATGGCGCGATGGCGGCGCTGATGGCGGTGGGCGTGGTCACCACGCTCATCGTGCGCGAACCGGAGGTCGAGGTGGACGCGAGCACCCGCCAACTCGAGCAGCGCGTGGTCGACTACCTCGATCGCACCGCCCACCGTGGCTGGCGGCGCGATCTCACCGCCTGGTTCATCGGTGCGGTGATCTGCCCCTTCGCCGACTTTGTCCAGCGCTTCGGCCTCAGTGCACTGGCCATCCTGCTCTTCATCGGCACCTTCCGCATCGCCGACATCTTCATGGGAGTCATGGCCAATCCCTTTTATCTCGACATAGGCTTCAGCAAGGCCCAGATCGCCAACGTCGCCGCAGCGTTCGGCCTGGCGATGACGCTCACGGGTGCGGCGATCGGAGGCCTGCTGGTCGCCCGCTTCGGCATCATGCGAATCCTCATCTTCAGCGCCTTTCTCGCGCCGATCACCAACCTCACCTTCTCGTGGCTGGCCACGCTGGGGCCGGAGCTCTACGGCCTGGTCATCGCCATCATGGCCGACAACATCAGCGGCGGCATCGCAATCTCGGTATTCATCGCGTATCTCTCCAGCCTCACCAACACCGCCTACACCGCCACCCAGTACGCGCTGTTCAGCTCCATCATGACGCTCCCCGGCCAGTTCCTCGCCGGCTTCACCGGCGTGCTGGTCGAGCGCATCGACTGGATGTGGTTCTTCGTCTCCTCCGCGCTGATCGGCATCCCGGCGATCATGCTCGCCTTCGTGCTCGCGCGAATCGCCAACCCGGACCACATCGCGCGGCCAGGGCGGCAGGTCGCGCCCTCGCAGGCCTGACCCTCCGTTCTCAAACGACAACCGGCCCGGCCGCGTCGGTCTCGCTCACCTTCAGCGGCCCGCCATCGGCTTCGCCAAGGAATCCACCGCTCTGATGTGCCCAAAGGCGGGCATACAGCCCGTCGCGGGCCAGCAACGAGTGGTGATCCCCTTCCTCGACGATGCGTCCCTCGTCAATGACGACCAGACGATCCATGGCCGCGATGGTGGATAGCCGGTGGGCGATGGCGATCACGGTCTTGCCCTCCATCAGGCGATAGAGGCTCGCCTGGATCGCGGCCTCGATTTCGGAGTCGAGCGCGCTGGTGGCCTCGTCTAGGATGAGGATGGGCGCGTCCTTCAACATCACCCGGGCAATGGCGATTCGCTGACGCTGTCCGCCGGAGAGCTTGACGCCGCGCTCGCCGACGTGGGCGTCGTAGCCGGTGCGACCTTTTGGATCGGACAGACCGAGGACGAACTCGTGCGCTTCGGCCCGCTCGGCTGCGCGGATCATCTCGGCGTCGCTTGCCTGCGGCCGGCCATAGAGAATGTTGTCGCGCACCGAGCGGTGCAGCAGCGAGGTGTCCTGCGTGACCATGCCAATATGCTCACGCAGGCTGTTCTGGGTAACGCTGGCGACATCCTGCCCGTCGATCAGGATGCGGCCGGATTCGACATCGTGAAAGCGCAGCAGCAGATTGACCAGGGTCGACTTGCCCGCACCCGAGCGGCCGACGACGCCAATCTTTTCGCCTGGCCGGATGGTCAGAGAAAAGTCATCGATGACACGCCTGGCGTCAGCCCCCTTGGCACCATAGGCGAAGCACACCTGGTCGAAGCGCACCTCTCCACGGGATACCGTCAGGGTTTTCGCGTCGTCACGGTCGACGACCGCATGCGGTCGGGACAAGGTGTTGATACCGTCCTGCACGGTGCCCACCTGTTCGAACAGCGAGGCCATTTCCCACATTATCCAGTGCGACATGCCGTTCAGCCGCAACGCCATCGCAGTCGCGGCGGCGAGCGCGCCGACCCCGACCTGACCGGCCGACCACAGCCACAGCGCGGTGCCCGCGATGCCCAGGATCAGCGCCATGCTCAGCGCGTGAATGACGATCTCCATGCCGCTCACCAAGCGCATCTGCGCATGTACCGTGCCCATGAACTCCTGCATTGCGCTGCGAGCGTAGCCCGCCTCACGCCCGGCATGCGAGAACAGCTTGACCGTGGAGATGTTGGTGTAGGCGTCGGTGATCCGGCCAGTCATCAGCGCACGGGCGTCGGCCTGGCGACGCGACACCTTGGCCAGGCGCGGCACGAACCAACGCAAGGCCACCGCATACAACGCCACCCAGGTGAAAAAGGGCACCATCAGCCAGGCATCGAAGCCACCGACGATGATGATCATGGTGACGAAGTAGATCGTCACGAAAACCAGGATGTCGGTCATGATCAGGCAGGTGTCTCGCACCGCGAGCGCGGTCTGCATGACCTTGGCCGAGACCCGGCCGGCGAACTCGTCCTGGTAGAAGGCCAGACTCTGACCGAGCATCAGCCGGTGGAAGTTCCAGCGCAGACGCATCGGAAAATTCCCGGCCAGCGTCTGGTGTTTGATCATGGTCTGCAGCGCCACCAGAAAGGTGCTGCCCATGATCACCGCCCCGAGCAGGATGAGGGTGCCGCCGTGATCGACCCACAACTGCGCCGGTTCGGTGCCGGCCAGCCAATCGACCACATGGCCGAGCATCGCGAACAGCACGGCCTCGAACACGCCGATCGCCGCAGTCAGCAACGTCATGCCGAGGATGTATGGCCGCATGCCCTCGGTGCCGGCCCACAGAAACGCGAAGAAGCCGCGCGGCGCGGGCTGCGGCGCGGCTTCGGGATAAGGGTCGACCTTGCTTTCGAAAAAACGGAACAAGTGAGTCTCCAGCGGCAGGGCCGCCATGCTTCAAGCTGCGTATTGTGCCCCAGCGGCGCGGCGGGACACGCCATGGCTCCGACTGACAAACCAGACTGTGGTTCGTCAGTCAGCCACTACACCCCACTCGTACAACAACTCGAGGATGGGCCGAATCGCCGGTGGTTCGGGCTGACCGGCGTCGCGTCGCGCCAGCAGGCCACGATGGGTAGCGGACAGCAGCAAGGGCGCAGGAGCATCCTGCAGGACCAGGGATTCGACCGGCACCACGCCATCGCCTAGCGCATCGCCGATGCCGCCCCACCAGTCGCGCAGGCCGTCAGCGACCGTGAGCGCGTCCTCGCCGAGCTCGCGCTCGAGAAAACCGAGGCTTGTGTTCATGATGTCGGTCGGCTCGGCGATCAGGCCACCAATGATGCGTAGCGGCACCGACTGCGGCCAGGGTCGGGCATTCAATTTTTCCAGAAATGCGCTTTCCGGGCGCAGATCGATATTCGCCGCCCCGGTCCCCTCACGCAAGGCACCGAGCAGAGTAAACTCGCCGCGCTGCATTCGGGCGAACTGCTCACGGACCTCGAGCCAGATCCGAAAGCGTGCCCATTCCGAGCCGTGGTTCGGCGTACCGACCAGAATCACGCCCCTGATCTCAGGGCCACCGGATTCGTCGGCCGAGTGATGACGGGTGACGAAATCCCGGATCACCAGGCCGCCCATGCTATGACCGACAAGCACGACCTGTGCGTCAGCCGGCAGCAAGCGCCATTTTTCGGCTAAGAAGTCCGCGCTCAGTTCGATCGCCTGATCGTTGGGGTAGCGAAACGGCCACGCAGTGACGCCTTCGGCACGCAGGGCGGGCAGCAGATCGTCCCAGATGCCACCGGGTTCGTCCAGGCCATGCAACAAGACGACCTGTGGCCGCGTTTCGCCGTCGCCGCGCTGAAAACCGTGGGCCTCCCCGGTCAGCGACATTTCGTCCGGAAACCACTCCTGCAGGCGCAACTGCAGCGTCGTGCGCCAGTCTCGCACCTCGTCGCGATGACGCTCCGCCCAAGCCTGCCAGCCGGCATTGACGGAGAGGATCAGGATCACGATCAGGGCGAACAGGGTGCGCCGGTTGAGCCAGGGTTTCCTCATATGTTCTTCATCGCTGACTACCTGCTGTCGAATGGGATCAGTAATCCACACAAGAGTTTCGCATGATCATCGAACAAGGTCGCATCGACACCTGATCACCAGGGCTGTGCCCCATGCGCACCGCGTCTTGGTCAGGCGCTGACGCGGGGTCCAACTTCGCGGCTGGCTGGGCCGATGGCCAAGCTTCGAGGGCAACAACCCGCTGTCACGCAGTCTTGCCAAAAAACGATCAAACGACAGGTGCAGCTGAAGCAGCCTGGACGTCAGCGCAGTAATCATGTTCATCTCAAACAAGCCGTGGGTGTCGGGAATTTTTACAACGTCTCTGAAGACGGTCGCAAAGACGGATCAAAGTAGCCTCTAACATGCTGTTTTTCCAGTATTTTTAATCGTTCGTCGATTCTGGCATGTTTATCGCTTAGTGCGTAACGTGGTGGCGTCTCAAACAGCTAACCGATGCTGCGAACTGCCAAGCACATATCGAACTCAAGGAGGCCGTCAATGAACAAGAAACTCATCGCGGGAATGATCACGGGCGCCGCCCTCATGCTCGCTAGCAGCGCCGCTTCTTCAGCGGTCGTCATCTACAACACCTCTCTCAGCAACATCACGTCCACGTTCGACGCAGCGATCATCGCAACGGGCTCAACGGTGACGACAGCCCAGGTCGTTTCCGGTCAGAATGTATATGACTACATCGATCTGGACGGAAACGCCGCTACGGTCACCGTAACCCGTACCGGGACTGGAGCGGCCGCTAGCCCCTCGGGCGGCTACAGCAGCGGCGGCGAGTCGCTCTCCGGATCAGTGTGGAACATTAACCCAGGTGGTTCGGCAGGTGGCGGCGTCGGCGGGCTGCCCGACATTCCCGGCTACACGAGCGGCCTGACCTTCACCTTCTCGTCACCGGTCAACGCATTTGGCTTCGAAGTCGGCGACTGGGCCACCTGCTGCTTCACCAACACTCGGCCGGCCAATGTCCAGGCGGCCTATGGCGTCCCTGCCGGGGGTTCGGGCCTGTGGATCGCATTTGACGGTGGTGCCGCAACGCTTCCGGCGAACGCCTTCACCTTCACCGACAACCCCGGGTATGCAGAACGCTTCAGTTTCAACAACTTTATTGGTGCAATCGATGATTCCGGTTTCTTCAACGCAGTGACCTTCTGGGGTGACGGGTGGGGAGAGTTCCTCGTCGCAGGCGGCACACTCCGCTTCGCGTCAGTGCCGGAAGGCTCCATCGGCCCACAACCGGTCCCTGAGCCCGGCACCCTCGCACTGCTCGGTCTCGGCCTCGCTGGCCTCGGTGCTCTGCGTCGCCGCAAGCTCCAAGCCTGATCGACCCTTGCCTTGAAGCACAACGGCGCCGGAAGGCGCCGTTTTCGTTTGAGCATCGCCCCCTTCATCAGGTCGTGACCGGCTCGGTCGTCGGTTGCGGCGCGCGCTCCGGTGACAGATACAGGTACACCGCCGGCACCACGAACAGCGTGAACAACGTACCGATGGTCATACCGGCGGCAATCACCAGGCCCATCGCGAAGCGCGAGCCCGCGCCCGGGCCGGTGGCGATGAGGAGCGGAATCATCGCCAGCACGGTGGCCGCGGTGGTCATCAGGATCGGGCGCAGGCGCAGCGAGGACGCCTCCTCGATGGCTTCGCGGCGGCTGCGGCCCTGGGCGCGCAACTGGTTGGCGAACTCGACGATGAGGATGCCGTGCTTGGCGATCAGGCCAACCAGCGTGACCAGGCCCACCTGCGTGTAGATATTGAGTGTCGCAAAACCAAGGCTGATGAAGATCAGCGCCCCGGCGATCGACATCGGCACCGTCATCATGATGATCGCCGAATCCCGGAAGGATTCGAACTGCGCGGCGAGCACCAGATAGATCACGATGAGCGCAAAGAAGAAGGTCAGGATCAGTTGCTGGCCTTCGCTCTTGAACTGGCGAGACTGGCCCGAGTAATCGACGCTGTAGCCCGGTGGCAAGACCTCTTCGGCGATGCCTTCGAGAATGTCGAGCGCCTCACCCAACGTCACACCGGGGCGCGGCACGCCCGAGAGGGTCACGCTGTTCAGCTGCTGGAAGCGCTTGAGCTGCTGCGGCTGCACCCGGTCCTCGATGCTGACCAGAGTCGCCAGCGGCACCAGCTCGCCGTCGCGGTTGCGCGTGTAGAGATCCTCGATCTGCTCCGGCACCAGGCGAGCGCCGCGTTCGAGCTGCGGGATCACGCGGTAGGAGCGATTCTCCAGCGAGAAACGCCCGGCGGTCGCGCCCGAGAGCAGGGTTGAGATGTCCGCCGACAGGGTCTGCATGTCCACACCCATCAGCGCAGCCTTCTCCCGGTCGACCATGATCTGCGCCTGGGGCCGGTCGATCTTGAGATCGCCATCGACGAAGATGAAGCGGCCGGTCGCCATCGCGCGGCCGACGATCTCCTGTGACACTTCGAGCAGGTTCTCGGCCGGTTCGGTGCTGCGGATCACGAACTCGACCGGCGCGCCGCCCCCACCGCCGGGCAGCGACGGCGGCACCAGCGCGAAGATGTTGAGGCCGGGAATCTGCTCCAGGCGCGGCTGCAGCTCGGTTTCGAGGATCTTCTGGGTGCTGCGGGTACGCTGGTCCCAGGGTGCGAGTACGAAGCCGGCAATCGCCTGGTTGGTCGCGCCGACGCCAGCGCCGCCGAAACCGTTGATCAGGAAGATGTTGGAGATCTCGTCGATCTCGTCGAGATAGCGGTTCATCACCCCGGTGTTGCGCTCGAGCTGGTCAAGCGTGGTCGGTGCATCGGCTGAGGCGATCGCCAACACGAAGCCCTGATCCTCGGCGGGCTCGAGTTCGCTCGGGCTGGTCACGAACAGGAAGTAACACGAAACCAGCACGATCACACCAAAGGTGAGCACCACGAAGCGGCTGTCGAGCGCGCCATGCAGACGGCGCTGATAGGCCCGCTGCAGACCGTCGAAACGGCGATCGAGCCATCCCTCGAAGCCGCCCTTGTCTCCTGCCGCGTGCGGCTTGAGCAAGCGCGAGGCCAGCATCGGCGAAAGGGTTAGCGCGACCACCCCAGAGATCACCACCGAACCCGCGAGCGTGAACGCGAACTCGACGAACAGCGTGCCGGTAATGCCCTCGACGAAACCGATCGGCAGGAACACCGCGATCAAGGTGGTCGACATCGCAACGACAGGCCACGCCAGCTCGCGCGCACCACGAATCGCGGCATCGAGCGGCTTCATGCCATCTTCGATGTGGCGATGGATGTTCTCGACGATGATGATGGCGTCATCGACGACAATGCCAATCGCGAGCACCATCGCGAGCAAGGTCAGCAGGTTGATCGAGAAGCCCATGACAAGCATCAGGAAGAGCGTACCGACCAGCGACAGAGGCATCGCCAGCGCCGGGATGATGACGCTGCGGACCGAGCCGAGGAAGAGGAAGATCACCACCACGACGATGACCAGCGCCAGCACGATGGTGTCGATGACTTCGCTGATCGCGTTCTCGATGTACTCGGTGGAGTCGTAGACGATGTCGCCCGAAAGCCCCTCGGGGAACTGGGGCTCGATCTCGTCGCGCCAGACCCGGCGCACGTCGGCGATGACATCGAGTGCGTTGGCATCCGGCGACACCTCGATGCCGATGAAGGTGGCCGACAAGCCGTTGAAACTCACTGAATTATCGTAATTCTCCGACCCGAGTTCGATCTCGGCGACATCGGCCAGACGCACCAGGGAACCGTTCTCGGCGCGCACGACGAGGCGCTCGAACTCCTCCGGCGTCGACAAATCGGTGGCCGCAGTCAGCTCGAAGCTCACCGCCTGCCCTTTGGTCCGGCCCACTGCCGAAAGCACGTTGTTGGCCTGCAGCGAGCGGAACACATCCGAGCCGGTCACTCCGAGCGCCGCCATGCGCTTGGGATCCAGCCACACCCGCATCGCGAAGGTTCGATCGCCGAGGATCTGTGCGCGCTGCACACCGGGGATCGTCGACAACTGCGGTTCGACCACGCGCACCAGGTAATCGGTGATCTGGTTATTGGACAGGATCTCAGAGTAGAAGCTCATGTACATCGCCGCGATGGTCTCGCCCACCGACAGCGTGATCACCGGCTCCTCGGCCTCTGCCGGCAGCACCGAGCGCACCTTGTTCACCTGTGCGGCGATCTGGGTGAGCGCCTCGTTGGGGTCGGCATCCAGCCGCAGAAAGGCCTGGATGTTGCTGACGCCAGCGACACTGGTCGACACCACATAGTCGATGCCTTCGGCGGCGGCCACCTCACGCTCGATCGGTGTGGTGACGAAGCCCTGCATCAGGTCGGCATCTGCCCCGAAGTAGGTCGTGGTGACCGTGACCACGGCGTTCTTGATCTCGGGAAACTGGCGAACGTTGAGATCCAGCGCCGCCCGCAGACCGAGCAGCAGGATGAACAGGCTGACCACCGTGGCCAGCACCGGCTTGTTGATAAAGGTGTCGGTAAAGCGGACCTGCATGGTTCTCTCCCCTGCTGGCCGGTCAAGTGTTGTCCGGACGCGGGTCTGCGTCGGCGGGTGGCTGCAGCGAAGGTTCATCGTTGACCTTCACCCGCGCCTGGTTGCGCAGCTTGAGCAGACCGCTGGTGGCGATGCGCTCGCCGGGCTCGAGGCCTTGCACCACTTCGACGAGATCGCCACGACGTGTGCCGGTCTGCACGAAACGCTGCGATACCAGCAGGTCGCCGTTGTCATTCTCGGCAAGCACGAACACGATGTTGCCGTAGGGATTGAAGCGGATCGCGCTCTGCGGCACGACACGGACAGTGCGAGGTTCGCCCGTTTCGATCCGGACCCGGCCGAACATGCCCGGCTTGATGACGCCATCGGGGTTGGCGATCTCCGCCTGAACCGCAAAGCTGCGTGTGCTCTCCCGCACCGCCGGCGCGATGGCGAGGATTCGGCCGTCAAGATCCCTCCCCTCGGAGTCGACCCGGACTGTGATGGTCTGGCCGTTCTCGATGCGGGCAACATGGCGCTCGGACAAGGTGAAGTCGAGGTGAATCGGGTCGCGGGTCTGTAGCGACACCACCGCCTGCCCGGGTGCGAGGTACTCGCCCAGGCTCACCTCACGAATACCAAGTTCGCCGGAGAAAGGCGCTCGCAGGGTCTTCTGCCGAATGCGGGCACGCTGCTCGGCAACCGCTGCTGCGGCTTGGTCGGCCTCGCTCTGCCGCCGCGGGAGGTCGGCCTCCGGCAGATTGCGCTGGGCCACGAGACGTTGCGTTCGCTCGAGTTCGACGCGCGCGAGCCGCTCTGCCGCCTCCAGGCTGCGAAGGCGGGCCTGATCGGTTTCCGAATCCAGCACCAGCAACTCTTCGCCGGCTTCGACACTGCTGCCGCTGTCGAAACGGATCTCGCGCACGATGCCGCCGACTTCGGTGGTCAGTGTCGTGCCCTGCACTGCGGAAAAGCTGCCGACCGCCTCGAGACGCTCGACCCAGGCGTCCTCGCGCACTTCGGTGGCTGTGATGGTGGCCACCGGCGCCGGCATGTTGTCGAAGAATTCATCGATCTTGCCGCCGACAAAGGCCTTGAATCCAAATACGCCGCCAAACAGCACACCAACGCCCAGCAGCATGATGATCATGCGTTTCATGCGAACACTCCAAACAGCCTCACGGCCTCGAGATATCGAAAACTTCCTTGCGGATCCGGGAGACCAACGCAGCGGTCTCTCCGTCGTCCGAGAGTTCAACCAGCGGCTGCCAGCCCATGCCGTTAAGCAAGGTCTGCAGATGCCGGAACAGCAGCCGCTCGGAGTCGGCAATTTGCAGCGCCTCCATCAGCCCCTGGACCTGACCGAGCGCGGTCATACCTTCACACAGGCTCCACGGACCGAGACTGGTCGCGGTGAGCGAGAGCCCTCGGGTATCCAGATCGCCGGCCTCGACCGCATCGCGCACGATGCGATTGACGATCTCCGACATCGGCCCGCTGCACGCCAGCGCCTCGGTGCGCCGCGCCTCGGAGGTCTGCTCCCAAACCGCCTCGGTGAGCACATAGTGCTTGAGCTTCATGTGCTGGGGATGACGCCGTGCGAACTCGAGCTCGGCCACCGCAATCGCGATCATCCGCTCCCTCGGCGTGCCGCCTTGCCAGCGCTCCACCTTGCGGAAGAAATCCAGGTGCACCTCGAACTCGCGCGACGTCATCGCCAGCAGCAAGTCCTCCTTGGACTGGAAGTGCTGGTAAAGCGTGCCGGTGGCGTAATCGCAGGCTGCCGCAAGCGGCCCCATCTGCAGCTTCATGAAGCCGTTTTCGGCAATCATCCGCTCCGCGGTGTCGAGAAAAAGCGCTTCGCGCGCCTCACGCTCCCGTAGTTTGCGTTCCTGGGTACCCATGGCACTCGCCTGAATTAACGAGCGTCGAATTTTGAACCTGATTCATTTTTCGGGCAAGCGTTGAAGTAAACAAGGATTCGCTTTCGCGGCACACGTCGCTCCTACCCCGGCCACAGGCGCCTCCACTGCCTGTGGGAGCCGCGTGAGCGGCGAAGGGCTGCCACATGTGTTCGCGTTTGCGCCTCAACGACTACGCCGCTCTCGAAGCCGAACGCCTGCACTGCCTTTTGGCGAGTGGTCTATCAGCCGACGACGCCCGGCAGGATCGCAGTAGCAATCGCGAAGTAGATCACCACGCCGGTGATGTCGGCGACCGAGGTGATCAGCGGCGCGCTGGCGGTGGCGGGATCGCGGCCGAAACGCGAGAGGAGGAAAGGCACCGACAAGCCAATGGTACTGCCGACCACGACGATGATCATCATCGACAGAGCCACGACCAGCGCGATTTCCGGGCCGCCGCGCAACAGCCCGAGGGTCGACACCGCCAGCGCCATCGTCACGCCGAGCAAGGCCGCCACACCAAATTCACGACCGAGCATGCGACCCCAATCTCCAAGACGCGCCTCGCCGGTCGCCAGCGCCCTTACCATCAACGTCGCCGACTGGCTGCCGGCATTGCCACCACTGTCGATCAACAGCGGCAGGAAGAACACCAGCGCCACATGCGCGGCGATAGTGTCCTCGAAAGCCGCAATCCCCGCACCCGAGAAAACATTCGCGAACACCAGCAGCACCAGCCAGGTGATCCGCTTGCGATAAAGCAGGGCAATGCTCGCATCGCGCATCCGCTCGCCGACATGGCCGACGCCGCCGCCGGCCTTGTGGAACAGGTCGGTGGTTTCCTCGGCATGGACGTCCATCGCGTCGTCGTAGGTGACGATGCCGACCAGACGCTGATCCGTGTCGACCACCGGCAGCGCGATCAGGTCATAGCGCGCAATCAGCTCGGCCGCGACCTTTTGCGGCGCGTCGGCCTGCGCATGGACGACATCTCGTCGCATCAGTTCGCCGACTGTCGTGCTGGCCGGAGACACGATCAGCTCGCGCAACGACACAGTTCCCGCAAGTCGACGCGCCTCGTCGAGCACGAAGACCTGATAGATGGTCTCCTTGTCGGGCGCCTGCACGCGGATCTGTTCGATCGCCTCACGCGCGGTCAGCGAAGGTCTCACCGTGACGTAATCTGAGGTCATCACAGCACCAACCGAGCCTTCCGGGTACGAAGCCAGATGCAGGAGGGCATCGCGTTCGACCTGCGCCAATGCAGGCAAAACGTGTTCACGCTCCGTCGGTTCGAGCCGTTGCAGCAGGTCTGCCTGGTCGTCGGTGTCCATCGCGCGAAACACGCGCACCAGCGTCGGGCGGTCCATTCCGGTGAGCAAGCGGGCCTGATGCGCGGTGTCGAAGTAATCGAGCAACTCGCCGACATGGCTTTCCGGCGCAAGGTGCAGAAAGTTGCGGATGGCCCCGTCCGGCATCTCCATCAGCCGGTCGGCGATGTCTGCCAGATGATGATGCTTGACGAGGCGGTGCGCATGCGCATGCTCGCCACTGGCCAACGCCTGCTCGATCCCCTGGGAAAGATGATTCCCGCTCATTTCCGCCCCCGCTCGGTCGCGATGCGCACTGCAAGCCGGCTCAGCGCGGCATAGGCATCTCCGGCGTCGCCATCGAAACCGTCCACCGCACGCCCCTGGGCTTCGACCACCGCGTGATCGCCGCGCGCTGCCGGGCCGGTAAGCGCTGCGCGGCCATGGACGAGGACGTTGTCCAGAGTTTTGGTCGCCAGCGGCGCGAGCAGCCGCTCGGCCACCTCGGGCGCGACCCCTGCCTCGGCGTAGAGACGGCGGGCAACATCGATGATCACGACCAGAAAATTCGACGCAAAGACCGAACCAGCGTGATACAGCGGCTTGGTGTCCGAACTCAGTGCGAAACACTCGCCACCGATCACATGGAACGCGCCGGCGAGGGTCTCGCACAGGTGTGCATCGCCCTCCAGACCGACCAGACTACCGGCGAACTGCGCCAGCGCATGCTGCGGATCGGCAAAACTCAGAACCGGATGGGCACTCGCCACGCGAGCGCCGCGCTTGCGTGCAGGCTCGAGGACCGAGGACGCAGTGAAACCACTGAGGTGGAACACCGCATCACCCGCGCGAAGCAGCCCGGATGCGGCGAGCGCCTCGCCGATTTCGACGATTGCGGTATCGGGCACACCCAGCATCCACACGTCGGCAGGCCGCATGGCCGCCAGGGCGTCGATCGGGCGGCCGGCGCCGACGAAAGCCACGGCTTGGGCGGCACCCGCCGGCGATCGGGTCAGCACGTCCTGGACCCGGTACGCACCACGCTCCGCCCAGAGTCTGCCCAAGGTTCTCGCTGCGCGACCGCAGCCGATAATGTTGAGCGTGACCACCTCGATCTCCGTCAGTCCCGTGGCACCAGGCGCCACAGCGAGGTCATCTCGGCCGCACGCGCCGCGTGCAGCGGGTCGTCGCGATCGCTGGCGCGGCCATGCACCGGCCGCGTGTCCAGCCGTCCGGCCACCGTCAATCCGGCGGCGTCGAACATCGCGAGCAGGGTCTCGCGGCTGCGCAGGCCGAGATGCTCCGCCAGATCCGACAGGATCAGCCAGGCTTCACCGCCGGGGCTGAGGTGCTCGCGCACGCCATCGAGAAAGCCCTTTAGCATTCTGCTGTCCGGGTCGTAGACCGCCTGCTCCAACGGTGAAGTCGGTCGCGCCGGCAGCCAGGGCGGATTGCACACGAGCAGGGGCGCACGACCCGGTGGAAAGAGATCCGCTGCAACCACCTCGACCCGCTCGGCCAGGCCAAGCCGCTGCAGGTTGTCGCGCGCGCAGACGAGCGCTCGCGGATCCATGTCGGTCGCCACGACCCGGCGCACTCCGCGCCGGGCGAGAATCGCTGCGAGCACTCCGGTGCCGGTGCCGATATCGAAGGCGAGCGCTTCGGACGGCAGCGGCGCCTCGGCGACGAGATCCAGATACTCGCCACGCACCGGCGAGAACACCCCGTAGTGCGGATGGATACTCGCGCCGAGCGCCTGCACCGGCACGCCCTTGAGCTGCCACTGATGGGCGCCGAGCAGGCCGAGGAGTTCGCTCAGCGACATCACGAAATCGTCTTCACCCTCGCCGAACGCCGCCTCGCAGGCGGGGGCGACATCCGGCGCCCGCCGCAGCGGCACGCGATAACCGGCCTCGACAGGGATCAACAGCATGCCGAGGATGCGCGCCCGCTGTGACTGCGCCAGGCGGTAGCGATCGAATGCGGCGCGGCTGGTATCTTCGCCTGGACGCGTGCGGTCACGCTTGCGCTTGCCGCCGCGCTCGATGCGACGCGCGATTGCCTGCCTCAGTTGCCGGGCGTTGTGATAATCGCCGCGCCACAACAAGGCCGTGCCCTCGCAGGCGAGACGCCAGGCGGTGTCGGCATCGAGGCTGTCGTCGACAATCATCACCCGGCGCGGCGGCGGCAGGCCGGCGGCCGATTGCCAGCGTGCGCGTCGCGGCACGCCAGCCTCCTCCCACTCCAGCATCGGCGTCGATGTCATGTCTGTGCTCCACATTCGGACCCGTCGACGAAGTCGCCGCGGGTCGGCAAGCTGCCATTCGCAACGCGCAATGGCATGGCCAACGCGAGATGGTCGGGATTCGCCAGCCAGCGCTGCATCATACGGTAGCGATCGAGATCGAAGCGACGCGGCGGGAGATTTGCGCACAGGGCTTCGAACCCGGACGCGTCGCTCGCCGTGCCGAGGTGGCACCACCGGTCGAATACATGCCAGGCACTTCGCTGCGCGTGTTCCGAATGCTCGACGAAGGCGACCGCGCCAGGCCAGGGCCACGGTTTGAGCGAGACCGACGTCAGCGCACCAAGCAACCGGTCATCGTGGGCTTCCGGCGACTCGCGTCCGGCGCAGACACCCGCGCAGCGCTTGTTACGGTAGGCTTGGCACGGACCACTTCCGGCGGACTCGATGCCCAGGCGTCGCGGGCAAAGCATGTAGGCTGCGGCAAGTTCGCGCAGCACATGGTCGGACTCCTTGCGATTGCGGAAAGTGCCATGCACGTCCGCCCAGCCGAGCGGATCGCTCCCCGCCAACGGGATCCGTTGCAACGATGGCGGACGTCTGCGCCGCACCACGACCTTGAGGCCGAACACGTCGTCATCGCCTTGCGCCAGCCGGTTGTGAGTGGGGCGCAGACTCGCCAGCAACTCGGCCTCGAGCAGCATCGCCGAAAGCTCGCCGGCAGTCTCGTGCCACTCGACCCGCCGGGTCTTGTCCGCCAACTCGGCCTGCTTGCCGGCGCGATCGCTGGCCGCGAAATGCTCGAGCACCCGGGCACGCAGGCTCGGGCTTCGGCCAACGTAGAGCGGCGCATCTCCATCGCCGAAGAAGACGTAGACGCCGGCAGCGTCCGGTAGCCCCTCGAGCACGCCCTCGGGCAAGGTACGCGGTCGAGGTGCAAGCTTCATCGCCCGCTCACATGCGGTGGACAAGGCCTTGGCATTGAAGCGGATCCGCGCCATGTCGAGAAACTGGCGCAACACCTCGACATCGCCCATCGCGCGGTGACGCGCATCACAAGTCAGCCCATGGCGTGCGATGAGCGCATCCAGGCCGTGGCGGTGATGCTCGGGGAACAGCGCTCGCGAGAGCTTGACGGTGCACAACACCGGCGCATCGAAACTCTGGCTCAGGCGGGCATATTCGTTGCGGATGAATCCGTAGTCGAAGCGCGCATTGTGCGCAACGAAGACCGCGCCTTCGAGGATGGCGCGGACCGAGTCCGCGAGCGCCTCGAATCGGGGCGCACCGGCGACCATGTCATCGGTGATGCCGATCAGCCGCTGGATGTAATCCGGAATCGGTCGGGCGGGATTGACCAGGGTCTCAAGACGCCCGACCAACTCGCCCCCTTCGAAACGCAGGATCGCGATCTCGGTGATCCGGTCGATCACCGGATTGGCGCCGGTGGTCTCGAGATCGATCAGGGCATAGGGATCGGGAAACGTCACGCCGACGGCCAAACCCACTCCGGTCGATCAGTGATTGGTGTCGTAGTAATATGGCTTGACCGGCACTGCCGACTCACGAAGCTTCGCCTGGGCGGAGACGTCCTGCGGCTTGTCCCACCAGAGCGCGCGCCCCTTCTTCTGCTCCTCGACTTGCTCCGGGTGCTTCTCGAGCCACTCGCGCATGAAGCGAGTGTGCTCCGATTCGTACATTGCCATGATGCTCATCCTTTTGCCGAAGTGAGAATTCTACAGCGAAGGGGTATCACGTGGATAACGGCTTGGGTCAAGCTTGCGTGACCGGCAACTGTCCGCAGAGGCTACCGAGAATGTTTGCGACCTCCTCTTGCGGCAGGTCGCGCACGATGAACACGAGTCGGCTGCGTCGATCGGCATAAGGGCCCGATTCCGGCCATGCGGGCAAGCTGGCAGGCGGGTAGCCGACATGCTGAACGCACTGCACGATGCGTGGCAACGGATCGCCCGACACGTTCAGCAGCCCTTTGACGCGCAGCAGACGCTCGCCATAGACCTGGAGCAACAGCGACAGACCTTCGCTGAAACCGAGCCAATCCAGGGGTTCATCGAAGCTCAGCACGAAGCTCCGCACATCGGCATCGTGGCGAACCGACTGCGTCGCCGCGGGCGCGGCACCCGGACGGCGCCAGGCTGCCGGACCGGTGACGGCCGGCGTGCGCTGCGCCCTGGCACGCGCGGCTTCCTCACCGAGCCACACTTCCACGTCTGGCAGCTTGCTGCCGGGATCGTAGATGCCGCAAGCCTCGATCGCCTCGGGCCCGACCACGCCATCGAAGACCTCGATCAAGGGTGCACCGGGATTAAGCGTACGCAAACGGTCAATGACCGCGGTGCGCTCCGCGGCATCCACCAGATCGCACTTGGTGAGGAGAAGCCGGTCGGCCATCGCAACCTGACGCACCGCTTCGCGATGTCGATCGAGTTGCGCGGGCGCGTGCGTGGCGTCGACCGCGGTAATCACGCCGTCGCAGCGAAACCGCGCCGACACGAAGAAGTCCTGCATCAGGGTGTGGATGATCGGCGCCGGGTCGGCAAGGCCGGTGGTTTCGATGAGCACCCGTTCGACCGGATCGATCTCGCGACGCACGCCCCGCTGGAAGACGTCCTTGAGCGCGCGCAGCAGGTCGCCCTGCACGCTGCAGCAAATGCAGCCCGAATCGAGCACGACCAGGCTGTCATCGACCTTGCTGACCAGGTGATGATCGACGCCGATCTCGCCGAACTCGTTGATCAACACCGCGGTGCGCGACATTGACGGATCGCGCAGCAAGCGGTTGAGCAGCGTCGTCTTGCCCGCGCCGAGAAAGCCGGTCAGCACCATGACCGGCACCCGACGGTCGGCCGCGGGCTGGCTCATGCTGGTTTCAGCCGCGAGAGACCCGCTCGAGCGCCTCGTGACGCTCCTGGGCCTCGAGACACATCGTCGCGGTCGGCCGCGCGAGCAGGCGCGGTACGCCGATCGGCTCGCCGGTCTCTTCGCACCAGCCGTAATCACCGCTGTCGATGCGGGCAAGCGCCTGATCGATCTTCTTCATCAGCTTGCGCTCGCGGTCGCGAACGCGCAGTTCGAGGGCATGCTCCTCCTCGATGGTGGCGCGATCGGTCCAGTCGGGCGTCGCCTCGTTCTCCTGCAGATGCTCGGTGGTCTCGTGGGCGTTATCCAGCAACGCCTGTTTCTCCTTGAGCAGCAGCGCCCTGAAGAACTCGAGTTGCGGGGCCGACATGTACTCGTCCTCGGGCGAAGCGAGCAACTGCTCGCGCGTGAGAACCGTCTGCGCCTCGGTATTGACCGCACTCATCGTGACTCCTCCGTGATACATGGCTAACGGGGCGGCAAGATACACCAAACTCGACGTATCGTGACAGCCAATCGTCCTGTCCGCTCCCCGAACGTGTCCCATCCGGACTATCATGTCAGTCGCCAAAGCCACGGAAAATGCCGTTTCCGGTACGCAGCACCATGCCTCGAACAATGCACGAACTACCCCAAGACGAAGACGCCTTTCTCGCCCATGCAGAAGCCCATTGCCGGGCTCGAGGAACCAGCCTGACACCGATCCGTCGGGAGGTTCTGGCCCAGTTGCGACGCGAAGAAAGCGGGTTGAAAGCCTATGACCTGCTCGATCGCATCAAGGCGGTCAGGCCTTCCGCTACGCCGCCGACTGTCTATCGAGCGCTGGACTTCCTCATCGAGCACGGGCTGGCGCACAAGATCGGACGGATCAATCAGTTCGTCGCCTGCAATCATGATTGCCACGACCTGGCGGGTCTCTTCCTGGTTTGTCCCGATTGCGGCAAGGTCACCGAACTCCACGACGAAGACGCGGTGCGCGCGCTGTCACGCAGCCTGAAAGCGGCCGGCCACCGGCTGCTGGGGGCCGAGATCGAACTGAGTGCGGTGTGCGGCAGTTGCGACCAGGCGCCGGACAAGTCCCGCACCAGCGCCGGGTCGGCGCATCACCACGGCTGAGCGGCCCTATCTCGGTTTGCGCGCCACCAGGCCGGCCAACGCAGAACGTCCCTTGTGGCCGGCACCCTCGTCGAGTTCATCCTCGAATTCCTCGAGATGAAGAATCTCCATATCGTCGAAGGCTTCCCGCAACATCTGCCCGGTATACATGTGCTCGACCAGTGACGGACCGCCGGTGCGGTACTCCAGCTGCTTCGGCGTATAACCCAGCAGCACGAGCACGCCACCCGGCTTGAGCGCGCGCTTCATCCCGGCAAAGAGCAAGGGGCGCTCGGCGGGGGTGGCGAACTGCGCGAAGATGCCCGCAACCAGATCGAAGGCCGCCTCCGGGTAATCCCATGCGATGGCGTCCGCCAGCACGAAATCGACCTCGACATGCCGTCCGGCCGCGAGCTTGCGCGCCTTCTCGAGCGCAATCGGAGAGAACTCGGTTGCGGTCACCCGGATGCCCTGCTCGGCCAGCCAGACCGCGTTGCGACCTTCACCATCGGCCACCGACAACGCAGTCGTCGCAGCGCGATACTGCTCGGCGTGACGCACCAGAAACCGGTTGGGAGTGGTACCGAAAACATAGTCTTCGCCGGCCGCTTCGAAGCGCGCGGACCAGCGTCTTTCCTGCTCTGATCGATTCATAGGGACTCCGTGACGAAGACCGACAGGCTACCCCAATCGGGCTAAGCCGCCCAATTGCGACATCATGGGGAACTCGCGCCTCCAGTCGGACGTCTGTAGAATCATGTGACGCTTACCGGCCGGGGCACAAGCATGCTGCACAAGATCAATACCAGAATCCGCGACAAGCGCGAACTCGCGCAGGTCGCCAACCACCTTTTCTTCATTACCGCGTTTCTGTTCGTCGCGCACCAGAACGCGCTACATCCGGCAGAAATGCGTGCCGAAGTGCCGATGATCGCGCAGGCATTGCACTTTCAGCCGCGCTTGCCGCCGCCGGGATTCGACCCCGAGCAAATGTCGAACGACGAGATCGATTGGTCGATCCGCCCCGAGTAAGCGACGGAGTTCAGACCGATGCCGATGTTCGTCGACACCTCGCCGCCGGGCGAGTGCATCTTCTGTAAGCTGGTCGCGGGCAATATCCCGGCCGCCCGGGTCTACGAGGATGAACTGACGATTGCGTTCATGGATCTCGGTCAGGTCAATCCGGGGCATGTGCTCGTGGCGAGCAAACGCCACGCTGAAACCCTGTTCGACCTCGATCCGACCGAAGCCGAAGCCGTCATGCGAACGGCCCACCGGGTCGCCCACGCGGTTCGCGAAGCCTTCGACCCGCCCGGGCTCACGCTGCTGCAGGCAAACGGCAAGGCAAGCGATCAGACGGTCCGTCATTTCCACATGCATGTGGTGCCGCGGCATGCAGACGACGGCATTGCGCTGTCGTGGCCACGCAAGGATCCGCCGTTCGAGCGGCTTCAGGAATACGCTGACAGACTGCACGAAGCGCTTCGCTGAGCGCCGCGAGGCGAATCACCAGACGTTCTCGTCAACCTCGGGCAGATGCTCGAAACCAGGACGCGCGAAGTAGTAGCCCTGAAAGTAGTCCACACCCTCACCCGTCAGGGCCTCGTATTCGGCACGCGTCTCGATGCCTTCGGCGACCACCCGGATGGACAGGTCGGCGCACACGCTGAGTATGCCCCCGACGATCGCCCGCCGCACCTTGTCGCCGTCGAATCCCCGCGTCAGCGCCATGTCGAGCTTGATCACGTCAGGCTGGAACTCGGCCAGCAGGTTCAGGCCGGAGTAACCCGCACCGAAGTCGTCGATGGCAACCGTGAATCCACGACGCTTGTACTCTGCGAAAATCGATTTGAGATGCGCCGAGTCAACGATGCGCTCGCTCTCGGTGACTTCGAACATCAGGCGCTCGGTCGGAAAACCCGACTGCTCGGCGGCTTCCAGCGTGGCCCGGATACAGGTTTCCGGCCGGTAGACCGCGTTGGGCAGAAAGTTGATGCTGAGCATGCCCGACAAGCCCAGACGCGACGCGAGGTCGATGGCAAGTACCCGACATGTCTGGTCGAAGCTGTAGACATTTTCCTGGGTGACCTTGCCAAGCACGACGCCGGCCGGCTCCTGACCAACTCCACGCACCAACGCCTCATAGCCATGTATTGACCGGGTGGACGCCTGCACGATCGGCTGGAACGCCATCGTGATGCCGATATCCAGCGGTTCGCGATTGCGGCAATCGCGGCAACCCGAAGGAACGAAGGTGGCTGCTTCAGGGCCCATCCTGACCGGCTGGATCTTTGGTGGGGCCGGGCTCATTGGCACGGAGGAAGCCGCACCATCGCGATCAGCCTTGCTCATGTCTTCCAGTTCCTATCCATTCCGGTCTTTTAGTCCCTCGGTTTGAGCCAGTGTCGGGCAACATCCACCATCCGGTTCGCGAAGCCCCATTCGTTATCGAACCACAGCACCAGATTCAGCAACCGAGGCCCCACGACGCGCGTTTGCCCGCCATCGACGATCACCGAATGCGGATCATGGTTGAAGTCGATCGATGCATGCGGATCCTCAGAATAAGCGATGAGCCCGGCGTTGCGCTGTGCCGCATCGCACAGCATGCGGTTGATATCCGCAACGCCCGCCTCCTGACGCACCTCCAGCACCAGGTCGATGGCCGACACATTGTGTGTCGGCACGCGAATCGCCTTGGCCTGAACTCTCCCGGCCAGCTGCGGCAGCAAGCGCTCGACGCCACGTGCAAGGCCGGTCGATACCGGGATGATCGACTGCATTGCCGAGCGCGTTCTGCGCAGGTCAGTGTGGTGGTAGCCATCGATCAGCGGCTGGTCGTTCATCACTGAGTGCAGGGTGGTGAGCAACACCCGCTCCAGGCCGATCTCACGATCGAGCAGATCGAGGATCGGCACCACTGCATTGGTCGTACATGACGCGTTCGATACGATGCGCTCGTCACCGCGAAGCAGGGCATGATTGATGCCAAACACAACGGTGGCGTCGACATCCTCTGCGCTGTTGCCAGGTTGCGAGAGCAGCACCCGCGGGCAACCGGCGGCGAGGAAGCGCTCGAGCTCCGGGCGGCTGCCGTAGCGACCCGAGCACTCGACCAGGAGGTCGATCCCGAGCCCCGCCCAATCCACCGCCTCGGGGGCGGTCTCGTGGGTGACGGCAATGCCACGCCCGGCGATCGACAGACTGCCCTCACTACTCGAAACGGCCAAGGGAAAGCGGCCGTGCGTCGAATCGAATCGGGTCAGGTAGACGATGCTGTCGAGATCGGCCGGCTCGTTGATCGCACAGACCTGCAGCCGCTCATGCAAGCCTCGCTCGACGAGGGCCCGCATGAAGCAACGGCCGATACGGCCGTAGCCGTTGATGGCGAGTCGCAGCGACGTCACGATGGGCGACTGTCGGTGCGACCGCGGGCCAGGCGCACCACTTCCGGCACACGCCGTACCGCGCGCATCACGGTCGCCAGGTGCATGCGGTCACGCACCTGAACGGTGAGATTCAAGGCGATATACATGCCCTGGTCGCTGTCCATGCTGACGTTCTGGATATTGCAGTCTGCGTCTGAGATTGCGCTGGCAACATGCGCGAGCACCCCACGGCCTTCCTTGGTGAGCAGCCGCAGGGTGGCCTCGAATGAACGTTCCTGACCCGGCTCCCACTCGACGTCGACCCAGCGGCCGCGGTCGCCGCGCACCTTGGCGATCGCATTGCAGTCGTGGCGATGAACCTCCAGCCCCTTGCCCTTGCGTATCACGCCGATGATGGGATCACCGGGTATCGGCTGACAACAGCTCGCAAGCTGGATGGCCACGCCCTCGCTGCCGCTGATGTGAATCGCGCCGGCGGGCTTGGGCTTGATCACATCCGGGCGGCCGGATTCCTGATCCTGCGCCTCGGCGAGCCGGCGAGCGACGATGACCGGAAGACGCTTGCCCAAACCGATGTCGGAAAAAACCACCTTCTTGCTGCGTACGCCCCGGTCCCGCAGGAAGCGATCCCAGGCGAAGGCGCTGATCTGGCCAATCGTGAGACCATGCGGACGCAAGGCCTGGTTCAGCAGACGCTCGCCCAGCGTCACCGACTCCTCGTGCTGGGCATTCTTGAGGAAGTGACGCAGCTGTGCGCGCGCCTTGCCGGTGCGCACGTAAGACAGCCATGCGGGGTTCGGGTTGGCATGCGCGGCCGTGATGATCTCGACCTGATCACCGTTGCGCAGCTCGGTGCGCAGCGGCATCAGGTCGCCATTGATCCGGCAGGCGACACAACGGTTGCCGATGTCGGTATGCACCGCATAGGCGAAATCAACCGGCGACGAGCCACGCGGCAACGACAAAATGCGCCCCTGCGGGGTGAAGACGTAGACTTCGCCGGGGAAGAGATCAACTTTGACGTGTTCGAGAAATTCGGTGGCTTCGCCCGAGGTGGACTGCAGCTCAAGCAATGACTGCAGCCAGGAGTGCGTCCGTTGCTGGAGCTCGGTGAGCGTCCTCTCGTCGTCCTTGTACAGCCAGTGCGAGGCAACACCACTTTCGGCGATGTGATGCATCTCCGAGGTACGCACCTGAATCTCCACCGGCGTGCCGAATGGGCCGATCAGGGTCGTATGCAAGGACTGATAGCCATTGGCCTTGGGGATGGCTATGTAGTCCTTGAACTTGCCGGGTACCGGTTTGTATAGCGAGTGCAGCGCGCCGATGACCTGATAGCAGGTCGGTACGTCGCACACGATGACCCGAACGCCGTAGATATCCAGCACCTGCGAAAAGGACAGCCGCTTCTCGACCATCTTTCGGTAGATCGAGAACAGGTGCTTTTCACGGCCCTGCACGTCGGCGCTGATACCCCACTGCGGCAAACGCTCTTCCACCGCGCTCAGCACCTTGCCAATCACTTCCCGTCTGTTGCCTCTCGCGGCCTTGATCGCGCGTGACAGCGCACGAAAACGCATCGGGTACTTGTGCTCGAAAGAGAGCTCCTGCAGCTCGCGGTAGAGCGTGTTGAGTCCCAGTCGGTTCGCAATCGGAGCGTAGATGTCGAGCGTCTCGGTCGCGATCCGGCGGCGCTTTGACGGACGCACGCAGTCGAGCGTGCGCATGTTGTGCAGGCGATCGGCAAGCTTGATCAGGATGACGCGAAGATCGCTCGCCATTGCCAGCAGCATCTTGCGGAAGTTCTCCGCCTGAGCTTCTTCCTGTGACCGGAACTCGATCTTGTCGAGCTTCGACAGGCCATCGACCAGTTCGGCGGTCACCTTTCCGAAGCGCTCGGCAATCTCCTGCTTGGAGATGTGAGTGTCCTCCATGACGTCATGAAGGAGCGCTGCCATCAGTGCCTGCGGGTCAAGATGCCAGTCGGCGATGATGTCGGTGACTGCGACCGGATGGGATATGTAGGGCTCGCCGCTGATGCGCATCTGCCCCTGGTGGGCGGCAGCGGAAAAGTGATAGGCAGCCTCCACCCGGCCCACGTCCTCGGGGCGGAGGTAGGTTTCGATCTTCGACTTGAGCCGGCCGAAGTCGAGCGACAACACGCTCGAGGCCGGTGGCGAGAATGGCTGGGGTACGGCCGGGGCCGAGGCGGCAGCATCCATGGTGCTCACCCCGGCCCCACCGCTTAAGCCTGCCCGCGGTTCAGGACTTCGAGCCCGACCAGACCTTCGGCGATTTCACGCAACGCGATGACCGTCGGCTTTTCCTTGCCGTAGGCGTCCGCGTCGATCAGCGGCGATGAGCCAATGGTGATCTGGCGCGCACGATAGGTCGCGGCCAGCGTGAGCTGAAAGCGGTTGGGGATTCTCTGCAGACAGTCTTCGACTGTGATTCGGGCCATGATCAGTCCTGTTCAAGCGTTTCAAAGTAAGTCGCATGTCGCGCACGTTGGTTCGCGCAGCGTAGCCGTGAAGCCCTCACCACTGCGACGAGATCATCAATTGCTTCTTGCAACTCGTTGTTAATTATAGCGTAGTCAAATTCGCCCACATGACGCATTTCGCCGCGCGCACCAAGCAGGCGCCTGGCGATGACATCGTCACTATCGCTGCCCCGGCCACGCAGTCGAGACTCGAGCTCCTCGAACGACGGCGGCAGCACGAAAACACCCACCGCTTCCGGAAACACCCTGCGCACCTGCTGCGCGCCCTGCCAGTCGATCTCCAGCACGATGTCGCGACCGGCGGCCATTTGCTCGCGGATCCATGTGCGCGACGTGGCGTAGTAGTTTCCGTGCACTTCAGCCCATTCCAGGAACTCCCCTCGGTCGCGCAGTTCGCGAAAGCTCTCGGTGTCGACAAAGTGATAGGCGCGCCCGTTCTCCTCGCCAGGGCGTGGCGAGCGGGTCGTGTACGACACCGACAAATGGACCTGCGGGTCACGATCGAGCAGGCCGCGAACCAGAGTGGTCTTTCCTGCACCCGAAGGAGCAGTGATGATGATGAGCGTTCCGGGCATGGGGACGACGGCTTAACGATGAGTGGTTTCACGCCAACGCGGGTCACGACGGCTGTCAGACACCAACGTTCTTGCGGCGGCACCACCCGATTGTGCCAGTTTTTGCGGCGCGACATCACACACTCTTCCACACAACCGCGCCAGAGCCGCCCACCACACGTCGGGCGACCGGCAGATAGACGGGCGAATGCCGTCCCACGAATGCGAAACCCACCACCTCGGCAGCAGGGGCACAACCACACTCGAACGTCGGTCAAGCCCGGCACGACCTCGATGCAACGGTAGCCTGGGGCCGTAAACGTCGAACCGGCTGCAGAACGTCGCAGCCGGCTCACGTCTAGGAGACGCAGTGCGAGTCTACTTACATGCTGCGGCGATACTGCCCCCCCACCTCGTAGAGCGCACTGGTGATCTGGCCGAGCGAACAGTAGCGCACCGCATCCACCAGCACCTCGAACACGTTGCCGTTCTCGATCACCGTCTGCTGCAGCTTGGCCTGCCACTTGGGCGCCTCGGCCTTGTTGCGGGCATGGAAGTCCTTCAGACGCTTGAGCTGCGACTGTTTCTCCTCATCGGTCGAGCGCGCGAGCTCGATCTCCTGCTCGACGTGGCCCTTCGGGTTGAGGAAGGTGTTCACGCCGATGATCGGATAGGAGCCGTCATGCTTGCGGTGCTCGTAGTACAGCGACTCCTCCTGGATCTTGCCACGCTGGTAGCCGGTTTCCATCGCGCCGAGTACGCCGCCACGCGATGCGATGGCCTCGAACTCCTTGAGCACCGCTTCTTCGACGAGATCGGTGAGCTCCTCGATGATGAACGCGCCCTGATTGGGGTTCTCGTTCTTGGCCAGGCCCCATTCGCGGTTGATGATGAGCTGGATCGCCATCGCGCGGCGCACGCTCTCTTCGGTCGGCGTGGTGATCGCCTCATCGTAGGCGTTGGTGTGCAGCGAGTTGCAGTTGTCGTAGATCGCGATCAGTGCCTGCAACGTGGTGCGGATGTCGTTGAAGTCCATTTCCTGGGCGTGCAGCGAGCGGCCCGAGGTCTGCACGTGGTACTTGAGCTTCTGGCTGCGCTCGTTGGCACCGTACTTGTTCTTCATCGCCACCGCCCAGATGCGGCGGGCGACACGGCCGATCACCGAGTACTCCGGGTCCATGCCGTTGCTGAAGAAGAAGGAGAGGTTGGGCGCGAAGTCGTCGATGTGCATGCCGCGCGCCAGATACGACTCGACGTAGGTGAAGCCGTTGGACAGCGTAAAGGCGAGCTGGCTGATCGGGTTCGCGCCAGCTTCGGCGATGTGGTATCCCGAGATCGACACCGAGTAGAAGTTCTGCACCTTGTGATGAACGAAATACTCCTGGATGTCGCCCATCATCTTCAGCGCGAATTCGGTGCTGAAGATGCAGGTATTCTGGCCCTGGTCTTCCTTGAGGATATCGGCCTGCACCGTGCCGCGCACGGTCGACAGCGTCCAGGCCTTGATCTTGGCGTACTCGTCGTCGGTCGGGTCGCGGCCGTTGTCGGCCTTGAACTTGGCGAGCTGCTGGTCGAGCGCGGTGTTGAAGAAGAAGGCGAGGATGATCGGCGCGGGGCCATTGATGGTCATCGACACCGAAGTCGTCGGCGCACACAGGTCGAAGCCGTCGTACAGCACCTTCATGTCATCCAGCGTGGCGATGGACACGCCGGAGTTGCCGATCTTGCCGTAGATGTCCGGGCGAAGGTCGGGGTCGCAACCGTACAGCGTGACCGAGTCGAACGCGGTACTGAGGCGGTGCGCAGGCATGCCCTCGGACACCTTCTTGAAGCGGCGATTGGTGCGGAAGGCGTCGCCCTCGCCGGCGAACATGCGGGTGGGGTCCTCGCCCTCGCGCTTGAATGCGAAGACACCGGCCGTGTACGGGAAGGAGCCGGGTACGTTCTCCTTCATCAGAAACTTCAGCGACTCTCCCTCGTCCTCGAAGCTCGGCAGCGCCACCTTGCGGATCTTGGTGCCGGACAGCGAGGTATTCGTAAGCTGGGTACGGATCTCCTTGTCGC
>NZ_WTVM01000249.1 GCF_012910885.1 Azoarcus taiwanensis | reverse complement strand
ACCAACGATCAGCGACCGCGAACCGACCAGGAACTCGGCGACGCGGAACTCCACACCAGACGGAACCAGCGCGACCTTTTCCACCAGAACCGGCCGGCTGCGATCCACGATATCGAAGTGATGCAGGGTACCGGTCGCATCGATCGCAAACAGATTGCGCAAAGATTCATTGACGAGCAGCTGACTCACCGGTGCGCCGAGGTTGGGCAGATTGAAGTCCTGACGGCGGATTTCGACGGTACCAGTGAGCATGCTCGTCGTGGTGCTGTAAAGCGCCATCGCGATGTCGCCCGCGACAGTACCGGCCGCGATCACGTATCCGCCGCGACCATCGACGATCTCGAGCGCCGAGTACTGCGCACCTTCCTTGCCGCCGATACCGGTGGGCTCCGCGCCAAGCGGAAAGCTCAACCGCGGCGTGACCCGGCGCACCCCGTCCGGGAAGGTGATCTCGTAATCGACCTTGACCGGCAGCACCGAGCCGTCACTGAAACCATAGACGAACAGGCTCTTGCGACTTTCCGAACGACCAAAACTGGTGACGCGCTCGCCTTCCGGGATCGGCAGCTCGATCCGGGACAGGATGGCGCCGTTGCGCGCATTGAAGAAGGTAATGACCCCGGACTCGGAGAAGCGTCCCCCGATCTCTTCGAAGCGATCCAGCGTCAAATGCATGGTTGGCGTAACCGGCATCTCACCGGGCACGGCATAGGTCGTACTGACCTCCATGCTGACCGGCTTGAGCAGTGGCATCGTCTCGTAGAACAGATACACGAAGATCAGCGCGAGCGCGAAGATCACCCCCAAACCGCCGGCACCGACGCCATATAGCGACAGACCGTCGCGAAACTTGCGGGTCTTGCGCAGCTTCTCGCGTTTCTCGACAGACGGCAATAGGGATCGGCTCGTCTGAACGCTGTCGGGCGAAATCGCAGCCATTTGCTCTTGCTCCAGATTCGAAAGGCTCGAAAACCTGCCTTTCGGACAAAAAAACAAGGCCCCGCCGCTTTCGCGGCGAAGCCCGTCACAACTTCAGGTTGTTGTTATTTGAGGCCTTTTTCATTCATGAAACGCTCGGCAACCGGTGCCGGCAGCGTCACGTAACCGTCACGATGCACAACTTCCTGACCTTCCTTGGAGAGCACCATGCGGAAGAACTCGCGCTCAAGCGGGTTCCAGCCGGTGTTCGGGTTGGCGTTGGCATAGACGTACAGGAAGCGGGCCAGCGGATAAGCGCCCGAAACCGCGTTCTCGCCATTCGCCTCGGCATACTCACCGCCATGCTCCTTGGCAAGCGGCACGACACGCACGCCGGAGGTCTTGTAGCCGATACCGGAGTAGCCAATACCGTTGATCGTCTGCTCAACCCCGCGCACCACGGCGGAAGAACCCGGCTGTTCGTTGATGGTGGACTTGAAGTCACCGCCACACAAGGCCATTTCCTTGAAGAAACCGTAGGTACCGGACACGGCGTTACGGCTGTACAGGGTGATGTCACGATTGGCCCAGGCACCGGTCAGACCAGCCTGGCCCCAGGTCGTGATGTCGTTGGCGTAACCGCAGGCGCGGGTCGCCGAAAAGATCGCATCGACCTGCGGGAGCGACAGACCTTCGATCGGGTTGTCCTTGTTGACATACACTGCAACCATGTCGATCGCGACCGGCACTTCGGTCGGAGCGAAACCATGGCGGTCTTCGAAAGCACGAATCTCCGAGTCACGCATCGCGCGGCTCATCGGGCCGAAGTTCGCAGTACCTTCGACCAGCGCCGGGGGCGCAGTGGAGGAGCCAGCGCCCTGAATCTGGACGTTAACGTTCGGGTAGAACTTGGCGAATTCCTCAGCCCACAGGGTCATGAGGTTGTTCAAGGTATCGGAACCGATGGAGGTCAGGTTGCCGGAAATACCCGAGACGCGCTCGTAAGCGGGCAGGGCAGGATCAACTTGGGCGGATGCGACACCAGCACCCAGACCCAGCGCGGCGGCAATACCCAGAACAAGCGGCTTCTTC
>NZ_WTVM01000248.1 GCF_012910885.1 Azoarcus taiwanensis | reverse complement strand
ATCTGTCACCGCTGTTCGAGGTGGTGGTGATGCTGCTGGCCGGCCTGGTGATCTTCTCGGCACTGGGCAAGGATCCGATACAGGGCTTTCGTCTCTTCTTCTTCAACCCGGTGCGCAACCTCTACGGTGTATCCGAATTGTTGCTCAAAGCCGCGCCACTGATGCTTTGCGCGGTGGGGCTTGCGATAGGCTTTCGCGCCAACGTATGGAACATCGGCGCCGAGGGGCAGTTCATCTTCGGCGCGATTGGTGCCAGCGGCGTGGCGCTGTACTTCAAGGGAAGCGGCGGGCCGCTGCTGCTGCCGGCAATGCTGTGCGCCGGCGCACTGGCGGGTGCAGCCTGGGCTGCAATCCCGGCGCTGCTACGCACCCGCTTCAACGCCAATGAGATACTGGTGACGTTGATGCTGGTCTATGTCGCGCAGCTATATGTCTCCTGGCTGGTGTTCGGTCCGTGGCGCGACCCGATGGGTTTCGGTTTCCCGCAAACCGAGATGTTCGGGCGCGACGCACGGCTACCCAACATTCTTGCCGGCACCCGCCTGAATGCGGGGATTTTCATCGCGCTCGGCGTACTGGTCGCCGGCTACCTGTTCATGCAGTTCAGCTATACCGGATACAAGATGCGGGTCGCCGGCGAGGCGGCGGGTGCCGCACGCTATGCGGGCTTTTCCGCCTCGAAGACGGTCTGGATCGGCTTGCTTTGCGGCGGCGGCGCTGCAGGTATCGCCGGCATGACCGAAGTCGCCGGTCCGATGGGCCAACTCACCGACAGAGTGAGCCTGGGGTACGGCTTCGCAGCGATCATCGTCGCCTTCGTCGGCCGCCTCAACCCGATCGGCATCGCGCTGGCGAGCCTGCTGATGGCCTTGCTGTTCCTCGGCGGGGAACAGGTTCAACAGCATATGAATCTGCCGAGTTCGATTTCGATGGTGTTCCAGGGCATGTTGTTGTTCTTCCTGCTCGGCGCCGACGTGTTCATCAACTACCGGCTGCGCTTCGGCCGGATGGCGAGGTGACGGAACGATGGACCCGAACCTGATCACCGCCATCCTGTTCGCAACGGTCGTGGCCGGCACCCCGCTGATCATCGTCGCGCTTGGCCTTCTGGTTAACGAGCGAGCCGGCGTGCTCAATCTCGGCTCGGAGGGGATGATGGCCATGGGCGCGGTGTTCGCCTTTGCAATCACCCATCACACCGGTAATCCCTGGATAGGCGCACTCGCCGGCATCGCCGCCGGCATGGCGATCTCGCTGGTGTTCGGTTTCCTTACCCTGACACTGCAAGCCAATCAGGTCGCCACCGGGCTGGCGCTGGCAATATTCGGTGTCGGCCTGTCGGCCTTTATCGGCAAACCCTACGAGGCGGTCGCGCTGCAGGCAGTGCCGCCAGTGCGGATTCCCTTCATCGCGGATATTCCGGTGATCGGCGAAGCGCTCTACAACCAGCAGTTGATGGTCTACATCTCATGGGCGCTTTTCTGGGCTGTGCTGTGGTTTCTCTACCGCAGCCGAGCCGGGCTGGTGCTGCGCGCGGTCGGGGAGTCGCCGGCCTCGGCGCACGCAATCGGCCACCCGGTGATCCTCATTCGTTATCTTGCAGTGCTCTTCGGCGGTGCGATGGCGGGCCTCGGCGGCGCGTTCCTGTCGGTGTTCTACACACCGATGTGGGTCGAGGGCATGGTCGCCGGTCGCGGCTGGATCGCGCTCGCGCTAGTGGTGTTCGCCACGTGGCGTCCCTTCCGGGTGCTCGTCGGCGCATATCTCTTCGGAGGCGTGATGATCACCCAGCTCTTCATCCAGGGCTCGGGGCTGCAGATCGATTTCCCCTCGCAGTTTCTGTCGTCACTACCGTACTGGGCGACGATCATCGTGCTCGTGCTGATCTCGCGCAATCCGACTCTCATTCGCCTGAACTCGCCGGCTTCGTTGGGCAAGCCCTACCGGCCGGATGCCTGACCCCCATGACATCACTGCAACAACCACAAGGAGAAACAACAATGACCCACATGCGTCGCTTCATGCTGGCCGGGGCAGCCGCCCTGATGCTGGCCC
>NZ_WTVM01000247.1 GCF_012910885.1 Azoarcus taiwanensis | reverse complement strand
CATCGAAGGAGGATTCCGCCACGCTCTGCTTGAGCCGACCGGCGCCGCGCATCACGTTGGAGGCGGTCTTCGACAACAACGCGAGATAGTCATCCACCCCGATCACGCCCGAACGCACCAGCGCGAGATCGTCGTAATACGAGGTAAAGCCCTCGAACAGCCACAGCAGGCGGGTGTAGTTCTCCTGCGCCAGATCGTAAGGCACGAAGGCCGCCGGCTTGATCCGCTTGACGTTCCAGGTGTGGAAATACTCATGGCTGCACAGCCCGAGATAGCGCTTGTAATCGTCCGGCAGACCCTTCATGCCACGCCAGGGCAAATCCTTGCGGCTCGCCATCAGCGCAGTCGACGCGCGATGCTCCAGCCCGCCGTAACCGTCGCCCACCACCATGGTCATGAAAACATAACGATCGACCGGCGCCGGCTTGCCGAAAAGCTCGATCTGCCACGCGCAGATCTTCGCCAGGTCCTTGCACAAGCGCCCGGTGTCGCAGTCGTGCTGCCCAGTCAGCACCACCTCATGCTTCACCCCGCCGGCCTTGAACGTCGTATGGGTGAAAGTGCCCATCTCGACCGGGTGATCGACCAGCTCGTCGTAATCCGCCGCCCGATACAGCCCGAACCCGAGCGCCTTCGCCGCCCCCTTTTCGCCCTTTGCGACCGGCAAGGTGGTCGCCACCTTCCAGTCGGCGTAAGCCTTGCCGTTGGGCCGGTGGATCTCCACCTCGCAGGCTCGGTCGGTCTGCCCCTCCACCGCCAGAAACACGCTGGTGCCGTTGAAGAATCCATGCGTCGGGTCCAGATGCGCCGCACGCACGGACAAATCCCAGGCGTAGACCTCGTACTCCACCGTCAAGGCCCGCCCGGCCGGCACCCGCGCCGCCTGCCAGGTGTGCTTGTCGAGCTTCGTGAGCCGCACGGGCTTTCCACCCGCCTCGGCCCGGATCGTCACGATGTTGCGCGAGAACTCGCGAATCATGTAGCTGCCCGGAATCCACGCCGGCAAACTGAAACGCTGCCCCCGCGGATCCGGCTCGGTCACGGTGCACGTGACGCGAAACAAATGGGCTTCAGGGTGGGAAGGAACAATGGTGTAGCGGATCGCCGCGCTCATGGGGTGGAAGCCTCGGTGGTGGACGGGATGTTGGCGCATTGTAACGGGCCGATATAGGGTGCGTTGAACCGAAGGTGAAACGCACCGCACACGCTATACTGAACATATGTTCAGTACTCGCAATTCCCCACCCCCCGCCTACGCCGAACTGCACTGCCTCAGCAACTTCAGCTTCCAGCGGGGCGCCTCCCACCCCGAGGAGTTGGTCGAGCGGGCGGCCGAGTTGGGGTATGCCGCGCTGGCGATCACCGACGAGTGCTCGCTGGCCGGCGTCGTGCGCGCGCACAGCGCCATCAAACGCAAAAGCCTGCCGCTCAAGCTCATCATCGGCACCGAGATTCAGCTTGCCGACGGCCCGCTCATCGTGCTGCTCGCCACCTCGCGCAGCGGCTACGCTGCCCTGTCCCGGCTCATCAGTCGCGGACGTCGCGCAGCCGAAAAAGGCCGCTACCACCTCACCCGCGCCGACATCGAACACGCCGGGCTGGACGCCTGCCTCGCCCTGCTCGTCCCGCCCGATCCCGCCACGCTCGACGACACCACCCTGACCGAACACGCCATCTGGCTCGCCGGCTGCTTCCCCGGCCGCGCCAGGCTGGCGGTCGAACTCGCCTGTGGGCCGGACGACGCCTCCGTGCTGCATCGCCTGCTGCAACTCGCCACACAAACCGGCCTAACCGCCGTCGCCGCCACCGGCGCCCTGATGCACGATGAAACCCGCCGACGCCTGGCCGACGTGCTCACCGCCACCCGGCTGCGCACCACCGTCATGGAAGCCGGGCTGGCACTGGCCGCCAACGCCGAGCGACGCCTGCACACCCGCAAGCGGCTCGGCACACGCTACCCGCAGACACTGCTGGACGAGACCCTACGCATCGCCGAACTGTGCACCTTCAGCCTTGACGAGCTGCGCTACGAATACCCCACCGAGCCCACGAGACCCGAA
>NZ_WTVM01000246.1 GCF_012910885.1 Azoarcus taiwanensis | reverse complement strand
TGATGGCGGTGCGTTTCTTCATGGCTGGCGGCAGAGAACGAAATCAGGACAATCCAATTTTACCAATCACAGAGGTGCCGAGGTTTTTCGAGGCGCCCATATATCTATGATGTTGTAGTGGTCATTTGGGTCATCTGGATCATGAGGCCTGTTGATTTCGCACATCCCCCAAACATCATCCGGCGGCGCATCATTCTGCTTTCCATCGGGGCAGGCCATCTTGAAGTTGGTCCATGTGAAGCTGTCGAACTCCGGCATGAGCACATCCGGCGTGCTGAAGACTTTGTCAATGACCGTCGCTTCGCCGGTGCGTGGGTTCTTGCCGCAGCACTGAGTGCTCGTGTCGAACTCGCCACATGGTGACGACGGCGGGAAGACGCAGCCGTGCTTGATTTCGTACTGCTTTTGCCCCTCCGCGGTCGTGAAGCACGCCGTGACATCGCACACGGGTTCTTCAGGCTCAGGCAGACAGCTTGAAACCGTGGGGTCGCAGGCAGGCGGCGAACCCCCGAAGATGAAGTCGTCCGCGAGGACCGGTAGCGACAGCAAGGTCAGAAAGATCGCTGCAATCAGCCGTTCGAATCGCATGGATGATGTCCGTTTGTCAGTGACTAAGGCAGGTTGACGCAGGGAGGAGGTGGCTCCGGCTCACCGTCTCCCGGTCCCTCGCCCGGATCACTCCCGCCGCCACTGCTTAGCGGCGTGGTACACGCCGGATCGGTAACCGGACACACCGGTAAGGTCGGCCCCTCGGGTGGCGGCCCCGGGTCGGAGGGCGAACCGGCGTTGCCCGGCCCGGGAATCGATACGTTGGCCGCCTCGATGGCGGGCGAGTGCATGCGCATGACCGTGTGGGTCACCACCGGAATACGCCCCTGGGCGAGGAGGCTTGCGCGGAAGGCGTCCGGATCGGCGGGATTCAGAAACGCCACCGTGCGGGTCATGAACGGGCCGGCGAGCGGGATCTGCTTTTGCGGGGGGATGCCGTAGGTGATGCGCAGCTTGAGCAGGTTGGCGTCACTCAGCGTCTGACCGCTGGCGTTGCTGGCCGGGTTGCGGTTGCAGCCCGGGCGATCGGTGGGGCATTCGAGGTGGGCGAGGTTGGCGTTGGGGATCACGCGCGAACCGACCCCCATGCGCGCGGCCAGTGCCGGGCTGTGGAAATCATCGAAGCTCTCCCGGGTGGGCGAGAGGATCTCGATGCGCACATAGGCCGACTCGGCCGTGGCGCGGGCGCGGGAGGCGGCCAGCTGGGCGGTGGTGGTGCCCCCGCCGTGGTAACCGGTCATGGCGCGGTCGAAGGCGGTGCGTATCGCGGTGGGGTTGGCGTTGGAGACCGTGCCGGCGCGGGCGGCCTCGAAGGTGGCGTAGTTCAACTGGCTCTTGGCATGAAAGGCCAGCGCGTACTGCATGAGCGCGAGCAGGATGAACAGCACCAGCGGGCCGACGATGACGAACTCGACCAGTGTGGCGCCGCGCTGGGGACGATGCGGGGTGTGTGCTCTCATGTCTGTGACCCTGTGTCGTCGGCGAGCAACTCGGGCGCGATGCGCCCGCCCGGCACGAGCCCGAGGCGCGCGGCCTCGCCGGCGGCCAGCTCCAGGGTGTGGCGGGCGGCCACACATGCGGCCACACGCCAGGGTGCGAGCGCGGGCACGACCTTGCGGATGCGCCCGTGGCGATCGACGAAGATCACATCAATGGGGTAGTGCATGAAGGCGGTATGGACCGAGCTGCACGGGCTGATGCGCAACGCCTGACCGGGCGCCGGCGCGGGCGAGCCGATGAGCCCGCGCAGCCGGTCCAGGAGGCGCACCGCCGGGCGCACCACGAGTGCGGGCGCTGCCAGGGCTGCCGAGGGTATCGTGGTCGGATCGGCGCTCGGGTGTGAGGCGCGCGCCTGAGCGCTGTCAGTGTGCGCACTCATAGGCCGACGGCGAGAAACTTCATCACGATGGGGAACATGAGGATCGCGAACACGCACGGGAAGATGAAGAACAGCAACGGAAAGAGGAGCTTGACCGGCGCCTCCATGGCGAGCTTCTCGGCGCGTGCGAAGCGCTCGGTGCGCCGCTGATCGGCCTGGGCGCGCAGGATGGGCCCGAGACTCATGCCGGTGGCCTCGGCCTGGATGAGGGT
>NZ_WTVM01000245.1 GCF_012910885.1 Azoarcus taiwanensis | reverse complement strand
TCCGCGAGCGGAATGTGTCGTGCGTTCGGGATGTGGCCCTGTTGATATTCACCGATGTCGCGTACGTCGACGACCACCGCATCCTCGCGGTTGATAAGCAGCGTCGCCTCGACTGGCGAGAGTTGAGTCTTGTCTCCGGCCGACCTGACCATGTCGACCAGCAGCCAGGTGCCTGTCACCACCGCGAGAGCGGCCCAGTACCAATTGTCCAGCAGAAAATCCACGAAATACTGCTCCGTATAGATGAGTGATTGAGGGGATCAGCGGCTTTCTTCTTCGGGTGGGATGCCGCAGAAGACTTCGCGCATCAGTACGATGAGCTGCAGCGTACGCTTGTCGCCGACCCGGTAGTACACCCGGTTGGCGTCCTTGCGCGTCTGTAGAACGTCCTTGTCGCGCAAAATGGCGAGGTGCTGAGAGATGTTGCTCTGCGATGCGCCGACCGCATCGACGATGTCCTGCACGCACACCTCCTGGTCTCCGAGGACGCAGAGAATCTTGAGCCTGAGCGGATGGGCTATCGACTTCAGGGCACGTGCAGCCGTCTCGATATGCTCGTGCTTGTCGATGAGGTCGACGATGGCGTTCTGATTCACGATGGCTGTGCTTCCGAAATGGTGATCGGCTTCTTGCGGGCCAGATGACGTCGAATGGAGACGTCACCGGGACCCGAATATTACCGCGAGGTGATTAGTATAAAATAAGCGGTTGATCGAGGCGCGAGTTTATCGGGTCACGCAGGCGTTCCGCTCCCGTAATTCGCTCCTTTTCGGCTCACTCACTCATCCTTCCGAGGTTTCATGTACAAGATCGTTCTGCTGCGCCATGGCGAGTCCACCTGGAACAAGGACAACCGGTTCACCGGCTGGACCGACGTCGACCTGACTGAAAAAGGCGTGGTCGAAGCCCGCCAGGCAGGGCAGCTGCTCAAGCGTGAAGGCTTCGCATTCGACCTGGCCTTCACTTCGGTGCTCAAGCGTGCCAACAAGACGCTGAACATCGTGCTCGAAGAGCTCGACGCCCTCTGGTTGCCGGTTGAGCACTCGTGGCGTCTCAACGAGCGCCACTATGGGGCTTTGCAGGGTCTGAACAAGGCCGAAACCGCGGCCAAGTTCGGCGACGATCAGGTGCTCGTCTGGCGTCGTTCCTACGACACGCCACCGCCGCCGCTGGAAGACGGTGACGAGCGCCTAGCGACCGACGATCCGCGTTACGCTTCGTTGCCGCGCGGCCGCTTCCCCCGGACCGAGTGCCTCAAGGACACGGTTGCACGTTTCGTGCCCTACTGGGAAACCGTCATCGCGCCGAGCGTCCTCGAGGGCAAGCGGATTCTCATCGCCGCGCACGGCAATAGCCTGCGTGCGCTGATCAAGTATCTTGACGGCATCTCTGACAAGGATATCGTCGGCCTCAACATTCCGACTGCCCAGCCACTGGTCTACGAGCTCGACGCGGACCTGCGTCCGATTCGCAGCTACTATCTGGCAGACGAGGACACGATTCGCGCCGCCGAGGCCGCCGTGGCTGGACAAGGCCGTGCCCAGCCCTGAGTTCACAGCCTGAAGCCCGGAGGTTCGTGGTGATGCCCGCCTGCTGGGTGCGTCGGCTTGCGTGCCTGGTGGCGGCCCTGTTTTCGGTGAGTCTGCTCGCCGACGAGATTGATCTCCGTCGAGCCGAGCTGGAGCAGGTGCAGCGTCGTATCCAGGCGGTCGAGCAGGTCATTGCCCGGGTCGAGGCGGAGCGCTCGGGCGCTGCCACCGAGTTGGCTCGCGCCGAACGTGCGGTCTCGGCCGCGAGTCGGCAACTGCGCGAAACCGTCGAACTTCTTGCGACCACTGGCAAGACCCTCGAGGAGAGGGAGCGAGAGGCCGGTTCGATTGCCGGGCGTATCGCCGAACGTCAGGACGAGCTTGCGTTGTGGTTGCGCCGCCAATACCTGCACGGCGGCAACGAGGTCGCCCCGGTGTTGACGGCGCGGGACCCGAACCAGCTTGCGCGCGACCTTCGCTACCGGGAGTATCTCGGCCGGGCGCGCGTGGAGCTCATCGAGCACCTCCGCGAGGATCTCGAAACCCAGCAAGTACTGCTTGCCGAGATTGAGGCCGAGCGCCAGCGACTGAGCGTGCTTGAGTCGGAACAGCGTGCGCGC
>NZ_WTVM01000244.1 GCF_012910885.1 Azoarcus taiwanensis | reverse complement strand
GCCTAACGCCCGCGCCTCGGCCTGGGTGGCGAAGGGCGAGGTCATCTCATGAAGCAGGTTCTGGTTGAGACTGGCATTCCACAGCGCCATCGCCCAAGTGATCCACGGCGTCGGCGGATCCATGTGCGCGAGCGCCGTAGGCGAACCGAGTTGAGCCGCCTCACCGAGCACATGGCCCGAGAGCATCTCCAAGGCACCCACATCACCAACCCCGGCCTCGGGAAGCGCAAGCGGCAGGTCGGCAGCGTCAAGTCCTCGCGACGCGAGCAGCTCGACCGCCTTCAGCAATCCGTCGTTCACCGAGAAACTAGGGTCAGGCGTATGCATGCGAGTTCTTTTTGGGTCAGATTTGCTCAAGAATCAGCCGCGCTGGCGACGTCGGTCTACGGAATGCACCGTCAGGCACCTTCGCTATCGTCGCATCAAGCGACCGGCTGCGGAAAGGCCCTGGCAAAAGTGAATGCCGTGGGCGTTGGCCCGTGTGTCCTGATGTGCTCGAGCCTGGCCTTTGCTTCTTCAACCGTCGGCGTATGCCCCACGGGCACCCACCAGAGCGCCTGGTGCGCCTCTGCCAGCTTGTGGAACCAGGCGTCTCGATCGCGGATGAGCTCGACGTGGGCGGACTGGTAGGCATACGCCTTCAACGACTCCAGGTCTTCCCATACGCTCACATTGACGAGTAGCAGCGGGTCATCGAATGCCCTGATGCTCGTCGCATCAGCGCCATCACCAACGAGGCGCCAGACGAAACCCTTCGAACACTCCGCGAGGCGATTGATTTCATCAAGCCGCGAGACGAACCCGCTCATGGTATCGGACGTCATCTCGCCGCGCGCCAGCGCGACATTAACTTGAGCAAGGTGGTATGCGTTCATGGAGTGTGATGTGCGGAAAGACCGCCAGTAGATCAGTGACACCGATATCTACGCCCGACTGGAACAACAGTGTAGACGCCTGGCCGCGATGATGCGTTTGGTGGTTGAAGAAGTGCTGCAGCAGGGCGCCAAAGTTCCTGCTGGACTTGGCGCCAGCCATGTTGCCGTAGGTGATGCTGGCCGACAGGTGCTCAGGGGTTAGCTCCGCCACCCAACTCTCGATGATCGCATCGAGTTCGCTTCGGTAGCCGCGAAGTTCCTTCAGGTCTCTTGCAAGGGGCTGGGACAACGAAGAGGGCTGCGGATATTTGGCAAGGGCACTCAGGCTTGAAAACGACGCTTCATGCTGAGCGAAGCGGTGCAGCCAGATCGTGTCGGCGGCTGCAATGTGATTCAGAGTTCCAAGGATCGAGCCGAAAAATGCGCCCTGGTCAGCCGCCAGCGTCTCGGCGTCCAGCGTTGCGGCCGCCTCGTACATGCGCTCGTTCATCCAACGATTGTATTCCGCCATCAGCAAGGCGATCTGAGGGGTCATAGCGATGCCTCACGGCCGCATTGGCGGCTGGCTTGGAGCACAGCGTAAAGCCAGTCCGCCAAAATCCGCTTGTTAGCCATTTTATAACTTAAAAACAGAGCCGACCCGCTGATATCCGAGTTTTTCGTAATAGACGTCTTCATCGGACAGCACGTAAACATCCTGATTCGGGTGCTCTTGTTTAACCTTTTCCAGAAGCTCTGAGCCATAGCCGTTACCCCTATACTGTGGAGCGACATACAATTCACTAATATAGATACCGAAGCCATCAACCAAGGCTCGGAGATATCCGCAGATATTGCCTTCGTTCTCACACAGAAAGGTTTCACTTTCCAGCAGCGCCTCCTTGAACGTATCAACTGCCTGGGCGCTCACAAACGAGCTCCAATCAGGCTCCTTTTCCAGGAGGGCTATTAGCTCAAGCTCGTGCTCTTTCTGGTATTTAAGGATGTTGCTCATAGAGGGAACTTCATTTGGCTAACGTAGAGCTTTGCAGTAGTTCTGTAGTCGCGAAGCGGTGGGGAAATGCTTTGACATGCGGCGTGAACAGGCACCCGCAACATCACCAATGAGCTTCTCAAACGGAGGTGGTTTGCGGTCGGGGTCTTCTGCAGGGCGCCTCGAAAAACCTCGGCACCTCTGTGATTGGTAAAATTGGATTGTCCTGATTTCGTTCTCTGCCGCCAGCCATGAAGAAACGCACCGCCATCAAGACCGACCTGTTCGCCGACGAGCATCAC
>NZ_WTVM01000243.1 GCF_012910885.1 Azoarcus taiwanensis | reverse complement strand
CGCATGCGCCCGGTGTTCCACTGGGCGCCCCACCGCATTCATGCCCACATTGCGATCACGGTGTTGGCGTTGCTACTGGAGCGTGTGATCGAGCACGCCTGTCAGGACACCTGGCGCAATATCCGCGATGACCTCAAGCGAATCCAGCTTGCGCAATTGTCCAGTCCCAACGGTATGGTCTGGCAGATCACCGAACCTACCGCGGATGCGGCCAACCGCCTGAAAGCATTGAAAATCAAGCCGCCGCCTCCCGTCCTGAAGCTCGACTGAGCGCAACTCACACATAGATACACGACGCTTTCCGGCCCCACCCCGGATGCCTTGCGCTGCGCCGCTTGTAGCCGGGCGTGTTACTTGGTGGTGTCAAAGTCGGGTCTGATCAGGCTGTAAAGTGGCTGGTGCAGCAATCAATGGCCTATGGCGAGTATGTTTCGGTGACCCCGTTCTTTAACTGGGTGCACCTATGGAACACCGGTGCCGCATTCAGTCTTTTTGCGAATGGTGGAGGCTGGCAGCGCTACTTTTTTATCGGAATCGCGGTAGTGGTCTCGATTTTTCTGATCAAGCTGATCCTTGAAAATCGTCATAAAGGAGAAGCCATCGCTTACAGTCTTATCCTCGGTGGCGCCATGGGCAACCTGATTGACCGGGTCTTTCGCGGCTATGTTGTGGATTCCTTTGATTTCTATTGGCGAGACTGGCATTGGCCGGCCTTCAACCTGGCTGATATTGCAATTGTCCTCGGTGCCTTACTTTTCGTTTCCAGCAGCTTGTTGGGTAAAAAAGCAAACACCAATGCCGAGCCGGATGGATCTGACTGACACCTACGCCTATACAACACCATGACCGAACTTCCCGACAACATCCTTCACCTGCCGCAATACCAAGTACTGGGCTGCAAATCAACCGACGACGAAATGCACTTCCAGGTGGACGTGCCCGATCCCATCGCCTGCGAGGAATGCGGCGTGCAGGGTGAGTTCGTACGGTTCGGCAAGCGTGACGTTCCCTATCGTGATCTGCCCATCCACGGCAAGCGGGTCACTCTCTGGGTGGTCCGCCGCCGATACACCTGCCGGGCCTGCAAGACAACATTCAGGCCCCAGCTACCGGAGATGGTGGACGGATTCCGTATGACACTGCGGCTGCATGAGTACGTGGAGAAGGAATCCTTCAACCACCCCTACACCTTTGTGGCGGCACAGACCGGCCTGGACGAGAAGACGGTGCGCGACATCTTCAACGCCCGCGCCGAGTTCCTGGGGCGCTGGCACCGCTTCGAGACGCCCCGCATCCTGGGCATTGACGAGCTATACCTGAACAAGCGCTACCGCTGCATTCTGACCAACATTGAGGAGCGAACCCTGCTCGACCTTCTGGCCACCCGCCGCCAGGACGTGGTGACCAACTACCTGATGAAGCTGAAAGACCGGCAGAAGGTCGAGATCGTCAGCATGGACATGTGGAACCCCTACCGGGCAGCGGTCAAGGCTGTGCTGCCCCAGGCCCGTATCGTGGTCGATAAGTTCCATGTGGTGCGCATGGCCAACGATGCCCTAGAGAGAGTGCGCAAGGGCCTCAGAAAGGAGCTGAAACCGTCCCAGAGCCGGACTCTCAAGGGAGACCGGAAAATCCTGCTGAAACGCGCTCACGAAGTCTCAGACCGGGAGCACCTCATCATGGAGACCTGGACAGGCGCGTTCCCGCAACTGCTGGCCGCCTACGAGCACAAGGAGCGCTTCTACGGCATCTGGGACGCCACCACACGGCTCCAGGCAGAAGCCGCCCTGGACGAGTGGATAGCCACCATCCCGAAGGGCCAAAAGGAAGTCTGGAGCGATCTGGTCAGGGCAGTGGGAAACTGGCGCGAAGAGACCATGACCTACTTCGAGACGGACATGCCCGTCACCAACGCTTACACGGAGTCCATCAACCGACTGGCCAAGGACAAGAACCGTGAAGGGCGCGGTTACTCCTTCGAGGTGATGCGGGCACGAATGCTCTACACCACGAAGCACAAGAAGAAGGCACCGACTGCGAAGGTCTCTCCTTTCTACAAGAAAACCATCGGTTACGGACTGCCGGACTTCGCAGAGGAACTCAACTACGGAGTCGATCTATCAACCATCTGAGGGTGGTATCAGATTGATGGGGTGAAGGTGCCCCATCAACCATTAAATCCGTATACCC
>NZ_WTVM01000242.1 GCF_012910885.1 Azoarcus taiwanensis | reverse complement strand
GTTCAACAGGATGGTCATATGGCCAAGGCGCAAACCTACACGATCACGGAACTGGCGCGGGAGTTCAACGTGACCCCGCGGGCGATCCGGTTTTATGAGGACCATGGACTGCTGACCCCGGCGCGTGCCGGGCGCGCGCGTGTGTATTCCAAAGCCGACCGGACTCGATTGAAGCTTACCCTACGAGGCAAGCGATTGGGGCTGTCGCTTGCAGAAATCCGCGAGCTGATCGACATGTACGACGGCGTGCGCAATTCGGCGCCCCAGCTCGAACGGCTGCTCAAGGTGCTGGCAGAGCGCCGCGCCACACTCGAACAGCAGCGCGAGGACCTTGAGGCAGTGCTGGGCGAGATCGCAATGCTCGAGGTGCAATGCACCAATCTGCTCGGGCACGACACCGAGGGTGCGGCTCGTGCGCGGGCGGAGTTGGTGAAGCGGGTGCGCGACGCCGCTTGATTTTTTCGTGGATTGATTTACGTTAACGTCAACGGAAATGATGGCTTCTGCGGAGGCCGGTGCCTGGAGGCCCATGGTGAGACCCGAAATACCAATCTTTCAGCCGAAAGATCCAGACTATGTCGAGCGCGTGCGAGCAAGTTTTGCCCGCCAGCAGATCATGTCGCTGATCGGCGCCGAGCTCGCAGTGGTCGAGCCCGGCTACACGGAGATCCACCTGCCCCACCGGCCGGAGATCACCCAGCAACACGGTTTCATCCATGGCGGCGTGGTGGGTACGATTGCCGACTCGGCCGCAGGCTATGCCGCCAACACGCTCACACCCGCAGACACCAGCGTGCTCACCGTCGAGTACAAGATCAATCTTATCGCTCCGGCCGATGGCGAACGCCTCGTCGCCCGCGGCGAGGTCATCAAGCCCGGCCGCACGCTGATCATCACGCGTGCCGAGGTCTTCGCCATCAAGAACGCCCAGTGGACTCTGTGCGCCCTCATGCAGCAGACCATCATGGCGATGCAGGGCAAAGCCGAAAGCGCGAGATGACAAGCCCCGCTCGCTGAACCAAACTGAACCCAACACTGAATCGACTCCGGAGGAGAACCGCATGAACATCCCCAGCCTCAACTTCAACCTCGGCGAGGACATCGACGCGCTGCGCGATGCGGTCCGGGACTTCGCGATGAACGAGATCGCACCGCGCGCTGAGCAGATCGACCGTGACAACGAGTTTCCGGCCGACCTGTGGAAGAAGTTCGGCGACATGGGCCTGCTCGGCATGACTGCCGAGGAGGAATACGGCGGCACCGGCATGGGTTACCTGGCCCACATTGTCGCGATGGAGGAAATCTCTCGCGCATCGGCATCGGTCGGCCTGTCCTACGGCGCGCACTCCAACCTGTGCGTGAATCAGATCCGTCGCAACGGCAACACCGAGCAAAAGGCCAAATACCTGCCCAAGCTGATCTCAGGCGAGCATGTCGGCGCACTGGCGATGTCCGAACCCAACGCCGGCTCCGACGTGGTCAGCATGAAGCTGCGCGCCGACAAGAAGGGCGACCGCTACGTGCTAAACGGCGCCAAGATGTGGATCACCAACGGCGGCGACGCCGATACCCTGGTGGTCTACGCGAAGACCGACATCGAGTCCGGCCCGCGCGGCATCACCGCCTTTATCGTCGAGAAAGGCATGAAGGGCTTCTCCTGCGGCAGCCATCTGGACAAGCTCGGCATGCGCGGCTCAAACACCTACCCGCTGTTCTTCGACGACTGCGAAGTCCCGGAGGAGAACGTGCTCGGCGGTTTGGGCAATGGCGTCAAGGTGTTGATGAGCGGCCTCGACTACGAGCGGGCGGTGCTGTGCGGTGGACCGCTCGGCATCATGGCAGCCTGCATGGACGTCGTCGTGCCCTATCTGCACGACCGCAAGCAGTTTGGCCAGAGCATCGGCGAGTTCCAGCTCATGCAAGGCAAGGTCGCCGACATGTACACCATCTGGAGTGCGACCCGCGCCTATGTGTACGCCGTCGGTCAGGCCTGCGACCGCATGGACCACGCCCGCACGCTGCGCAAGGATGCCGCTGGCGCGATCCTGTATTCGGCCGAAAAGGCCACCTGGATGGCCGGCGAGGCGATCCAGACGCTGGGCGGTAACGGCTACATCAACGAATACCCCACCGGCCGCCTGTGGCGCGACGCCAAGCTGTACGAGATCGGCGCTGGCACGAGTGAGATCCGCCGCATGCTGATCGGCCGCGAGCTGTTTGCCG
>NZ_WTVM01000241.1 GCF_012910885.1 Azoarcus taiwanensis | reverse complement strand
CTCACGCATCTGCCGGTGCATGCACGTGCACGCATGGGGCTGTCCTATCTACCCCAGGAAATGAGCGTGTTCCGCAAGCTCAGTGTCGCCGACAATGTCCGCGCAGTGCTCGAACTTCAGGGCCTGTCGCGCGCAGAGGTCGAGGCGCGCCTGAATGAGCTGCTGGAAGAGTTGGGTATCGCGCACCTGCGCGACAACGTCTCGGTGTCCTTGTCCGGCGGCGAGCGTCGACGCTGCGAAATCGCCCGCGCACTGGCAAGCAACCCGCGCCTGATCCTCCTCGACGAGCCATTCGCCGGGGTCGATCCGATCGCGGTACTCGACATCCAGAAGATCATTCACTACCTTCGCGAGCGCGGTATCGGCGTGCTGATCACCGACCACAACGTGCGCGAGACGCTCGGCATTTGTGATCGCGCCTACATCATCAGCGAGGGAAGTGTGCTGGCGAGCGGCACACCGGATGTCATCGTCGCCAACGAGCAGGTCCGTCGAGTCTATCTCGGCGAACATTTCAGGCTCTGAGCACTGCCGTCATGAAGCCTACGCTCCAGCTCAAGCTATCGCAGCATCTCACGTTGACGCCTCAGCTGCAGCAGTCGATTCGGCTGCTGCAGCTATCAACGCTGGAACTGAACCAGGAGATCGAGAATTTCCTCCTCGAGAACCCGATGCTCGAACGAGCCGAGGGCGAGGAAGGCGACGCACCAGCGCAGACAGTGCCCACCGGCAGCAGCAACGAGCAGGAGTCCCCCAGCGACAACCAGGAGCGCGACAGCGCACCCGAAGCGACAAGTTTCGAGGACTCCGGAGACTGGGGTAGCGCGACGAGCAACGGCCCGCGCAGCGATGACGACGACAATGACTTTCAGGACATCCAGGCTGCGGAGACCAGTCTCCGCGACCACCTCAACCAGCAACTGAGCCTCTCGCCGATGTCCGATCGCGACCGGACGCTGTGCCGGTTGATCGTCGAAGCGATCGACGACGACGGTTACCTGAACCAGTCACTCGAGGATCTGCTCGAACTGTTGCAGCCCGAACTGGAGATCGAGCTCGACGACCTCACCGTAGCCCTGCATCAGGTCCAGAGTCTCGACCCGGCGGGAATCGGCGCACGCTCGCCGCGAGAGTGTCTGGCGCTACAGTTGCGCGCGCTTGACCCCGGGCCAGTGCGTGACATCGCGCAGGCGATCATCAGCGAACACCTCGAACTGCTCGCAGAGCGTAACTTCTCCCGCCTCAAGCGTTTGCTCGCCTGCAGCGAAGAAGACCTTCGCGCCGCACACGCGATGATCTGCGCCCTCGACCCCCACCCGGGTTCGCGCTATTCGACGCAGGAAACCCGCTACATTCTGCCGGATGTGGTGGTTCGCAAATACCGCGACCAGTGGATCGTCAGTCTCAACGCCGAAGCCATGCCACGGCTGCGCATCAACGCGCTCTACGCCAGCATCCTGCAACAGAACCGGGGCATCAGCGGTGCCCTGTCCGGGCAGTTGCAGGAGGCGCGCTGGCTGATCAAGAACGTTCAGCAGCGTTTCGAGACGATTCTGCGCGTGTCGCAGGCGATTGTTGACCAACAACGACAGTTCTTCGAATATGGAGACGTGGCGATGCGTCCGCTGACGCTGAGGGAAATCGCCGAACAACTGGAGTTGCACGAGTCCACGATCTCGAGGGTCACAACGCAGAAGTACATGTCGACGCCTCGCGGCGTCTTCGAACTCAAGTATTTTTTCGGCAGTCATGTCGCCACCGATACCGGTGGGGCGGCCTCCTCCACGGCGATACGCGCGCTGATTCGCCAGTTGGTCGATGCCGAAGACAAGAAGAAACCCTTGTCCGACTCCAAGATCGCCGATCTATTGGGCCAGCAGGGTATCGTGGTGGCGAGGCGAACCATCGCCAAGTACCGTGAATCACTCAACATACCGCCGGTCAGCCAGCGCAAGACGATATAAATCACAAGGAGCAATCATGAATCTCAACATCACCGGCCATCACGTCGAGGTCACCGACGCCATTCGCGACTACGTCACCAGCAAGCTCGACCGCGTCATCCGGCACTTCGACAACGTCACGAGCATCAACGTGATCCTGTCCGTCGAAAAGCTCAAGCAGAAGGCCGAAGTGACGCTGCACGTGCGCGGCAAGGACATCTTCGTCGAAAGCGACGATGCCGACATGTATGCCGCCATCGACAGCATGACCGACAAGCTCGACCGCCAGGTGATCAAGTACAAGC
>NZ_WTVM01000240.1 GCF_012910885.1 Azoarcus taiwanensis | reverse complement strand
CTGCGTATCAGCTCCGATGGCGCTGGCGCTGCTGTTGTGAGGTTTGCAGCGCTGAGTGTCTTTTGGTTTGTGTGGTGCGCTTGGACAGCGGAGATTAGGGCGGTGCCGGGTGTCCGCGCGTCGCGGCTGGCGGCTGCCCCTCTGCTCCGATGCCGCTCGCGCTGCCGCTGAAAGCCTCGCTTCGCTGCGATCCCAGAACTCGGCCTTCGGCCTCAGACAGCAGGGATCGCGGGCGCTACGCTCGGCAACAGCGGCATGTGCTCGGGCAAAGTCGCTCGGGGCAGCCGCCAGCCACGACGCGCTCCGCCTCAGATGGTCTGGGACGGAGCGGTTGGTTTACCGCTTCTTCTGCGCCGGCAGGTCGGTACAACTGCCGTGCGCCACTTCGGCGGCCATACCTACCGACTCACCCAGGGTCGGGTGGGGGTGGATGGTCTTGCCGATGTCGACCGCGTCGGCGCCCATTTCGACTGCGAGGCAGACTTCGCCGATGAGGTCTCCGGCGTGGGTGCCGACGATGGCGCCACCGATGATGCGGTGGGTTTCGCTGTCGAACAGGAGCTTGGTAAAGCCCTCGTCGCGACCGTTGGCGATCGCGCGGCCTGAGGCAGCCCACGGGAACACCGCCTTGTCGTACTTGATGCCCTTGGCCTTGGCCTGGTCTTCGGTGAGACCGGCCCAGGCAACCTCGGGGTCGGTGTAGGCGACCGAGGGGATTTGCAGGGCGTCGAAGCTCGACTTCTGGCCAGCAGCGACTTCGGCTGCGACATGGGCTTCATGCACTGCCTTGTGGGCGAGCATGGGCTGGCCGACGATGTCGCCGATGGCGAAGATGTGCGGGACGTTGGTGCGCATCTGGTTGTCGACTTCGATGAAGCCGCGCTCGGTGACCGCGACGCCGGCCTTGTCGGCGGCGATCTTCCTGCCGTTGGGGCTGCGGCCGACAGCGACCAACACGAGGTCGTAGCACTGGGCGTCGGCCGGGGCCTTGTCACCCTCGAACTTCACCCAGATACCGTCGTCCTTGGCTTCGGCGGCGACGGTCTTGGTCTTCAGCATGATGTTGTCGAAGCGGTGGGCGTTCTTCTTTTCCCACACTTTGACCAGGTCGCGGTCGGCGCCCTGCATCAGGCCGTCCAGCATCTCGACCACGTCGATGCGCGCGCCGAGCGATGAATAGACGGTGGCCATTTCCAGGCCGATGATGCCGCCGCCGATGACGAGCATGCGCTTGGGCACCGCCTTGAGCTCCAGCGCGCCGGTGGAGTCGATGACGCGCGGGTCTTCCGGCATGAAGGGCAGGCGCACCGCCTGGCTGCCGGCGGCGATGATGCAGTGCTTGAACTTGACGACCTTCTTGTCGCCGGTCTTGTCCTGCGCGTCGCCGGTGGTGAGTTCGACCTCGACGTGATGCGGGTCGAGGAAGGCACCGTAGCCGCGCACGACTTCGACCTTGCGCCCCTTGGCCATGCCGGCGAGACCGCCGGTGAGCTTGCCGATGACCTTTTCCTTGTGGGCGCGCAGCTTGTCGATGTCGATCTTCGGCGGCGCGAACTCGATGCCCAACTCGGCGAAGTGGGTGGTCTCGTCCATCACCGCGGCCACATGCAGCAAGGCCTTGGACGGGATGCAGCCCACGTTGAGGCAGACACCGCCGAGGCTTGCGTAGCGCTCGACGATGACGGTCTTGAGGCCGAGGTCTGCCGCGCGGAAGGCCGCCGAGTAACCGCCCGGGCCGGCGCCGAGCACGAGCATGTCGCACTCGATGTCGGCCCCGCCCGCGTGGCTGGCGGCGGTGGGGGCGGGGGTTGCAGCGGCGGCTGCTCCCCCTGTAGGAGCGGCGTGAGCCGCGAATTCGGCCTTGCCAGTGGCATCCTCTGTTTTCGCGGCTGACGCCGCTCCTACAGGTGCGCCGGAAGCTTCGAGCTTCAATAGCACCATGCCCTCCGATACCTTGTCGCCGACGGCGATCAGGACTTCCTTGACCACGCCGGCGTGCGAGCTGGGCACGTCCATCGTCGCCTTGTCGGACTCCAGCGTGCAGATGGACTCGTCCACCGCGATGCTGTCGCCCGGCTTGACGAACAGTTCGATTACCGGGACGTCGGAGAAATCACCGATGTCCGGCACTTTCACTTCAACGATCTGACTCATGGTCCGGCCTCCTTACAGCATGACCCGACGGAAGTCGGCCAAGAGTTGTGCGAGATACACGTTGAAACGGGTGGCGAGCGCACCGTCGATGACGCGG
>NZ_WTVM01000023.1 GCF_012910885.1 Azoarcus taiwanensis | reverse complement strand
ACCGCGAACAGCGGTGACAGATAACGCATCGCCCGGGAGGGTTCGGGGCGGGGCTCGAGTCGCAGCGGAAACTCACGCATCGGCCTTCTCCGATGCGGTGGCTTGCGCTTCCGCCCCGGGCCACATGCCGCTCATCCATACGCCGACCGTCTCGACCGAGGTTTCGGCCACCGGCAAGGCGGGAGAGAGCCGTCCTTTTGCGATGACTGCGATGCGGTCGCAGACCTCGAACAACTCGTCCAACTCTTCGGAGAGCACGAGAATCGCGCAACCACGATCGCGCATGTTGATGAGACTCTGGCGGATGAAGGCGGCGGCGCCAACATCGACGCCCCAGGTCGGCTGAGCGCAGATCAGCAGTTTGGGGTCCTGCAGGACTTCCCGTCCGATGATGAATTTCTGCAGATTGCCGCCGGACAGCGACTTGGCCGCTGCGTTGGCGCCGCTGCACTTGACGTTGAAGCGTTCGATGCAATCCTCTGCGAAGCGCCGCGCGCGGCCAAAGCGCAGGAAGCCGCGGCTGACAAACCGGCGGGTCCGCGCCGCCGTGAGTATCGCGTTGTCGGTAAGCGAAAGATCGGGCACTGCGCCCCGCCCGAGGCGGTCTTCTGGCACGAAGCTCATGCCAAGCCGACGGCGCTGGTCCGGCGACAGCCGGCCGGCCTCGATGCCGCAGATCTGCACCGGGTGCTTCTCGGCGATCGGTTCCTCGCCGGATAGCGCGGTCATCAGCTCCTGCTGACCGTTGCCGGAAACCCCTGCGATACCGACGATCTCTCCCGCGCGGACTTCAAGATGCAGGTCGCGCAGGTCGGTGCCGAACGGGTCCGGTGAGGCGTGCGACAAACCGGCAAGACGAAGTCTCGTCTCGCCCGAGCTGGCTGGTTTGCCGTGCTCGCACATCGGCAGATCCTTGCCGATCATCAAGCGGGCCATGGATTCCGGACTTTCCCGGGACGGCACGCAATGCCCGGTGACCTTGCCGCCGCGCAGGACGGTGGCCGTGTGACAGAGCGCCTGAATTTCGTCGAGCTTGTGGCTGATGTAGAGAATCGAACAGCCTTCGACGGAGAGCTGGCGCAGGGTTTCGAATAGCTTTCGCACCGCCTGGGGCGTGAGCACCGAGGTCGGCTCGTCCATGATGAGCAATCGGGGCTGCAACAGCAGGCAGCGGATGATCTCGACGCGCTGGCGCTCGCCGACCGACAGCGCGTGTACGTGGCGGCGCGGATCAATCGGCAGGCCGTAGCGCTCCGAAACCTCATCGATCTGCCGTGACAGTGTCGTCAGGTCGGGTTTTCCCGGCATTGCCAGCGCGACGTTCTCGACCACCGTCAGCGTTTCGAACAGCGAGAAGTGCTGGAAGACCATGCCGATGCCGAGCGATCGCGCCTGAGCGGGGCTTTCGATCTCTACCGCGCGACCCTCCCATAGCAGCTGTCCTGCGCTCGGTCGGGTCACGCCATAGATGATCTTCATCAGTGTCGATTTGCCGGCACCGTTTTCTCCAAGAACTGCGTGAATCTCGCCGGGCGAAACCGCGAGGTCGATGCTGTCGTTGGCGACAACGCTTGGATAGACCTTGCTGACGCCGCGCAACTCGAGGCGGTAGCCGGCAGCATGGGCGCGGGTCGGGGTCGGGTCAGTCATCCTGGTCGGTCGGCGGTAGAGAGTTGCTCGGGCCGGTTGCGGTTGGCGGTCGGGCCGGGGTTGACGGGTCGGGCTGCGTGCGTCTGGCAAACCTCAGGATGATATCAGTGCCGGATGCGAACGGGCGTAGAGGGCGGGCCATGCCGGCGAGGCCGAGCCGACTACCTGTCAGAGCCAGCAGAATGCAGAAGCAGGGGGTGGCAGGCCTTGGTTGGCTAGCCGCGCGGGCTGGCGCTCGGTTTGCCGGTCTGGGAGAACGGATCCGCGCCGGTGGGAGGTGGTCCGAGATCGCAGGTGTGAAAGCCGAAGCAGCCGGCGCGCCGGTCGGCGAAGTAGTGCTGCAGCGTGAGCGAGATCGTGCGGAACGCGATCCGATCCCAGGGGATCTCTTCTTCGGCAAACAGGGCGACCTCCAGCGACTCCTCGCCGGGCGCGAAGTCGAGATCGAGAAGCCGTGCCCGATAGACCACATGGACCTGGCTGATGTGGGGCACGTTGATCAGCGTAAATATCTCGCCGATCGAGATCCGCGCACAGGCTTCCTCGAGGGTTTCGCGGACAGCAGCATCGGCGGTGGATTCCCTGTTCTCCATGAAGCCTGCGGGCAAGGTCCAGTAGCCATGGCGGGGTTCGATGGCTCGCCGGCACAGCAGGATGCGGTCGTTCCACTCCGCGATTGCGCCGACGACGAGCTTGGGATTGAGGTAATGAATCGTGCCGCAAGCGTCGCATACATGGCGAGGAAGCGTATCCCCCGCAGGGATGCGGAAGTCGAGGCCTGAGCCACAGTGGGAGCAGTATTTCATGTGGTGGAAGCCGGCAAACCGTTGGTTGAGGGGATTCTAGCCCGGATTGCTCGCACCACCACGGCTACAGGCACCGATGCGCTCGCTGCGGCGCCCCAGTGTGAACAACCCGGGACGGCACGCTGTCGTGCCGGGATGGGCGAGCCCGACTCAATCGACTCTCGAGACAGCGTCCGGTTCTCCGGCTGAATGTTCTCGGCAGCGGATTTATCGCCTCTCGCGCCGGAAGTGTGTGATTTTCAACACACTCGTGCGATTGCCGGTTTGCCTTTCGTGACAACTTACTTTAAGTTTGAACCCCGATGCCCTGAATTCCAGCGAAAAAATGAAGCGTCGAGATTTTCAGCAAGAGATCAAGGAGCTCAACCTCGCCTTCCTGATGCTCGCGCAGCAGATGCTGAACGATGACAGGGAAAGTGCGATGCTCAGGCTCGGCATCAACGACGAGGTGGCAGACCTCGTAGAGAGCTTGTCGGGGCCACGGCTGGTGCGCATGGCTTCCAATCAGATGCTGCTCCCCAGTTTTCGCTTTGATGATGCCAACCTGTTGGGCCTGATGGCTGGCGAAGGGCGTGATCCGGTAAGCGCGACACTGCATGCGGCGATTCTGGCGGCAGGCAAGTCCAGCAAGGAATGAGCTTATGAAAAACAAGAGTGTGTTGGAAGAAGCGGAGGACATTCGCCGCGCCGTCGAGATGGTGAGTCTTGGCGCACGAATGCAGATGCTCGAGGCGGAGACGAAGCTGAGCCGGGAGCGGCTTCTGCGCATATACAAGGAAGTGCGGGGCATGTCTCCGCCCAAGGGTATGCTGCCGTTTTCCACCGACTGGTTCATGGCCTGGCAGCCGAACGTTCATGCCTCGCTGTTCATGGCCTACTACAGCCACTTTGCCGGTCGGCCGGGGCTGACCAGTCTCGAGTCCATCATCAAGGCCTACAATCTTTATCTCGACAATATCGAGAGCGGCTCTATGGAGCCGGTGCTGAGCATCACGCGAGCATGGACGTTGGTCCGCTTCTTCGACGCGGATCTGTTGCAACTCGCTGGGTGTCAGACCTGTGGCGGACGTTTTGTAGCGCATGCCTACGATCCCGTTCAGGACTATGTATGCGGCTTGTGCAACATGCCCTCCCGTGCAGGCAAGGGCAAGCGCCACCGCGCCGCCGTGAGGAAAGCGCGCAAAGCGATTGCCTGAACGAACCGAAGCCCAATGTGAAAACCGTCCGTAAAGGGCGGTTTTTCATTCAAGATATCGCGCCGATCGCCGTTACAATCGTGCACGATCCGGTTGTCGCGAACCGCGCGGCCGGCCGCAAGCTCAAAATCTTCGTCGAAACACCGAGTTCCCTGGGCCGCCGTCAAGGGTTCCTGTTGTCGCGCGGCTCGCGAAATCTTTGGGTGGTCAGGTTCAGGGTAGGCAGGGGTTACATGTGCTAGTCATCGTCGGTTACATCATTGTCTTGCTAGCGTCGATCGGTACCTACGCGATGCATGGCAGTCTCATGGCATTGTGGGTGCCGCTGGAGTACGTCGCCATCATTGGTCTGATGATCGGGGGTTTCGTCGCGGGCAATGGCTCGAGGGCGATCAAGGCAACCCTCGGTGCCCTGTCGGGAGCCTTCAAGGGTACGCCCTACAACAAGACCCTCTACATGAACCTGCTGGCACTTCTCTACGAGGTGCTCGCCAAGGTGAGGAAGGAGGGCCTGATGTCGATCGAGAACGACATCGAAGAGCCGGCTGCGAGTCCGATCTTCTCGAAATATCCTGACGTGCTCGCGGATCATCATGCGGTGGAGTTCATGACTGACTATCTGCGCATGATGGTCGGTGGCAACCTCAACGCCTTCGAGATCGAGAACCTCATGGATCTCGAGATCGAGACCCATCACCAGGAGGCTCACACAGCGCCGCATGTGGTTGCCAAGGTCGGCGATGCACTCCCTGCATTCGGTATCGTGGTCGCGGTGATGGGCGTGGTGAACGTCATGGGATCGGTCGGCGAGCCGCCTGCGGTGCTTGGCAAGATGATTGGCGGTGCATTGGTCGGCACCTTTCTTGGGATCCTCCTGTCATACGGTTTCGTGCAGCCGCTGGCTGGCCAGCTCGAGCAGCGTGTCGAGCAAAGCGGCAAGATCTATCAATGCATCAAGGCGGTTCTGCTTGCAAGCATGAATGGCTATGCGCCGCAGGTGGCGATCGAGTTCGGGCGCAAGGTGCTCTACTCGACGGACCGCCCGGGCTTTGTCGAGCTCGAGGAAGACATCAAGAGCCGCAAGGGGAAGTAAGATGAACGACCCCCATGCTCACATCGCTCGCACTCCCTCGCTGGGGAACCAGGACTCCCGTGGGCTGGCGCGGCGGGACGTCGTGAGTCGCGAACCTGAGCCGAAATGGCTCGGAGGCATTGGATGAGCGACGATACCCAACAGCCTATTATCGTCAAGCGCATCAAGAAGGGTGGCGGCGGACACCATGGCGGTGCGTGGAAGATCGCCTATGCAGACTTCGTGACTGCGATGATGGCCTTCTTCCTTCTGATGTGGCTGCTGGGTTCGACGGCCCAGGGCGATCTCGAGGGTATTGCCGATCATTTTCAGAACCCGATTCTGCTTTCCCTGCAGGGTGGGTCAGGCACGGGTGACAGTTCGTCCATCATCCAGGGCGGTGGTGAAGACTTGTCGCGTTCCGTCGGTCAGGTGCGGCGGGGCGATATCGAGAGCCGTGCCCGGATCAACCTCGACGCGGCGCGCGCGAGGGAGATGGAATTGCACGAGTTCGAGGCCGAGCTGTTGGAGCGGGGTCGGCTCCTGGACCTCAAGGGCCGTATCGAAGCGATGGTCGAGGCGAATCCCGATCTGCGCAATTACCGGAACCAGATTCTCATCGATATCACCACCGATGGTCTGCGCATCCAGCTTGTCGACGAGCAGAACCGACCGATGTTCGCCAGCGCCAGCGCGGATCTGCAGCCCTACACCCGCAGTCTGTTGCGAGCCATCGGCAGTGCGCTCAACGATGTGCCGAATCGCCTCAGCCTGACCGGGCATACCGATGCGCTGCCTTTCGCGGGCGGCGAACGTGGTTTTTCCAACTGGGAGCTTTCCGCCAACCGGGCCAATGCGTCTCGAAGAGAGATGATCGCCGGCGGTCTCGAACCCAATCGAATAGCCCGGGTCGTCGGTCTGGCCGAAACTGTGCCTTTGATCGAAGACGATCCACTTGACCCGGCGAATAGGCGAATCAGCATCATTGTGATGACGAAGCGTGCGGAAGAGGCCTTGCGCAGCGGGGCCGATGTACTCTCGGTGGAGGATGGCGGCGCGCTGCAGCCGGCGGCTCTGCAAGGTGCGCAGTGACCGTCCCTTTTTCTGCCTGAGGTGCGCCCTCGCGAGGCTGATGGGTCCAAGCTCGGTTGCTCGCCGTCACACGCGCCTCATCGTTGGGGCCTCAGCAGCTAAAGTCTCAGAGATCTCGGACGTTATTACTCGCAGAGGCCGTCTGCCGCTGCGAGGCGCGCGGGAGCGGTTCTCCTGCTCGTATAACACCACCCGGAGTCGTTCGTGCTGCAGTTCTCTGCACCGTTTCCCGCCAATGCCCGAGCCTGTCTGAGGGACCTCGCATCCATGCGCGCGCACGCGCGGCGGGCCACTTGCGGAGGCGGCTCGTGACCGGGGGCCTCGATCTCGATGAGCTGGACCAGATGTTCTTCGCCGAGTGCGATGATTTTCTGCGCTCAGCCGAGTTGGTGCTCGAGTTGGACGATGACACCGTCGCTGGCCCTGAGGGGCTCGAAGTACTGAGGCGTTCGGCACACTCCATCAAGGGTGGAAGCCTGACCCTTGGGTTCTCGGGGCTCGGCGCACTCGCCACAGCTCTCGATCATTATCTGGCATGCGTGCAGGACGGGGCGAACGGTCCGAGCTGGACCTTGTTGCGTGAGGCGTTTGCTGCGGTACGCGTCAACCTCGCCGGTTTGCGTGATGGTGCGGCAAAGACCTTCGGTGGACCGGCTGACCTGCTCATGCGGCTGGAGTCATCGCTTGCTGTGGGTGCCCCCACAGCTAAAAGCATCGTCTTTCGATTGTCAGCGACCGGTGCCGCAGCGCCGGTGTTGTTTGATGACATGGTGGCCGAGGTCGCAGTGTTACAGGCACCATGGAGCGTGGCCAATCGCGAGTGCCGAATCGAGGTCCGCTCGCCGCTGGCCGATCGCGCGCTGCTCGAGATCATCGAACGGGTCGCCGAGCCTGGTTCCGTGAGTATCGATGAGGGACTTTGCTTGCCCGCGGTGACGCCCGGCGCGAGTGCCAAGGATGAAGGGGAGAGCTTGCCGTCTGCCCCTCGTATGGCGGTCTGCGTCGCCTTCTCGTTGGCTTCGATGAAGTTTGCCGCCGATGCGCCGGGCATCGAAGAGATCCGCACTGGAGATGCTGTACATCCGCCATTGGCTGGTTCCGCCTTTGTTTGCGGCACCATCGAGATTGACGGTGTTTTTGTTCCGGTCATTGACCTGCAGCAGTGTCTCAAGCTGGGCAGAGGCAAGGTTCGAGCATCGAGCATGCAGCTTGTCAGCCGGTTGGCCGGCGAGGCGGTTGCGGTACTCGTCGACGATGTGGAGGAGGTTCTGACTGTCGCGCCTGATGCCATTCGACCTTTGGCCGGGGTGATTTCTCATGAAGTGCCCAGTGGTGTACGGGGTCAGCTCAGTCAGAACGGGAAAGCGATGTGGGTGATTGACCTCCCTCGTTTGCTTGAAGCCTGCATCGGGGGTGCCGATGCGCACTGAGTCGGAGCTCTCGACGAATGCGAAGGGGGAAAAGCGCCCGCGCGCGTCGGTCGATTGTCACGCCGTCCTGGATCTTGAAGGTCGTTTTGCCGTAGTCAATGAGGACCTCGCGACCTGCCTCGACATCGAAGCGGACGCGTTGGTGGGAGTGGATCTTGAGCGCTTCGTCGATGCGGAGAGCCCCCGGGAGCTGCTCGATGACCTGTGGTGCAAACTGGGCGACGGCGCTTCCTGGAGTTCGACGGTCAAGCTTCGCACAAGCGCTGGAACCGGTCTGTGGATGAGGCTGACGGTGGCGCCCGACGTCAACCGTGGGGTCAAGAAGGCTTATCTTGCCCATTTCAGACCCGCTTTTGCTGCCGAGATTGCGCATGCGCGATCACAGTTCGCCCAGATTGCGAGGGGGGTGAAGATCGACGCTGATCCGCGCCGCGGGGCCGGGCCGGTGGCATGGTTTCGGCGGGTGCGTGGCACCTCTCGCGCAGACGACCTTGTCGGTTTCGCGCTTTCGTTGGTCGGCGCGGCCGTCGCTGCTCTGTTCATCCTCTCCGCGAAACCCGACCTGGGTGGCTGGGTGCTGCGGTCGCTGGTGCTCGGGCTTGCTACGCTGGCGGCCCTCGGCGGTATCGCGGTCATTGTGCTCGAAAGCAGGCAGCGCAAGCGGGAATATGGCGTAGTGTGCGGCCTTATCGACCGGATTGCCCAAGGCGATACGGACGCGGGTAGTGTCGACATCAATCGTGTGGAGTTTGCGGCGCTGCGTGATGCACTCCGCAGATTGAAACTTAAGCTTTCCTTTGCTTCAAACCGGGATGGGGCGCCCAATCACGGTGACTGGCAGCACCCCGAAGAAGCGATGAGCTCTGCGCCGATGCTCTCCGAACGCTTGGGCCGGATCGAGACCCGCTGTGCTGAGCTGGTCTCGCTTTCGCACCGTCTGGCCGGTGGTGTTCCGGAGTCTGATCCTGGGGAGCCGTTGGTCATGAAACGACTGGCCCAGTTGCCCGAGCGCTTCGAACCGCTGCGTGCAAAGATACAGTGCCTGGCTCATGCAAGCAGGCAGTCCCGGGTCTTGGGACTGAACCTGGCGCTTCTGGAGGCCCGTTCCGAAGTCAAGGGCGTGAATCGAATGCATCGTGTGGCGAGGTCGGTCGCGCGAGAAACAGCTGATGGTGTTGCGCTGCTGGAACAGGAGGTGGACATCCTGAAGCGTGAGCTGCAGAGTGTTACCGAGTCGCTGTCCTTGCAGACGCAACATCCTCGAGCCGTTGCCGCAACAATGTGCGATGGCCTGACCGATTTGCTCGGAGAGCTGCGAGAAGTGCGATCATTGGTGGACGTCGACCGCCATGGAGTACGTACTGTGTCGGATGTCACTGTCGGACTGCATGAGGCTGCGTATCCTCCTGTAACGGTGGGGAATCCTCCGTCCGAAAGGCGGGATGTGAAGAAAGTTTCCCGCCTCAAGGCGGTTGGTTCGACGCCCTTGCCCAGAGTTGGTCGCGGCAAACGCGGCGGCCCGCTCGAGGAGGACTGGCGCGGTTGACTCGACGGCAGGCAGATTCTCGTTTGCTGCCATGCCTGAATGCCTCAAGTTGGGGCGAACCACGTCGATATATCGCTTGTATTCAAACCGAAGCACTCAGCGTTACACGGAAGAGGCCATGTCCGATCTATTCAACACCATCGAGGCTCGCACGAGACTTGCGGGCACCAACAAACTCGAGATCCTGCTGTTTTCGCTCGGTGTCGATCAGCGGACTGGTCGGCAGGAGACCTTCGGCATCAATGTGTTCAAGGTGCGTGAGGTCATGCGCACGCCTGACATCACATCCGCGCCGGAGATGCCCGACTGTGTCGAGGGCATGGTCAGCCTGCGTGGCGCATTGGTGCCGGTGGTCGATCTCGCGAAGTATGTCGGCATTGTCTCCGAGACACCTCGAAGCATCATGATCGTGACCGAGTACAACGGTCACACCCAGGGGTTTCTGGTCGAGAATGTCGATACCATTCTGCGCCTTGACTGGTCGCAGATGCGCGTTCCGCCGGAGATGCTGACCGCCAAGATGGGCGGCCTGGTCACCGCGGTAACTGAACTGGCGGATGACCGACTGGTCATGATGCTCGACGTCGAGAAAGTGCTCTCGGAAACCGCGCGTTACGATGACGAGCTCTTGTTCAAGGGTATCGACCCGATCAACGGTGAGAGTCGCATGGTGTTCTTCGCCGATGATTCATCGGTTGCGCGCAAGCAGATCGAGCTGACGCTGGAGAAACTCGATGTGCCCTACCAGGGCGCCATCAATGGGCGTCAGGCGTGGGAGGAATTGCAGAAGATCGCTCAGCATGCGCAGGCGACCGGTCGGACGGTCGCGGACATGGTCAGCGTGATTCTCACTGACGTCGAGATGCCCGAGATGGACGGCTACATCCTGACCAAGACGATCAAGTCAGATCCCCGGTTTGCCGGTATCCCGGTAATCATGCATTCGTCGTTGTCCGGCATGTCGAACCAGCAACTTGGACGTTCCGTCGGGGTGGATGATTATGTCGCCAAGTTCGAACCACACAAGCTCGCGATGATTCTCCGCGAACGGATCGGTGATCGGCGCGAGAGCGATGCGACCGGAGACTAAACATATGTACGCATTGAAGACCCAGGAAGTTGGCGCCTCGGTTGCGGCGAGTGAAGACGAACCGCTGGTTGGCTCCAACCGGATGGAGATCCTCCTCTTTACGCTCGGGACAGGCGAGACCTTCGGCATCAACGTGTTCAAGGTTCGCGAAGTCAGTGACACGCCGTTCGTAACGCGCGCGCCCAACATGCCGCACGGCGTGGAGGGTCTGATTTCTCTCCGGGGTAACGTGATTCCTGTGTTGTCGCTGGCCAGCATTCTCGGCATCGGGGGCGCGGAGGACCGCACCGGAACGATGATGGTGACCGAGTACAGCAAGCGTACGCTGGGCTTTCTGGTCGAAAGCGTCGACCGTATCGTCCGTGTCGACTGGGAGCGGGTGCGAGCCGCGGATAACGTCTCGAGCGGCGCGCAGGGTTTCATCACTGCGCTGACCGAACTGCCTGACGGCAAGCTGGTATCGATTCTCGATGTCGAGTCGGTACTGTCGCACACCTTCGGCGATGCGGTGATCGGCCCGATCAACCCGATCGACGGTGGTCACGAACTCAACGTTTTCTTCGTGGACGATTCAACTGTGGCTCGGCGCAAGATCACCGAGGTGCTCGACAAGCTCGGCGTCAAGCACAAATACGCGGTCAACGGTGCGGAGGCCTGGCAGCGCCTGGAAGGCATGGCCAATCAGGCCCGCCAGACGGGTCGGCGAGTCTGTGATGAACTGGATCTGATCCTGGTCGATGTCGAGATGCCTGAAATGGACGGTTATGTGCTGACCAGCAAGATCAAGGCTGATGCGCGTTTCAAGGACGTACCCGTTGCAATGCATTCCTCGCTTTCGTCAGCGGCCAATCGGGATATGGGGAAACAGGTCGGAGTGGATGCCTACGTGGCAAAATTCGACGCTGACGTGCTGGCCGATACCTTGCGGCCGCTGTTGATGAAGAACCATCGCCCGAATGGACAGTGATTACGGAGAATGGAATGCCTGATCCCTCAATGAAGTTTCTTGTGGTCGACGACTTTTCCACGATGCGGCGCATCGTGCGCAATCTTCTCAAGGAGCTTGGTTTCAACAACGTTGATGAGGCCGAAGACGGCGTCGTCGCGCTTCAAAAGCTCGAACGCGGGGATTTCGAATTCGTCGTGACCGACTGGAACATGCCCAACATGGATGGTCTGGCCTTGCTGCAGCACATCCGCAAGGCGCCTGAGCTCAAGCATCTGCCGGTGCTCATGATTACCGCGGAGGCCAAGAAGGAGAACATCATCGCGGCGGCTCAGGCTGGCGCGAGCGGATACATCGTCAAGCCCTTCACTTCGGCGACGCTGTCGGAGAAGTTGCAGAAGATTTTCGAGAAGCTGGGCAAGTAAGACACCCCGGGGGGCGCAACCCCGGCATGCAGGAGCGTCAGGATGATCAGAAAGCAGAAACACGGTGAGGCAGGTGACTCGGATGACCTTCAGGCTTTGTTCGACGAGATCGCCACGGGCAAGTCCGAGGCAAAGTCGTCGCCGGTGGCAGCCGTGCCTGGGCCTGTGGATGCCAGTGGTGACAACGATGACCTGCAGGCCTTGTTTGACAGCGTTGCAAGCAAGGCGGATGCCTCAGTGGCGACCGAGTCGGTCTTGGCGGGTGTTGATGAAGCGGAGTTGAGTGAGGATGAGCGCGTGTTCAAGCGTGTGGGTGTCATGACGCGCGAGGTCCACGAAGCGCTGCGCACGATGCTGGGGGATGCGCCGCTCAAGGATGCGGTCGAGGCCATACCGGATACTCGTCAGCGCCTGAACTACATCGCGCTGATGACGGAGCAGGCAGCCAGCCGTGTCCTGAACGCCACTGATATTGCTCAGCCGCTGCAGACACAGCTTGAGAACGATGCGGGCAGACTCCAGGGTGAATGGGAGAAGGTTTTCGCCAATCAGATGTCGGTGGATGATTTCAAGGCGCTCGCACAGGAGACCCACCGTTTCCTCGGGCAGACACGGGAGCACAGTCACGCCACGGGCGAGCAGTTGCTCGAGATCATGATGGCGCAGGATTTCCAGGATCTCACTGGGCAGGTGATCAAGCGCGTGGTCGACCTTGCGCAGACGCTTGAGAGCCGGCTTTTGAGCCTGCTGCTGGAGGTCGCGCCGCCTGACAAACTGCCGGTGGACAAGGTCGATGGCTTGATGAACGGCCCGGTCATCGACTCGCGCGGGCGCGATGATGTCGTGACCTCACAGGAGCAGGTCGACGATCTGCTCGACAGCCTGGGTTTCTGAATCGCGCGAGCGCAGGGCCTGAAGAGAAGATGCGGACCAGGGGACTGTCCTGGTGCTGCGGTTTAACGAAGAATGGGTGAGAGCGAGATGAGTGATTTCACCGGAATGGAAGATCTGCTGCAGGATTTCCTGATCGAAGCAGGGGATCTGTTGTCGTCGGTCGATAACAAGCTCGTCGAGCTTGAGCGTGCACCCGAGGATCGCGGGTTGCTCAACGAGATTTTTCGAGGCTTCCACACCATCAAGGGTGGGGCCGGATTTCTCAATGCGACCGAACTGGTGACCTTGTGTCATTTGACGGAGAACCTGTTCGACAAGCTGCGCAACGGCGAGCTCGTGCTGACGGCCCAGATCATGGATGTGATCCTGGCCTCGACGGCAACAGTCCGCGAAATGTTTCACGATCTCGAGCGATCGACTCAGCCGCCTCCCGCCGCTCCCGAGCTGCTCGCTCGGCTCAGGCTGGCTCTGGCTGGCGAATTGGGCGACGAAGCGGTGCCGACTGTCGCTTCGGCGCCACCTGCGGCCGCAAAAACCCAATCCGGCGGTGACGCCGGGCCCGACTGGGCAGTGCTCCACGCCACGGTCAGCGGCGCACCAGTCCCGGCGGTCGCGCCGACGGCGCGCCCGACCGAAGAGGTGATTCAGGCCGCAGTCGGTCGCCGCAGCAGCGACTGGCCCGGCGCGGTATCGGCACCGAGCGGACGCCGCGAGAGCGAACGCCAGCGCGATACGTCGATACGTGTCGATACGACCCGTCTGGACCAGGTTCTCAACCTGTCGGGTGAGATCGGTTTGACCAAGAACCGTCTCAACGCCTTGCGCAGTGACATTTTGAGCGGCCGTAACGACAGCGAAACCCTGCATGCGCTGGATATCGCAGTCAGTCAGCTCGATTTGCTGGTTTCCGATTTGCAGAATGCGGTCATGAAGACGCGCATGCAACCTATCGGCAGGTTGTTCCAGAAGTATCCGCGCATCGCACGTGATCTCGCGCGCAACCTCGGCAAGGAAGTCGAGCTGGTGCTCGCGGGTGAGGAAACCGAGATCGACAAGACGATGATCGAGGATCTCGGAGACCCGATCATCCACCTGATTCGCAATGCGGTGGATCACGGCGTCGAGAGTGTGCAGGATCGCATTGCCGCCGGCAAACCCGCGAAGTCACTGGTGCGTCTCGAGGCCCGCCAGGAAGGCGATCACATCGTCATCGCGGTGGCCGACGACGGACGGGGTATGAACCCGGACAAGCTGCGTGCCAAGGCCGTCGAGAAAGGACTGATCAGCGAGGATGAAGCCGCCTCGATGGACGAACGTCAGAGTTACAACCTGGTGTTTCACCCCGGCTTCTCGCTGGCCGCGCAGATTTCGGACGTGTCCGGGCGCGGTGTCGGCATGGATGTCGTCCGCACTAACATCCAGAAACTCAATGGCACCATCGACATCCATTCCCAGGCCGGCAAAGGCACGACCTTCCTGATAAGCCTGCCCCTCACCCTGGCCATTCTGCCCGTGTTGCTGGTGCGTCTCGGCGAGCAGCCATTTGCGGTTCCCTTGTCGATGGTCCGTGAGATTCTTCCTGTGGAACCTTCCGCCATTCAGGAGGTGAGTGGGCGCGCGACGATGGTGGTGCGGGGCGAGGTGCTGCCGTTGTTGCCCCTGGCAACGCTGCTTGGCTGGCCGCTGGAGCGTACTCCCGAATACGGCGTGCTGATGCAGACGGCGGAGCAGGCATTCATACTTGGATTCGACACCTTCGCCGGTCGAGAGGATGCGGTCATCAAATCGCTTGACGACTTCCGGCCCAAGGGTGTTGCGGGGGTCACGACCCTGGCAAACGGTCAGATCGTGCTGATTCTCGACATGAAGGAATTGCTCGGCGAGGGGAGCGGTGCTCGCGGCGTGACGCGCCGCGAGTTGGTCTTCGAATCGCCGCCCGCCCTCACGGCGCCTTCCTGAGAACGCCGCGAGCGTGCGCTCGCGGCCAGCAGGTCAGGCAGTCAGTTCGAGCAGAGCCGAAAAAGCCTGCTCGAACTGTTTCAGGCCTTCCTCCTGCAGTTGTCGCCCGACAAGGTCCATGTCGATGTTCAGCCCGGACAAGGCCTTGAACTGGGCCTCAGCGGCTTCGATGTCCTCCTCGATCGTCGGTGCGGCATGGCCGTGGTCGCGCAATGCGGCCAGCGTGGCATCGGGCAGCGTGTTTACGGTCTCGGGGCCGATCAGCGGCTCGACGTAGAGCAGGTCGCTGTATGCCGCATTCTTGGTTCCGGTACTCGCCCAGAGCATGAATTGAGGGCGGGCGCCGCTGGCACGCAGCGGCGCAAAGACCGAACCGTGAAAACGCTCGAGGTAGCGGCGATAGGCGAGCTTTGCCATGGCTACAGCGGTTTTCCCGCGCAGTTGCAGCGCTTCTCCGCCGATTTCGTCGAGGCGTTTGTCCACCGCAGTGTCGACGCGACTCAGGAACAGGCTCGCGACGGATCGCACGGAGGCAGGGTTGCCGCCGGCCTGACGGAGTCTTTCGAGGCCTGCGACATAGGCAGCGGCAACTGCGTCTACATGTTCAAGCGAGAACATGAGCGTGACGTTGACGCTGACGCCTCTCGCAATGAGACCCTCGATGGCGGTGAGGCCGGCCTCTGTCGCCGGGACCTTGATCAGCAGGTTGTCGCGATCGACTGCGCTCTTCAGCCGGATGCCGGCTGCGACGGTGGCCTCTGCGTCATGGGCAAGCGCAGGTGAGACTTCGAGGCTGACATAGCCGGCATTGCCGTCACTGGCTTTGTGGGTTGCCGCCAGCAGGTCGCAGGCGCGCTGTACATCCGGGATGACGAGTGCTTCATAACGTGCTTCGGCTTCCAGCGGCTCGGCCAGCAGGCGCGCCAGATCGTCCTCGTAGTAACGCCCGTCGGCGATCGCCTTGTGAAAGATGGACGGGTTGGTCGTTACACCACATACGCCGTCCTCAGCGATGAATCGGGCCAGATGCCCGTCGTTGAGCAGCGATCGGGAGAGGTTGTCAAGCCAGATTTGCTGGCCAAGGGCGCGGACCTCGAGCAAGGGGTTCATCGTGATCGGTCGGAATGGTTGAACAAGCTTTTCATTCTGCCCGCTTTCCCGGCGACTGACAAAAGCTTCAGACGCAGGCTTGGTTCGCGGCCTCGGCCCACCCCAGTGCGGTGATCAGCGCACCGAAATCCTCCGAGGGCGGGCAGTGAATATCGACGGTTGCGTCGTGCCAGGGGTGCGTGAAGCGCAGTCGGGTGCAGGCGAGCAAGAGACGTGCGCAACCATAGTGTTCTGCAAACAGACGGTTGTGCCGGCCCTTGCCGTGAGTGGCGTCGCCGATGATGGGGTGGGCCACGTGCTTGAGGTGGCGACGCAGTTGGTGCCGACGCCCGGTTTCGGGCTCGAGCGCCACCAGTGCGTATCGGCTCGTGGGGTAGCGGTCCACGCGGTGGGGCAGTTCCGTGGTCGCAAGCTGGCAAAAACGTGTGATGGCGGCGCGCGCGGTATCGGAAGCTTCGGCAGGTGCCCCCTCGGCATCATCGGGCTGACGACTGAGAGGGTGGTCGATGATGCCCTCTTCCGCAGGCATGAATCCCCGCACGACCGCGAGATAGCGCTTCATGACCTCGCGGGTGCCGAATGTCCTTGAAAGGCGGCCCGCGGTCTCGCGATCGAGCGCGAAGACCAGCGCCCCCGAGGTGCCTTTGTCGAGACGGTGGACGGGATGGACGTGCCGGCCGATCTGGTCGCGCAACAGTTGCACCGCAAATCGGGTTTCATGGCGGTCCAGTTGCGATCGATGCACAAGCAGGCCGGAAGGCTTGTGAATTGCGACCAGGTGCTCGTCGCGGTAGAGAATGTCCAGCATTGCCGAGGGTCGCCGAGGTTCGGAAATTGAAAAAGGCACCCGAGTGGGTGCCTTCTCGCTGAGCACAACGCTTCAGGTTCAGGCGGCGTAATTCTGCGCTGCGAAGTCCCAGTTGGCGAGCTTTTCGAGGAAGGTCTCGACGAACTTCGGACGAGCATTGCGATAATCGATGTAGTAGGCGTGCTCCCACACGTCGATACAGAGCAGGGCGGTGTCGCCGGTGGTCAGCGGTGTACCGGCTGCGCCCATGTTCACGATGTCCACCGAACCGTCGGCCTTCTTGACCAGCCAGGTCCAGCCCGAGCCGAAGTTGCCGACGGCCGAAGCGGCAAACGCCTTCTTGAAGTCGTCGAAAGAGCCCCACTTGGCCTTGATCGCATCGGCCAGCGCGCCGCTCGGCTCACCGCCACCGTTGGGCTTCATGCTGCTCCAGAAGAAGGTGTGGTTCCAGACCTGGGCGGAGTTGTTGTAGATGCCACCGGCCGGCGCCTTCTTGACGATGGCCTCGAGATCCAGGTTCTCGAACTCGGTACCCTTGATCAGGTTGTTCAGGTTGGTGACATAGGCCTGATGATGCTTGCCGTAGTGAAATTCGAGCGTCTCGGCGGAGATGTGGGGTGCGAGCGCGTCCTGAGCGTAGGGCAGGGCGGGAAGAGTGTGTTCCATGTGTTTCTCCTGTTATGGTCTTGATCTGGATCAAAGCCTGACGATTCTAGTCGGGAATAGGGGCCCCTGACAATGGTCGTGACCAGTCCGACAGTCTACACCTCCGATTGCGGCTGCCGGGGCGGTGCGTGGGTGCGCGCATGATCACGCCCCCTTGTGCGTCGCCTCTACCCGGGTGTTCACCCGTCCATCGTGGAGCTGGATTTCGAGGGCGTCGCCTTGTGCGAGGTCGTCGATGCTTCGCACGATGTGTCCCTGGCGGTCGCGCGCGATGCTGTATCCGCGCGCCAGTACCGCCTGCGGGGCGAGCAGTTCGAGCTGAACAGCAAGCGTATCCGTGCGACGCTGACGGTCGGCGATCAGGCGGGCGGCCGCCTCGGTAAGTCGTCTCGAGAGCCGCTCGAGGTGCTCCCGCGCCGGGCCGATGGTAGGACACAGAGCGCGGATTCGGACGGCAAGCATCTCGAGGCGTGCCTGATTGCGCTCCACCATTCTGCTGCGCGCGCGAGCGAGCCGCTCGCGCAGCTGCTCACAGCGTTCGACTTCGGCCGCTATCCGCTCGCGCGGATGTCGCAGGCGCAAGCTGGCGCGATCGAGACGTTGAGCGAGTGTGTCGAGTCTGCGTTGCATCGTGCGTTGCAGGCCCTGCTCAAGTTGCAGGAGTCTCTGTCCGGCGTCGAAGTAGCCGCCGCTGGCGAGCTCGGCGGCGCCGGTCGGTGTCGGCGCGCGGGCATCGGCCGCGAAGTCGGCGATCGTGAAGTCGGTCTCGTGGCCTACGCCACTGATCACGGGTACTCTGCTCGCGCGGATCACACGGGCAAGCGCTTCGTCGTTGAAGGCGTTCAGGTCTTCGATGCTACCGCCGCCGCGAACCAGCAGGACGAGATCGATCTGGTCGTCCGATGCTCTGTCGGATGCGGCTGCGAGCGCCTGACGCAACTGCAGCGCGGCAGTCTCACCCTGAACTGCAGCGGGGTAGAGCACAACCTGAAGGTTTGGCGCACGCCGACGGAGCGTGACGAGAACGTCCTGAAAGGCGGCCGCCGCGGGCGAGGTGATGATGCCTATCCTGCGCGGGAATCTGGGCAACGCTCGTTTGCGTGTCGGATCGAACAGGCCTTCGGCTTCGAGGCGGGTCTTGAGACGAAGGAAGGCCTCGAAGAGGTTGCCAGCCCCGGCCTGCCGCAAGCCTTCGATCGAAAGCTGGAAGTCGCCCCGCACTTCGTAGAGTGTGACCAAGGCCCGCGCTTCGACCTGCATGCCGTTCTCCGGGCGAAAGGCCAGTAGTTGCGCCTTGCTGCGCCACATTGTGCACCGCACCTGAGCCTGCTCGTCCTTGAGCGTGAAGTAGACGTGACCGGAGGCCGCACGGGTGAGGTTCGAAATCTCGCCTGCGACCTGCAGCAGGGGGAAGCGCTGCTCGAGGGTGCGACGCGCGAGACGGTTGAGTTCGGACACCGTCAGCACGGTTGAGGGAGGCAGGGCGGCAACCTGATCGCTTTTGAACGTGTCTGGCATGGCGCGCATTCTAGCCCTTCGCGGGGTTGTAGTGCCTCAGATGTGGACTTGGGAGGGCTTCTATCCACACGGTGCGGGGATTGTCAACGCTCGTAACAAAAAGCCTTTCGTTTCAATGCTGTATTTATAAGGTATTGAAAATAAATAGTAAAATGTGTTGCCTAAATTTGTGGCAATGTAGGCTACTGCCCGTGTTGACGCCGAATCGACCTCGTTATCGACGTCAATCCACAAACTTATCCACAGTTTCTGTGGATTGAATGCCAAGCACGCCAAGGACCGTGCAGCGTTGGTGGCAGGGTTTCCACCTATCCCGGCTGTGCGGCCGCCTGTGCTAACGTCCTTCGATGCGATCCGGGCTAACCCATGCCCGGATCGCCAATCATGATAAAGATGGAGGAGACCCTTTTATGCAACTGACCAAATTCCTTGCCGCTTCGGCTCTTGCGCTGGCAGTTCCTCTGGCCGGCGCACAGCAACAGCTATCCATTGCAACCGGCGGTACCGGTGGTGTGTATTACCCGATCGGTGGCGGTCTGGCCGAACTCATCAATCGCCATATCGACGGCTATTCAGCCGTGGCCGAGGTGACTGGGGCGTCGGTCGAGAACATGGGCCTGATCGCCCGTGGCGATTCGGACCTCGCGCTTGCACTGGCTGACTCGGTCTATCAGGCCTACACCGGTACTGGCCGCTTCGAAGGCCGGCAAATCGCCGAGACCCGCGCGATTGGCTCAATCTACCCCAACGCAGTCCAGATCGTGACGCTGGCAGGCTCCGGCATCAGCTCGCTGCAGGATCTCAAGGGCAAGAGTGTTTCGGTGGGTGCCCCGGGCAGTGGCACCGAGGTCAATGCGGCGGCAATCCTCGAAGGCAACGGCATCAGCTATGACGAGATGCGCGTGCAGCGCCTGAACTTCAACGAAACCGCTGATGCACTGCGTGACGGCGACATCGATGCCGGTTTCTGGAGTGTCGGCCCTCCGACCAGCTCGATCATGAACCTGGCTGCGACCCGTGACATATCCATCGTGCCGCTGACCGCCGACGAGATCGAGCGTTCGCAGGCGGTCGAGCCGGTCTTCGCACCGTACACACTGCGCGCCGGCACCTACGACAAGCAGGGCAGCGACGTCTTGACGATCAGCATCCCCAACGTTCTGGTGGTTCATGCGGACATGTCCGATGACCTGGCCTATGCGATCACCAAGGTGTTGTTTGAGAAGACCGACGAGCTGATCGCGATCCACCCGGCCGCGAACGATACCACCGTGGAGTTCAGCCTCACCTCCACGCCGGTGCCGCTGCACCCGGGCTCGCTGCGTTATTACGAGGAAATCGGCGCCAGCATTCCGGATCGTCTCCGGCCCTGACGCTGTCCGACGGTGAGTCGGCCTCCCTTGGGCGCCTGGCGGCGATGTCTGCCGCTGGTGCTCGCCTGTGCGGTCGCGACGCCGAACGCGGCAGCACAGGCAGTCCTTGCGGTCTCCGCTTCCGATGGCGCGAAAATGGTCGAACTGCCCCTCGAGGAGGGGCAGTCCTGGTGCCTGCTGTGGAATCACTCGGTCGCAGGCTTCACGGTACGTGACTGTTTTGTGTGGCAGTCGCCGCACCTCAGGCTTCAGAGTAGTCATCAGCCGGATTTCGCCGCTGGGCTGGGGCATTTCCAGGGTCGAGGGCAGATGCGTGTCGCCGATGAGGGGGGGTACCTCATCGACTGCATCGATGAGAAGCTGCCGGACAACCGCCTGATATTGCGTGTCGGCGCCCGCACCGTCGATCACCGCATCAAGATCGGCGATCAGATTATTTCTTTGAGTGAACGTGCCGCCGGTGAGCGGGTCGGCATCCAGGTCGTCGTTCAGGCGACCGCCAACTGAAAACCTGTCTGACCTTCTCATGAGCGAACAGCCCAAGGCACTTCTGCCCGACGATCCAAGCGGTTTCCAACCGCGCACCATCCTCTGGCTCATCACGATTGTGGCCGTGGGCTTGTCGTTGTTCCAGCTGTATTCAGCAGGCATTCAGCAGCTCGGCCTGTTCTACCAGCGCAGTATCCACCTCGCGCTGATCATGATGCTCGCCTTCTTGCTGTTTCCGGTTTTCGGCAGCGGGCGCAAGCGCGGTATTGTGGGTGGCATCATCGACACCGCATTCTTTGCTGGTGCGGTGCTCACTGGTTTCTATCTGTCGTTCAACCTCGACGCCATCATTGCTCGCGCCGGCTTCTGGAACCAGACCGACATCATCGTCGGGTGCATCGCGATCGTGACCGTGCTGGAGGCGAGCCGACGTGCGGTCGGGTTCGGCCTGACGATCATCGGGGTGGTGTTCATTCTTTATGCCATGGCGGGGCCGCGTGGCGCCTTGCCCTGGCTCGGCGAGTACATGCCAGGCATTCTCGCGCACCGGGGCTTCACGCTTGAGCGCATCGTCGGCCAGCTCTATCTCGGGCAGGAGGGGCTCTTCGGTCTGCCGCTTGGGGTGGCGGCGACCTTCATCTTCGTGTTCGTATTGTTCGGCGCTTTCCTCGAAGTGACCGGCGCGGGCAAGTTCTTCATTGACCTGGCCTACGCAGCGACCGGTCGCCAACGGGGCGGACCGGCCAAGGCAGCGGTGATAGCCTCCGCGGGCATGGGGTCGATCTCGGGAAGTGCGATCGCCAATGTGGTGACGACCGGCGCATTCACGATTCCGTTGATGAAACGGCTCGGCTATCGACCGGCACAGGCCGGTGGGGTGGAAGCTGCGGCGAGTACCGGCGGACAGATCATGCCGCCCCTGATGGGGGCCGGCGCGTTCCTGATCGCCGAGTACACGCGGGTGCCGTATCTCGAGATCGTCAAGGTCAGCATCATTCCGGCCCTGCTGTATTTCGGAACGGTGTACCTTTTCGTGCATATCATCGCGATCAAACAGGGCATGAAAGGTATGGCAGCTTCAGAGCTGCCGTCGATGCGCGAGGTCATGCGTGAAGGCTGGCACTTCCTGCTGCCACTGGTGGTGCTGGTCTACCTGTTGGTGATGAACATGTCGCCAATGCGCGTCGGCTTCTATGCGGTGGTGTCGGTGGTCGTGGTGGCGGTACTGCGCTACCTGGTGTGGTTCTTCATCATTGGTCCTCGCCAGGGGCATCCAGTCGACTGGGTCAAGATCAGGGACATGGTGCTGGCGGGTTTTCGCCTGCTGGTACAAGGGCTCGCGCTGGGCGCACGCAACGCAGTGCCGGTGAGCATGGCGTGTGCCGTAGCCGGCATCATAGTCGGTGTCGTCGGCCTCACCGGTCTCGGTCTCAAGTTCTCGTCGATGATGATTGCGCTGTCGGGCGGCAACCTCGTGCTCGCGCTGTTCCTGGTCATCATCGCCAGCCTGATTCTCGGCATGGGGTTGCCGGTGACGGCGGCCTACATCGTGCTGATCGTGCTCGTGGGGCCGGCGCTCACCGCCGAATTCGGCATTCCGTTGCTGATCGCGCATCTGGTGGTGTTCTGGTATTCACAGGACTCCAACGTGACGCCTCCGGTCGCCCTCGCGGGCTTCGCGGGGGCGGCGATAGCCGGGGCGAAACCGATGGAAACCAGCTTCCAGGCATGGAAGTTCGCAAAGGGCCTGTATCTGATCCCACTGTTCATGGTCTTCAATCCGGAATTGATCATGGGCGGCCCGACGCATATCATCGCGTGGAACGTACTTATCGCGATCTGTGCGCTCGCAGGCTTTGCCGCGGCGCTGGAGGGTTACCTCTTCGGACCCATGGGCCTGGTCTCGCGTCTGCTGATGATCCCGGCCACGGTTGGCATCTTCTGGCCGGATCCCGTGATTGAAGTCGCAGGGCTTGCAACCATCGTCGCGTTGCTTACGCTCAACTGGTTCATGGCTCGCCGTTCGGCGATACCGGTGTGAGTGGCCAAGTGCGCGCGATTCCTCGCACGCGACTTGGCATGGAGAATGCATACGGCTTGCTCTCATGACGCGCGGGCGCTAGAGTTTCGGCTTTATCCAAGGGGAGTGCGCGCGCGTGTTCGCGATCATTGAAGCATCTGGTTGGCCGATCTGGCCTCTGCTCCTCGCCTCGGTCATTGCCGTTGCGCTGATCATCGAGCGGTCAATCACACTGCGTCGCAGCAAGATAGTGCCGCCCCAACTGGTTGACGACGTGCTGGCCGATCTGCGTCAGTATGGCGTCAGCGGACAGATGGCCGAACAGGTGGCGCAGCACTCGCCGCTGGGTCGCGTGCTGGCTGCCGGATTGCGCAACGTCAGCAGTTCGCGCGAGATCATGAAGGAGGCAATCGAAGAAACCGGCCGCGCGGTCGCACATGAACTCGAGCGCTATCTGACCACCCTCGGCACGATTGCCGCGATCAGCCCCTTGCTGGGCCTGTTCGGAACCATCATCGGCATGATCGATATCTTCGCGTCGCAAGGTGTCACCGGGGCGAATCCCCAGCAGCTCGCACAGGGCATATCGATCGCCCTGAACACCACGGGGCTCGGCCTCATCATCGCAATTCCAGCGACGATCTTCTGGCGCCATTTTCGGGCGTTGGTCGACAGTTTCGTCATTGACATGGAGCAACAGGCGATCAAGCTCGTCGAGGTGGTCCATGGCGAACGCAAGGCCTGACGGGGTCACATGAATTTTCAGCGAGGCAGCCGCCAGGAGCCCCCCGAGGTCAATCTGATTCCCTTGATCGATGTGGTGCTGGTCATCATCATTTTCCTGATGCTGACCACGACCTTCTCGAAGGTCTCTGGTCTGGAGATCAATTTGCCGACCGCGGACGCGGAGGCGACCGAAGCGCTGCCCAATGAGATTACGGTGGCGGTGACCGCAGCCGGCGAGGTCATCATCGAAGGGCGCCCGGTTGGCTCGGCAAACATCGATGAGATCGCAGTGGCACTCGGCAGGGCGGTGAGGCCCGAGGCGAGCGGTGCGCCGGTCATCGTCATCAATGCCGATGCCAGGGCCGCCCATCAAAGCGTGATCGACGTCATGCAGGCGGCGCAACGGGCCGGACTCCCAAACATCACCTTCGCCATCCAGGCGCCCGACAGCTGATCCATGCTGGGAGAAGCGCCACGCTTCTGGCGGTCGCGCTCACCTGCGGCGCTTGCCTTGTTACCCCTGACAGCAGTATTTGCAGGCGTCGCCGCAATGAGGCGTGCGCTGTTTCGCCTGGGAGCGCTCGCGCGGGTCAGACTGCCGGTTCCGGTCATCGTCGTCGGCAACATTGCGGTCGGCGGCAGCGGCAAGACGCCGCTTGTGCAGTGGCTGGTCGTCCAATTGCGCGATGCGGGATACAAGCCGGGTATCGTCAGCCGTGGTTATGGCAGTGCCGCAAAGGGGGTGCGGAAAGTCGGCCCGGATTCGACGCCTGGCGAGGTAGGTGACGAGCCCCTGCTGTTGGCACGTACATGCGGGTGTCCGGTTGCGGTCGGTGCCGATAGACCTGCCGCCGCCGCGCTCCTGGTTAGTGCTGGCTGTGACGTGATCGTCAGTGACGACGGTTTGCAGCACTACCGAATGCATCGCGACGTCGAGATCGTCGTCGTCGATAAGGAGACGCTTGGCAACCGCCTTCTGCTGCCGTCCGGCCCGCTTCGCGAGCCGGTGTCGCGTCTGGCGACAGCGGATTTACTCATAGTCCATGGCGAGCTGGACGCACACCTCGCGCGACGCTGCGGTGCGGTGCCGGTGAAGCGCATGCGGCTCGTCGGTGACACCCTGGTCCCGCTTGGAGGCGCTGGGGGCGCCAAGCCGCTTGAGGCCATGCGTGGTTGCCGGGTGCACGCCTTTGCCGGGATTGGCCGTCCGTCCCGGTTCTTCGCACAACTGCAGCGCGCAGGGCTGGAGGTTGTGCCTCATGCTTTTCCTGACCATCATCGCTTCGTGCCCGAGGATTTTGCGGTCGCCGGTGCCGAGCCCAAAATCCTGACAGCGAAGGATGCGGTAAAATGCGAGCCCTTTGGACTCTCGGATACATGGGTCCTACCGGTTTCCGCCGAGATCGAAGCGGGTGCCACCGAACGAATTCTGGAGAAACTGAAACATGGACGCGAGGCTGCTTGAAATTCTGGTCTGCCCAATCTGCAAGGGGCCGCTCGACTATCTCAAGGGCGAGCAGGAGCTCGTGTGCAAAGCCGACAGACTCGCTTTCCCGATCCGTGACGGCATTCCGGTCATGCTGGAAGACGAGGCCCGGCGCATGAGTGCCGAGGAAGTCGAGGCGCTGCGCAAGTGATCCGCTTTCGCGTCGTCATTCCGGCGCGCTTCGCCTCCACGCGGCTACCGGGCAAGCCGCTGCTCGACATCGGCGGCAAGCCGATGATTCTGCATGTGCTCGACCGTGCCGCGGCCTCGGGCGCGGCTTCAGTGTGTGTTGCGACCGATTATCTGCCGGTCTTCGAAGCGGTGACTGACGCTGGCGGTGATGCCGTGATGACACGGCCAGACCATCCCAGCGGCACCGATCGACTTGCTGAAGTCGTCGCCCGTTACCAGTGGAGTGACGACGAAATCGTAGTCAATGTGCAGGGTGACGAGCCGCTGATTGATCCGGAGCTCATCGCATCGGTTGCACAGACCTTGTCCGCGTCGCCGTCGGCGATGGTCGCCACTGCGGCTCATGCAATGACGGATGCCGTGGAGTTCCAGAGCCCGAACGTGGTCAAGGTGGTCTGCGATGCCAACGGCCATGCCCTCTATTTCTCCCGTGCGCCCATTCCGTGGCCGCGAGATGCGTTTGCCGCCGACCGTAGCCGACTGCCGGTGGGCTTGCCGGTGATGCGACACATCGGGATTTACGCTTACCGGGTCGCTTTTCTGCGGCGCTACGCTTCGCTCGCGGTTTCTCCGCTCGAGCAGTGGGAAGCGCTCGAGCAGCTTCGCGTACTTTGGCATGGTGAGCGGATCGCGGTGCTCGCCGTGGAGCACGCACCGGCGGCCGGCGTGGACACGCCGGAAGATCTGGAGCGCGTCAGGCAGGTGTTTGACCGGGCACGGCCGGTAGAGTAATTTCAATTGTTCAACAAAAGGAAGTGGCTGCGGCAGCAGATCACGTGACGGGAGGGTAGAAATGCGACTGATTCTTCTGGGACCGCCGGGAGCGGGCAAGGGCACACAGGCCAACTTCATCAAGGAGAAGTTCGGCATTCCGCAGATCTCCACCGGCGACATGCTGCGCGCCGCGGTGAAGGCAGGAACGCCCCTGGGCGTCGAAGCCAAGAAGGTCATGGACGCCGGCGGCCTGGTCTCCGACGACATCATCATCGGCCTGGTCAAGGATCGCCTGCAGGAAGACGACTGCAAGAGCGGCTACATGTTCGACGGTTTCCCGCGCACCATTCCGCAGGCCGACGCGATGAAGGACGCTGGCGTGCCGCTCGACGTCGTCCTCGAGATCGACGTGCCTGACCAGGAAATCATCGAACGCATGAGCGGTCGTCGCGTGCATCTGGCCTCAGGTCGTACCTACCACGTCAAGTACAACCCGCCCAAGGTCGAAGGAAAGGATGACGTCACCGGCGAGGACCTCATTCAGCGCGAGGACGACGCGGAGGCCACGGTGCGCAAGCGTCTGGAGGTCTACCATGCTCAGACCAAGCCGCTGGTCGACTACTACACCAGCTGGGAGCAGTCCGGCGACGCCGCGGCGCCCAAGGTTCGCAAGATCTCCGGTCTTGGTGCGGTAGATGACATCACCACACGGGCCTTCGATGCGCTGAAGTAAGCTCGCGTCCAGCCTCTGTTCAAATCCGGGGGACGAAGCGGCCAGTCATGACTGACCGCTTCGTCCCCCGTTTCTCATTAAACACAAAAAGGGCCGCGCCGAAGTCTTGTCGGCCCTTTGAGGGGAAATCTCCGCGCAGTGGCGATTCTCCTACTCGGCGCCACGCTTGCGGAAGTCTCGAGGTCTGAAGCCGAGTGCGAACAGCGTTGCGAAATAGGCGACCATCCCGCCCAAGACCAATGCCGACAGGTGCAGTACCCGTGTCAGCGCACTGGCCTCCAGCCAGGCGGATTCGTCGCCCATGCCGAACCACAGCGTAGCTACGAGCACCGTGAGGGCCACCAGGATCTTCCAGCTGAATCCATGCCATCCCGGTTGTGGACGATAGACGCCGCGCTTGCGCAGTCCGTTGAACAGCAGCCAGGCGTTGAGCAGCGACGCGAGTCCGATGGACAAGGCCAGGCCCGCATGCTTCAAGGGCACGATGAAGGCAAGGTTCATCAACTGGGTGGCGACAAGGGTGACGATTGCGAATTTGACCGGGGTGCGGATGTCCTGCCGGGCATAGAAGCCGGGTGCGAGGATCTTCACCATGATCAGGCCGGTCAGACCGACGCTGTAGGCTGCCAGCGCGAGACGGGTCTGAAGCACATCTTCGGCAGTGAAGGCGCCGTGCTGGAAAAGCGTCGAGATGAGCGGTACTGCGATGACCGCGAGGGCGAGCGCAGCCGGCAGCGTGAGCATCAGCGTCAGACGAAGACCCCAGTCGAGCAGCTCGGAAAAGGCCCGGGGATTGTCGTCAGCGTGCAGCTTGGAAAGACTGGGCAGCAGGATCGTGCCCAGCGCGACCCCGAGCAAGCCGGCGGGGAACTCCATCAGACGGTCTGCGTAATACAGCCAGGAGACGCTGCCGTCGGTCAGGAAGGAGGCGAAAATGGTGTTGATCACCAACGAGATCTGCGCCACCGACACGCCGAGCATTGCCGGCAGCATCAGGGTCAGCACCCGGCGAACACCTGGGTCTGACGGGCTGAAGTCGAAGCGGGGGAGAAGCCCGAGGCGCGCGAGCGCCGCCCACTGCAACCCGAGCTGCAGGATGCCGCCGATGAATACCGCCCAGGCCAGAGCCAGTACCGGCGGGTCGAACCAAGGCGCCGCGAACAAGGCCATCACGATGAAGGAGACGTTCAGCAGCGTCGGGGTGAAGGCAGGGATCGCGAAGCGGCTCCAGGTGTTCAGCACCCCGGCGGCCAGCGCCATCAGCGACATGAAGAAGATATAAGGGAAGGTGATCCGGGTCAGCTCGACGGTGAGCGCGAACTTGTCCGCCTCGGCGGCGAAGCCGGGTGCCGAGATATAGATGATCACCGGTGCCGCAATGACACCAAGCACCGAGATCGCGGCGACGCCCAGGCCAAGCAGAGTCGCGACCCGGTTGATCAACTGCTGCGCCTCGGCTTCGCCGTTGCGGTTCTTGAACTCCGCGAGGATGGGCACGAAGGCCTGCGAGAACGCGCCTTCGGCAAACATGCGACGCAACAGGTTGGGCAGGCGGAAGGCGACGAAGAAAGCGTCGGTCGCCATGCCGGCGCCGAAGCTGCGAGCGATAACGAAGTCGCGCACGAAGCCGAGAATGCGCGACACGAGGGTCAGGCCGCTGACGGTGACGAGGGCGCGCAACAAGTTCATCGGTCGGGTGTCGGAATGGCGGGGATTGGGTGGCGCGCCTCGGCGCAAAGCGAGGATGATACGTCATGCCGGGCGAAGCAAAGACAGCCCGCAAGTCCTCCTTGCATTTCGCGAGCTTCGCCCGTATACTGCCGCGTTTTACAGAACCAACCAACGGAATCACATTTATGGCCAATTCGGCACAAGCCCGCAAGCGCGCCCGCCAAGCATCCGTCGCGCGTGCTCACAACGGCAGCCTGCGTTCCCGTCTGCGCACCGCCATCAAGGCTGTGCAGAAGGCTGTACTCACTGGCGACAAGGAAGCCGCTCAGGCGACCTTCAAAGCATCGATGTGCGCGATCGACAGCATCGCCGACAAGAAAATCATCCACAAGAACAAGGCTGCTCGCCACAAGAGCCGCCTGTCTGCCGCGATCAAGGCGATGTCCTGATCGGGATCGACCTGCTAGATGTGAAAACGGCGACCCACGGGTCGCCGTTTTTTTGCACCGATGACAATATTTCTTGCTCAGGCCGACTTCTTCTGTTCGACGATCTCGAGCTGCAAATCGTTGTCGGCGGCGAAGTTCTGCAGAAACTTGTATGCGAGCGGTTCGATTTCGTAAAGACGGGCGTTGACGAACACCGTCTTGTCGCCCTTTTCGTTACTGCCGGGGCGCACGAACGGCGAATACTTCATTCTGTGATCGGACCCGAAGGCGGACATGATGCCGCACAAGCGATCGGCCCAGTCGCTGGGCCTGAACCTTTTGCCGGCACTGGTTACTCCGACGATGACGAAGCTCTTGATGTCCTGGTTCATGGGTCGCGCCGATGTTGGGATAAGGCTCGCGCACTCGAGGGCGTCTTCTCTTCCTGTGTCGCTGCATGCGAAGGCGATGCTCGACAGGGCGTGATTCTAGCAGAAAGCCGCCTTGCGGCGGCTTGGTGCATAACCGTAAGCCTTGGGCCGGGTTCCTGGCGGTGGATTTGACCTCGCGCGCCGTGGTTGCGCATTTGCAATAGAGCGCGCGGGGCGGGCAACCTCACGGGCAGGATGCCCCGCCAATCCTGTACTTTGGGGTAGGCTTGCCGTAAAATCACGCGTTTACTCGAACCACGGCGGCTCCAGCCGCCGTGCGCGTTTTACGGATCATCGCGTCCCGGGGATTGCTCATGTCGCACATCATGAATACCTATGCTCGTCTGCCGGTTGCCTTCACACATGGCGAAGGCTCATGGATCTTCGATGAGACCGGCAAACGACATCTGGATGCGCTCTCCGGTATTGCCGTGTCGACGCTGGGACACAACCATCCGCGCCTGGTGCGAGCGATCGCCCAGCAGGCCGCGTGTGTGCTGCACACCTCCAATCTCTATCGCATTCCGCTGCAGGAGGAGCTTTCGGATCGGCTCGCGGAGCTCTCCGGCATGGACGAGGTCTTCTTCTGCAACTCCGGGTGCGAGGCCAACGAAGCCGCGATCAAGCTTGCGCGTATGTTTGGCCACAGCAAGGGCGTCGACCAGCCGACGATCATCGTCATGGAGAACGCCTTCCACGGCCGGACCATGGCGACGCTGTCGGCTACCGGAAATCGCAAGACCCAGGCAGGTTTCGAACCGCTGGTGTCAGGTTTTGTGCGTGTGCCTTACCGCGATCTCGCGGCCATCCGCAATGTTGCTGAGCATAATGGCAACGTCGTGGCAGTGCTGCTTGAAATGATCCAGGGCGAAGGCGGCATCAATATTGCCGACGACGCGTTTCAGCGCGAGTTGCGTGCCATCTGTGACGAGCGTGGCTGGCTGCTGATGTGTGACGAGGTGCAGTGCGGTCTCGGCCGCACCGGTCGCTGGTTCGGGTTTCAGCATGCCGGCGTCAAGCCCGACGTGATGACTCTTGCGAAAGGCCTCGGCTCGGGCGTGCCCATCGGTGCCTGCCTGACTTCGGGGCGCGCCGCTGGTCTGTTCGGCCCGGGCAACCATGGCTCGACGTTCGGTGGCAACCCATTGGCGTGCGCGGCGGCGCTGGAAACTTTGGCGGTGATCGAGGACGACAAGTTGATGGCGAACGCCGAGGCGGTCGGCGAGTCGATTCGCTCCGGTTTCCGCGAGGCGCTCTCCGGTGTTGCTGGCGTGGTCGATGTTCGCGGGCGTGGTCTGATGATTGGCATCGAGCTCGATCGTCCTTGCGCCGAACTGGTTCGGCAGGCGCTCGAGGCGGGTATTCTCATCAACGTCACCGCCGAGCGCGTGGTGCGCCTGCTGCCGCCACTGATCTTCACCCAGGAGGACGGTCAGCAACTGGTCGCCGGTCTCGCACCGCTTATTCGGCGGCTTCTTGAGCAGTGAGAAAGCGATGACGACTGCACTCAGACACTATCTGCAGTTCAAGGACTTCTCCCGCGAGGAGTACGAGTATCTTTTCGAGCGCGCGCGACGCATCAAGGACAAGTTCAAGCGCTACGAACCGCACCATCCCTTGTTCGACCGTACGCTGGTAATGATTTTCGAGAAGGCCAGCACGCGTACGCGACTGTCGTTCGAGGCCGGGATGCATCAGCTTGGTGGTTCCGCGATCTACCTGAATACCCGCGACTCGCAGCTCGGTCGCGGCGAACCGGTGGAGGATGCGGCGCAGGTCGTGTCGCGCATGAGCGACCTGGTGATGATCCGCACCTTCGAGCAGGATGTCATCGAGCGTTTCGCAGCACACTCCCGCGTGCCGGTCATCAACGGACTGACCAACGAATACCATCCCTGTCAGATCCTGGCCGACATTCTGACCTTCATCGAACACTGCGGGCCGATCAAGGGCAAGACGGTTGCCTGGATTGGTGACTCCAACAACATGTGCAACACCTGGCTGCAGGCAGCCGAGGTGCTCGACTTCAACGTGCACGTGTCGACACCGCCGGGTTACGAGGTCGAGCCCGAGCGGGCTGGCCTGTACGGCACCGATCATTTCGAGGCCTTTGCCGACCCGCTTGACGCCTGCCGCGGCGCGCACCTGGTGACGACCGATGTCTGGACCTCGATGGGGTTCGAGGCCGAGAACGAGGAGCGCAAACAAGCGTTCGCAGACTGGTGCGTGGATTGCGACATGATGAAGGTAGCCGACCCGTCGGCGGTCTTCATGCATTGCCTGCCCGCGCACCGCGGCGAAGAAGTCTGCGCCGAAGTCATCGACGGCGCCCAGTCCGTCGTCTGGGACGAGGCAGAGAACAGGCTGCATGCGCAGAAAGCGCTGATGGAATACCTGGTGCTTGGCAGAAGAGAGGACTGACGCGTTCGCGGTGCAGCGACACGACAGACAGAAAGGAACGACCCCGGCCGCCAGACTGCGGCCGGACGCATGTTAGACCCGACCGATGCCCACGGGGGTGTGCATCGGCAAATCGAAGACAGACAGGAAGACAGCATGAGCGAAGTCAATAAAGTGGTGCTCGCCTATTCAGGCGGCCTGGATACCTCGGTCATCCTCAAATGGCTGCAGGACACCTATTCCTGCGAGGTGGTGACCTTCACCGCCGACCTCGGTCAGGGCGAGGAGCTCGAACCGGCACGCCAGAAGGCCCTCAAGCTCGGCATCAAGCAGGAGAACATCTTCATCGACGATTTGCGCGAAGAGTTCGTCCGCGATTTTGTCTTTCCGATGTTCCGTTGCAACACGGTGTACGAGGGTGAATATCTGCTCGGCACCTCGATCGCACGGCCGTTGATCTCCAAGCGCCAGATTGAAATCGCCCGTGCGACCGGGGCCGATGCGGTGTCGCATGGCGCGACCGGAAAGGGTAACGATCAGGTCCGCTTCGAGCTGGGCTACTACGCACTGATGCCGGGCGTGAAGGTCATCGCGCCGTGGCGCGAGTGGGATCTGCTGTCACGCGAGAAGCTGCTGGCCTACGCGGAGAAGGCGGGCATCCCGATCGAGATGAAGCACAAGCAGGGTGGTTCGCCCTACTCGATGGATGCCAACCTGTTGCACATCTCCTTCGAAGGCCGCCACCTCGAAGACCCGGCCGCCGAGGCCGAGGAAGACATGTGGCGCTGGACGGTGTCGCCTGAGGCTGCGCCGGATGCCGCCGAATACGTCGATCTCGAATTCGAGAAGGGTGATCTGGTCGCGATCGACGGCACCCGCATGAAGGCGCACGAGTTGCTCGCCAAGCTCAATGAACTTGGCGGCAAGCATGGCATCGGGCGTCTCGACCTGGTCGAGAACCGTTACGTCGGCATGAAGAGCCGGGGTTGCTACGAAACGCCGGGCGGCACCATTCTTCTCAAAGCCCACCGCGCCATTGAGTCGGTGACGCTCGACCGTGAAGTCGCGCATCTCAAGGATGACCTGATGCCCCGCTATGCGTCGCTGATCTACAACGGCTACTGGTGGAGCCCGGAGCGGCGCGCGCTGCAGGCGCTGATCGACCAGACGCAACAGACCGTCAATGGCTGGGTGCGCATCAAGCTCTACAAGGGCAACGTAATCGTCACCGGTCGCGATTCCAAGACCGACTCGTTGTTCGATCCCACGATCGCGACCTTCGAGGACGACGCCGGCGCCTACGACCAGAAGGATGCGCACGGCTTCATCCGCCTCAACGCGCTGCGCATGCGCATCGAGGCCAATGCCAAGCTCAAACGCGGCGGCTGAGAGCGGAGGCGGAAGCAGCGTCATGGGCAACGAACCGATCATCTTCGGCCTGACGGTCGCCGAGTTCGAGGCGATCTCGCTCAAGGTGCTGCTCACCGCGCTCATTCTTTACATGGTGTTCATCATCGGCAATCTTGCCTACAAGTCAAAGGCCGGCAAGTACGGCGCGGCGTGGATGTTCCTCGCGCTCGGCCTAGGCTTTGTGGGTTTCGTTGCCAAGGGTTTTATTGAGCGCCTGCTCGGCATCTGATCGATCACGGAGAGTTCATGAGCGTTACCAGCAAGTTCGATAGCGTCACGTTGGAGACCCGGGCCAACGTCTATTTTGACGGCAAGTGCGTGAGCCACAGCTTCATACTCGCCGACGGCACACGCAAGTCGGTGGGTGTGGTGTTGCCTGCCGCGCTGACCTTCGGTACCGGTGCGCCCGAGATCATGGAGTGCGTAGGGGGTGCCTGCCGCGTGCGTCTGGCCGGAGAGGCCGAATGGCGTGACGTTGTCGCCGGGGAGTCTTTCGATGTCCCAGGCAATTCGAGCTTTGACATCGAGGTTGCCGGCGAGCCCTTTCATTACATCTGTCATTACGGCTGACAAGGAGTACCTCATGCCTTCGTTCGACGTCATGTCCGAGGTTGATCTGGTTGCCCTGCGCAATGCGGTCGATGTGGCCAACCGGAAGATCGGCAACCGCTACGACTTCAAGGGTAGCGATGCACGCATCGAGCAGAACGAGAAACTGCTGACCCTGCACGGTGACAGCGACTTTCAGCTTGACCAGATGAAGGCGGTGCTGCTCCCCGAGATGACCGCCAAGAAGGTCGACGTGCGCTGTCTCGATTACGGCGACGTGCAGAAGGTCGGCGGCAACAAGGTCAAGCAGGAGGTCAAGGTCCGTGTGGGTGTGGAGCAGGATCTTGCCAAGAAGATCGTGAAGCTGCTCAAGGACAGCAAGATGAAGGTGCAGGCCTCCATCCAGGGCGACGCGGTGCGCGTGTCCGGTGCCAAGCGCGACACCTTGCAGGACGCGATCGCGCTGGTCCGTAAGGAGATCACCGATTTTCCCCTGCAGTACGGCAATTTTCGCGACTGAATCATCTTCATGAACGTCTCCAGCGCCGCCGCGTCCATCTCCGCGATGAGTCTTGCCAACGTGCAGGCTCAGGCGGCGCTGTCCGTGCTGCGCAAAACGCTCGATCTGCAGCAGGCCAATGCGGCTCAGCTGCTCGCGACCCTGCCGACTCCTGCGTCTGCACCCTCGGGGTCGTTGGGCGCGATAGTAGATACCTACGTCTGACCGGTCTTCACTACTTCTCCAGCGTCGAGTCGAGGACTTGGTGCGCTGCGTTCCCGCGACATTGTTGATGGTCTGGTGGGCAAACCAGACAATGGGCTCTGCTTGGCATTGCAAATGCGTTTTGCATTTTCCGGTTTATACGAATAACATATTCGCATTCCTTATTGACCCATAGGGCATGCGATGAGATTGCGCCAGCGTTGCCGGGAGAGCGGGGGCTTCAGTCTTGTCGAGCTTATGACGACGCTCGCGGTATTGGCTGTGCTGCTCAGCATTGCGTTGCCGTCGTTCGCCACCCTGATCCGGGATACACGCCTCGGTACGGCGACGGGTGATCTGCACACCGCAATTTTCTTTACCCGTTCCGAGGCGGTTAAGCGCAGTCGCAGGGTGACTATCTGTACCAGTGCGGATGGTGAGTACTGCGCCGCCGGGGTCGGTTGGCATGCCGGTTGGATTGTCTTCGACGACGCCAATCAGAATGGATTGCGCGATGCTGATGAGACACTGCTGAGAGTGGGGCAACCCGCCGCGGCCGGCGTCTCGATGACAGGCAACCAGCCAGTGCGCAACTACGTGTCATATGTTGCCAGCGGCACGACACGCGCGGTAAACGGCGCGCTTCAGATGGGCACCATTACCGCATGCGCCGACAACCGTGCGCGACGTATCGTAGTCAACGCTGCAGGAAGGCCGCGAGTCGTCCGCGACGCGGTGTGCTGAGCGGGCACACCCGATCACGTCCAATCGAGGTTTCCAGGATAATAGCCGCGTTGGATGCGAAGCCAGCGTCCGTCATGCGAGTCATGGATCTTGAGCCGCCTTATCCTGCTGAACAAGCCTTACGGTGTCGTATGCCAGTTTTCCGGTGACGGAACACGGCCGACGCTTGCCGATCATGTTGGTGTGCCGGGCGTTTATCCCGCTGGCCGGCTCGACACCGACAGCGAGGGGCTGTTGCTGCTCACTGACGATGGGGGTGTGCAGCATCGCATTGCGGATCCGAAACACAAACTGCCCAAGACCTATCTCGCGCAGGTCGAGGGGGAGCCGGACGATGCTGCGCTCGCGCGTCTGCGCGCCGGGGTTAATCTCGGCGATTTCATCACTCGACCTTGCGAGGTGCGCCGCGTGACTCAGCCCGACTGGTTATGGCCCCGCGACCCTCCAGTGAGGTTTCGCAAGTCGGTGCCGACATCCTGGCTGGAGATCGTGCTGCGTGAGGGCAAGAACCGGCAGGTGCGCCGAATGACGGCGGCGGTGGGGTTTCCGACCTTGCGTCTCATCCGCTTGGCGGTCGGGCCGTTTCGGCTGGATGGTCTGGCTCCTGGTATCTGGAGGGAAGAAAGCATACCCGCGGAACTCGGCGCCGCAACACGGCCTGATCGTGTCAGGCGTCAGGGAGGCCGAGGCGGTAGAATCCCCCAACGAACGAATGCAGCGGAGCGAAGAAGATGAGGGTTATCGTCAGGGCGGTGATGTTGGGCGTCGGTCTGCTGGTCTCGGCTGCGTTGGCTGCCCAGGTGCAACTGCCGGTCGCCGAACTGTCTGTGGGCATGCACCGGATCGAGGCTGAGGTGGCGCATACCGACCAGACGCGACGCATCGGGCTGATGAACCGTCAGTCGATGCCCGAGCAGCGGGGCATGGTCTTCGTGTTCACCCATGACGCACGCCACTGCATGTGGATGCGCAACACCTTGATTCCGCTGTCTGTTGCGTTTCTCGATGAGGAGGGGCGCATCCTCAATATCGAGGACATGGAACCTCTGACCGAGGATAGCCACTGCGCGGCGGGCCCGGCGCGTTTTGCGCTGGAGATGAACAAGGGCTGGTTCGAACGTCGTGGCATTGGTGACGGCATCCGCATACGGGGCATAGAAAGCCTGCCACAAGGGCGCTGACTGCCTCAGTGGCGCACCTCTCGTTTGCATCGGGGCGCGCGCTTAATAGGCGAAATGAGGGCTTTTCTCCCGTCTAATCGACCGGCAAGATTTGCCGGTTCCTGCAGATAATGGCTCCACGTCGCAGCATGCCCGCAGCTCCCGGGCAGTGCCGTGACTCAGCAAGGAGCCGGCAATGGCCGAGGAAAGCGATCTCGAAAAGACCGAACAACCATCACCACGACGAATAGAGCAGGCCCGCGAGGAAGGGCAGGTTCCGCAGTCGCGTGAGTTGTCGACCTTCTTCGTGCTGATCACCGGCGTGACCTCTCTATGGCTGATGGGTGGCTGGTTCTCGGCGCGCATACTCGACATGATGCGTCGTGGTTTCAGTTTCGAGCGCGACGCCGTATTCGACAGTGCGGTGATGCTGCAGGGCTTCGGCGAGCTATTCACCCACACCATCCTGTCACTTGCGCCGCTCTTCGGTTTGCTGATGTTTGCGGCGATCGCCGCGCCGATCATGCTTGGTGGCTTTGTCTTCTCGTCGAAGGTTTTGTCGTTGAAGTTCGATCGCATGGATCCGCTCAAGGGCCTGGGTCGCATGTTCTCGGTGCACGGTCTTGCCGAGATGGTCAAGTCGGTGCTCAAGACCTTGGTCATCGGTACGCTTGGTGTGATCGCGGTCATGCGTGAGCGCGAGCATGTGTATTCGCTGATGTCGCAGTCGCTGCAAACCGCATTTCCGGACTTCATCCAGACCATTCTCTTTGCCGCGCTGCTCATCATTCTGGGGCTCGCGCTGGTGGCGGCCATCGATGTTCCCTTCCAGCTCTGGCAGTACCGGCGCGAGCTGCGCATGACCAAGGACGAAGTGAAGCGGGAGCACAAGGAGCAGGAAGGTGATCCACACCTGAAGGCGCGAGTCCGAAGCCTGCAGCGTGAGATGGCGCGCCGCAGAATGATGACCGAAGTGCCCAAGGCGGACGTCGTGGTGACCAACCCGACCCACTTTTCGGTGGCGCTGAAGTACGACGCCGACAAGATGGGCGCGCCTGTTGTCGTTGCCAAGGGGCGCGGCGAGATCGCGATGAAGATCCGGGAGATCGCGGCTGAGCACAAGGTACCGATGCTCGAGGCACCTCCACTTGCACGCGCACTGCATGCTCATTGCGAGCTCGGCGAAACCGTGCCTGCGGCACTCTACACCGCAGTGGCCGAGGTCATGGCCTATGTGTATCAGCTCAATGCCTGGTTGTCGCATGGCGGCGGCGCGCGCCCGCAGGCGCCGGCCGACCTGCCTGTGCCCACCGGCATGGACCCTGGGCCGCCTCCGGACGAGGCTGACGAGGCAACAACGAACGGCGATGGCCGGAGACTCGCAGAATGATCGACGCACTGAACCTGCGGGCGCTGATGACGCCCACCAACCTCCGCCTGATCGCCGCGCCGATCTTCATCATCATGGTCTTGTCCATGATGGTGTTGCCGCTGCCGCCGTTTGCACTCGACCTGTTCTTCACCTTCAACATCTCGCTGGCGGTGATGGTCATGCTGGTGGCGATGTACACCCGCAAGCCGCTCGACTTCTCGGTTTTTCCGACGGTGCTGCTGGTGACCACGCTGCTGCGTCTCGCGCTCAACGTCGCCTCCACCCGAATCGTGCTCCTCGAGGGACATACGGGTCCGGACGCGGCCGGCAAGGTCATCGAGTCCTTCGGCCAGTTCCTCGTCGGCGGCAATACCGCCATCGGCCTGGTGGTGTTCGGGATTCTGGTGTTGATCAACTTCGTGGTCATCACCAAGGGTGCCGGGCGTATCGCTGAAGTCAGTGCCCGTTTCACCCTCGACGCAATGCCCGGCAAGCAGATGGCGATCGATGCCGATCTCAACGCCGGTCTCGTCGACGAAAACGAGGCCAAGCGCCGCCGCAAGGAAGTGGCGCAGGAGTCGGACTTCTACGGCGCGATGGACGGTGCATCCAAGTTCGTGAGGGGCGACGCGGTCGCCGGTATCCTGATTCTGCTGATCAACATCATCGGTGGACTGGTTGTCGGCACCACCCAGCACGGCATGTCGATGGGGCAGGCGACCGAGACCTACGTGTTGCTGACCATCGGCGACGGCCTTGTCGCCCAGATTCCGGCGTTGATCATCTCGGTCGCCGCGGGTCTCGTCGTATCGCGCGTCGGCGACGAGGGCGATGTCGGCGGGCTGGTCATCAACCAGGTCTTCTCGAAGCCGCAGATCATGCTGGTCACCGGTGGGATCGTCGGCGTGCTCGGCCTGATCCCGGGCATGCCAAACTTCGTCTTCATCCTGATATCCAGCGCCCTGTTCGCACTCGCGTGGTA
>NZ_WTVM01000239.1 GCF_012910885.1 Azoarcus taiwanensis | reverse complement strand
GCGCCGTGTTGGGGTCCGGTTATCGCAAGGATGTCTCGTCGCCGGTGGATGCGGCGTGGCTCATGGCGGTCGGGTTGGGCAATTTGTTTTTGTCCGCACTGCTGGTGTCCGACGCTGAAACGATCATCTTGATGCTTTTTCTAATCGGCTTCGGGTATCTCTTCGGCATCGGCTATCTCGTGCTGCTCTGTTATCTGCTCGTGCGCATGCTCGTACGACGTGATGCATGGCTGCGCTATTTCCTGGCGATGAGCGCCTTCTATGTTGTCTACCTGCTATGGGTGCCTCAAGGGTTCATTGGTTTTTCGGACCTCGCGATCGTATTCATGGGCGTAGCAATCCCGTACGCGCTCGCGAGCATCGCGCTCAGTTTTGCGATGAAGAAGGGTTCCCTGAATGCCAGGGCAGGGGAGGATGAGCTCAAATGAAGTGGCATCGGCATGTCGGGTGCGATGTAAACGAACCCCCGCCCCTCATCCAGGCCGGTGCAAACGATCAGCGAGTCTCCGCGCAGGGGCTAGGCTCGAGCGAGGCTGATTCTGGTTCCTGGCCTTCCCCGACCTGGAGCGATTCAAACTCTGCACGCCTTTGTGCAAGGTATTGAGAGAGGGATACGTGAAGACGATTGGCCTGATTGGTGGCATGAGTTGGGAATCCACTGTCCCCTATTACCGACAGATCAATGAGACGATCAAGGCACGGTTGGGTGGCCTGCATTCGGCCCGGCTCGTACTCTACAGCGTCGACTTTCACGAGATCGAAGCACTCCAGCGAGCTGGAGACTGGGAAGGCGCAGGCGAGATTCTTGCCGATGCGGCGAAGTCGCTCGAGGCGGCCGGGGCGGACTTTCTGGTGGTGTGCACGAACACCATGCACAAGGTCGCGCCGGTGATCGAGGCGAGCGTCTCGATCCCGCTACTGCATATCGCCGATGCGACGGCTGGCGAGATCTTGCAGGCGGGGCATTCGGTGGTCGGTCTGCTCGGTACGCGTTTCACCATGGAGCAGGCCTTTTACCGGGATCGGCTGAGCGAGCGGCACGGGCTGCAGGTTGTCGTGCCGGATGCGGAGGATCGCGCGATCATCCACCGCATCATCTACGATGAACTTTGTCTCGGCGTCGTCCGACCCGAATCCCGGCTCGAGTACCGACGGATCATGAGCAAACTCGCAGCCCAGGGCGCGCAGGCGATCATCCTCGGGTGTACGGAAATCACGCTGTTGGTGGGAGCGGAGGATTCCGCGCTGCCCTTGTTCGACACTACGGCAATTCATGCGCGTGCGGCTGCCGAGCGGGCCATGAGCGAGAGCGATACCTGACGGTGTGCCGTCAGCGGGTGAGCATGATGGAAGCCAGGTATTCAGGAGGTGAGGAGATCAGGGATCTTCGCCCGGAGGACCGTCCGGATGTCGCGGCACTCGCTGCGCTGGCCTTTCCGGTGTCGCAGGCCCGGTTCGTGTTGCCGGGGGACGCTGGTGGCAAGCTCATCACTGTCGATGGCCAGGTGGTCGCTGTATCCCTGTTGCGCATCTTCAGGTTGCCAAGTGGCCGTCGAATCGGCTTCATCGCCTGGCTGATGACGCATCCGCAGTGCCGTGGGCGCGGTCTTGCCATGAAGCTGGTCGAAGCGAGCACTGCCCACCTGCGCGCGCAGCGATGCGAGGCCGTGGTGACCGACGTCGAAGGCTACAACACCGCGTCGGCCAACCTGTTCCACCGGGCGGGCTACCAGCGTCAATCGACCTGGCGGCAGTTTCGGCTCTGGAATCCGCTGGACGCGGTGTGGTTGTGGGTGAGGTGCGGCTATGCGATCGACCCGGGGCATTTCCTGTGGGTCGCGGACGCGCCGCCCGGTTCGGCCTCGTCCTGGCGGAGCAGGATGGCAGCGACCCTGCTCAACACGCTGCTGGCACTGCTCGCACTGTCGTTGGGCGGTGGCGTGTTTCTGGCGGGGGAGCTGGGCCCGCCTTCGCTGACCACGGCAGTGGCTTTTCTGCTTGGTGTGTCCGGCCTGCTCGGTGCGCGCGAGCTCGGCATGCGCCTGGCGGCCGCGAGGCACCGGCAACCGCTTGAGTATCGCGCATGGTCGGGTGGCACGGGCATGTCCTTGCTGATCGGGATCGGCTTTGGCAAGACCATGCCTTTGCCAGGTAACCTGTATCCGCCTGGAGATGGCTGGAGCACGCGTGACTATCGGGCTGTTCTGGGGCAAGGCGCCATTGTCAGCGCCTTGCTGGTGGCCAGCCTGATTCTGGCGGGTTCGTGGG
>NZ_WTVM01000238.1 GCF_012910885.1 Azoarcus taiwanensis | reverse complement strand
CGGCGTCGCCTCGACGGTGCGGGTCGTCGTGTTCACTCCGGCGGTGCGTGCGAAGAAGCGGCGGATGGATACCGCGTTGGTGGTGTCGTCGGCGCCCTGGTCGATGACCTTCAGCACGTCCTCGCGTCCGAGCAAGGCCGCAGTGATCTGGATGCCGCCGGTACCCCAGCCGTAGGGCAGCGGCATCTCTCGCGAGCCGAAGGGCACCTGGTGGCCGGGGATTGCGACCGCCTTCAGGAGGCTTCGACGGACCATGCGTTTGGTCTGCTCGTCGAGATAGGCGAAGTTGTAGGCCTGGTCAGTCATGCGGACTCCTTGTTGTTCTTTCGCTGGTCGGCCTCCGCGCGCAGCGTGCGCACCATGGCGAGTTCGGACTGGAAGTCGACGTAATGAGGGAGTTTGAGGTGTTCGACGAAGCCGGTCGCCTGGACGTTGTCGCTGTGATATAGAACGAACTCCTCATCCTGCGCCGGCGCCTCCACGGCTTCGCCCAATTCGCGTGCCCGCAGCGAGCGGTCGACCAGTGCCATGCTCATGGCCTTGCGCTCGCAGTGACCGAACACGAGTCCGTAGCCACGGGTGAACTGAGGTGGACGTTCGGCCGAGCCCTTGAACTGATTGACCATCTGGCATTCGGTGACGGTGACGTCGCCGATCTCGATCGCAAAGCCGAGCTCTTCCGGCACGAACTCGACGGTCGCCTCGCCGACCCGGATCTCTCCGGCGAAAGGGTGGTTGCGTCCGTAACCGCGCTGGCTGGAGTATCCGAGCGCGAGCAGGAATCCCTCGTCGCCACGTGCCAGTGCCTGCAGGCGCACGTCGCGCTCGACCGGAAAACGGAAGGGGTCTCTGGTCAGGTCGCCAACCGGTGCGTCGTCGTCGGGTACTTCCGGTTCGATGAGCTGGTCGGCGCCCAGCAGGTCGGCTACACGTGGCATCTCGGCCATCAAGGGTTCGCTAGCGAGGGCAGCCTCCGACGGCTCCATGCCGGCGGCAAGCGCGAAATCGAGCAGGCGGTGGGTGTAGTCGAAGGTGGGGCCGAGTACCTGGCCACCAGGCACGTCCTTGAAGGTGGCCGAGATTCGACGCCGGATCGCCATGCGCGAGGTGTCGAGCGGTTCGGCCGCACCGAAGCGGGGGAGCGTGCTGCGGAATGCGCGCAGCAGGAAGACGGCTTCGATGAGATCGCCGCCGGCCTGCTTGATCGCCAACGCCGCGAGTTCCGGGTCATGCAGCGAGCCTTCCGCCATGACGCGGTCGACACTGCCGGCGAGCTGGCCCCGAATCTGCTCGATGCTCAGCTCCGGCACCGAGGTGTCGCCCCGGCGTGATTCGGCAAGCCAGCGATGAGCGTTATCGATGGCTTGTTCGCCACCCTTTACCGAGACATACATGCTTCGCTCCCTAGGATCTGGACACGCGTGGTCCGCGGCAGGCCACAGACCTGCCGGTCATGGGTCAGGAAAAGGTCGATGCCGCGAGGAAACAGCACCTGAAGGGCGGTTCTTTCGGCGATTCGCTCGGCGGGAATCGCGCCAGTCGCAAGGCGTTGCCGCTGTTCGATGCCCGGGCCGGTCAGCACCAGTGATTCTGACTTCTCGAGCCTCTCGACTTCGACGACGAGTGTGGTGGAGCTTTCCGGTTCGACGTCGTCACCAAGGTTGAAGCAGTCGAAGGGCGGCACTTCATTCCAACCGGAGGCGAAGGCAAAGCAGGCTGCCGCTGGCTCGGCAACGATGGTGCAACCACAATGGAAGCGAAGAAAGTCGGCTGCAGCCCGGCATGCGGGAGACAGCCACACCGGTGTTTCGAAGTCGACCAAGGTCAGCGCAATGGCGGCAGCCGCGGGTTGCAGACCGGGGATCGCCTCGGCCAAGGCGGGAAGAGTCTGCACGCGACCGGGACGGGAAAGGGCTTCAAGCGCATTGCGAAAGACTTGTTGAGCGTCATGTACCGGATCGGCAAACCCGGCGGCAATCGCGTTCCGGAGGGTCATCAGTCTTCTCCGCGAACCATCGTGAAGAAATTCACCCGCGTCGCAGCAGCTTTGCGTGAGTTCGTTTCCCGGGTTCGGCGTCGGGCCTCAATCAGCGGTTCGATCAATTCGCGTGTGAGCCTGTCGTGCTCCATGCCGGACAGAAGGATTGCGTCGAAAAGCGCGGCGAGCTCTGCCTTGCGCTTGTCGCGGCCTGCGACGTAGGCGTGGCCAACGATACCGTTGTCGAGCCTCATCGCAGCACGGGTGACCGTGATCTCACCCAGGTTGAAGCGTTGGCCTGTGCCGCCCGCCCGACC
>NZ_WTVM01000237.1 GCF_012910885.1 Azoarcus taiwanensis | reverse complement strand
CGACCAGCTCGGCGGCGCCGACACGATGATTGAGGCGCAGCTCGACTCCACTGCGCTCGATCAGGCGACCGTAATAACGCAGCGTCTCGGCGAACTCCTCCTTGCCCGGAATGCGCATCGCGATATTGAACTGACCACCAATGCGGTCCGACGCCTCGAAAAGGGTCACCGCGTGACCACGCTGCGCGGCAGTGGTCGCGAAGGCCAGCCCTGCCGGCCCGGCACCGACCACCGCGATGCGACGCTTGACAGTCGTCGGCGCGATACGCAGTTCGGTCTCGTGACAGGCCCGGGGGTTGACCAGACAGGAGGTAATCTTGCCCTTGAAGGTGTGATCGAGACAGGCCTGGTTGCACGCAATGCAGGTGTTGATCTCGTCGGCCTTACCCGCCGCCGCCTTTGCCACGAACATCGCGTCCGCGAGAAACGGGCGTGCCATCGACACCATGTCGGCATGGCCATCCGCGATCAGTTGCTCGCCCACCTCGGGGGTATTGATCCGGTTGGTGGTGATCAGCGGAATCCCCACTTCACCGCGCAGCTTCTTGGTGACCCAGGTGAAGGCCGCGCGGGGCACACAGGTTGCGATGGTCGGAATACGTGCCTCATGCCAGCCGATGCCAGTGTTGATCAACGACGCACCCGCCTGCTCAATTGCCTTGGCCAGTTGCACCACCTCGTCGAAGGTCGAACCGCCCTCTACCAGGTCGAGCATGGACAGACGAAATATGATGATGAACTCCTTGCCGACACGCTCGCGCACCCGGCGCACGATCTCGACCGGGAAGCGAATGCGGTTCGCGTAATCCCCACCCCACTCGTCGTCGCGCTGATTGGTCGCGGCGCTGATGAACTCGTTGATGAGATAGCCCTCGGAGCCCATGATCTCGACGCCGTCGTAACCTGCCTCCTGCGCAAGCGAGGCGCAACCGACGAAGTCGTCAATGGTGCGCTCCACATCCTGGCTGCTCAGCGCGCGCGGCGGAAACGGTGCGATGGGCGCCTTAATGGCGCTGGGCGCGACCAGCTCGGGGTGATAGGCATAGCGGCCGAAATGCAGGATCTGCATCGCGATACGGCCCCCCTCGCGATGGACTGCATCGGTCACAAGACGGTGGCGCGCGGCCTCTGCGGAATCGACCAGGCGGGCACCACCCGGAAACGGACGGCCCTCATCGTTGGGTGAGATCCCGCCGGTCACGATCAGCCCGACCCCCCCCTTGGCACGTTCCGCGTAAAACGCTGCCATGCGCTCAAAGCCGTTTTCGACCTCCTCCAGGCCGACGTGCATCGAGCCCATCAGCACGCGATTGGGCAGCGTCGTGAAGCCGAGATCGAGCGGTTGCAGCAGATGGGGGTAGGCAGTCATGGGCGTCTCCTGTGACCATGCCGGCTCGAAACGAGGCCGGCGAGATTTATGTTTGTGCTCAATGCAACTCGTTGCACAATTTAGTCGACCTGCCCGCCTGATGCAACTGGTTGCATTGCTGCATGATCAGCCGCTAGACTCCGGCCATGTCTCTCGCCCACGCCCTGATCACTTCGCTACTGGAACAGCCTGCGACCGGGTTCGAACTCGCTCGCCGATTCGACAAAGCCATCAGCCCTTTCTGGCACGCGACCCATCAGCAGATTTACCGCGAACTCGCGCGCATGGAAGGCGCCGGCTGGGTCACGTCGACCCCGGTCGAGGATGGCGGTCGCGGCCGCAGCTACGAAGTGCAGCCGGCCGGAAAGGACGAGTTGCTGCGCTGGGCCGGTGAGGAAGCCCCTTTGCAACCGCTGCGCGACGAACTGATGGTGCGACTGCGCGCAGATGCAGTTGCCGGGCCGCTGTACGTTGAGAAGGAGATAGCGCGTCGCATGGCGCTGCACGTGGAGAAGCTGCGTGCCTATCGCGCGATCGAGGCGCAGGACTTCCCGCCTGACCGACGCACATCACGCAAGGCCCGCATCATGCATCTCATCCTGAAGGCCGGCATTCTCTACGAACAGAGCTGGATCACCTGGTCGCGCGAAGCGCTTGCCGAGTACGCCGCACTGAGCGCCGCGCCGAGCGAGAAAGCCGGGCGCTGACACCCGAGACTTCAGGGTTTGAAGCCCATCGGTTCACCCATGCGGACTGCGCCGCCAGGCGCCCACGCCGGTTCGAACGCCAGCGCGTCGCGCGGAAACAGCATCACCACTGTCGAGCCGAGCAGAAAGCGACCCATCTCGGCTCCCTTGGCGAGCGCAACCTCGCCCTCACCCTCACCGTAACGCCACTCGCGCAAGCGACCCGGCCGCGGCGGATTGACCTGTCCATGCCAGACGGTCGCCATGCTGCCGACGATGGTCGCACCGACCAACAC
>NZ_WTVM01000236.1 GCF_012910885.1 Azoarcus taiwanensis | reverse complement strand
AGGACAGTGAAACGTGACCGCGCCGATGATAGTGCAGATTGCCTGTGCGAAAGTAGGTCATCGTCAGACTAACCACACTCACTCACCCCCGCGTCCAAAAGACCGGGGGTGAGACCGTCTACAACAACAAATACATCTCTCAGTGACGGGCAGCGACCTGCATCGCGTAAGATCACGGGGTTTTCATAAGCGTCGAGACGCTGGATCCCGTCAATGGCCCTGAAACCTGAGATTCAACGCCTGCTCGAGATGGTTTACCGGGTGGGGGCGCCGCGTTTTCATGAGTTGTCAGTAGAGCAGGCCAGGCATTCCTTCGAGAAGCTCGTCTACGCGTTTCGCCCTGTCGTGCCTGCAGTGGCCTCGACACTCGAGGTGCCGATTCCCCGGGGCGATGGTTCGGTGCTGTTGGCTCGCTATTACCGTCCTTTGGATAGCGGCACGGGGCGTGTGCTGCCGCTACTCGTCTTCCTGCACGGTGGTGGTTGGTGCGTGGGCGACGTTGCGAGCTACGATGTGCTGTGTCGGCAACTCGCAAACACCAGCGGTTGCGCCATCATGTCTGTCGATTACAGATTGGCCCCGGAGAATCCGTTCCCGGCCGGCCTAGAGGATGCGCTGATCGCCTACCGCTGGGCGCTGGAGAACGCCGACTCTATCCTGGTCGATGCCGAAAGGATTGCGGTGGGCGGTGACAGTGCTGGAGGAAATCTCAGCATCGTGCTCGCGTTGAGTGCAGCTGAGAAAGGCCTGCCGCCGCCACGGCATTTGCTCCTGGTCTATCCATGCACGGAGTTGATCAGCTCGCGCCCTTCGCGAGAGCGTTTTGCGGATGGCTACTTTCTGGATCGGGAAAGCCTGCAGTGGTTCTTCAGTCGTTATCTTGGTGACGCTTCGCCCGATGATTGGCGGCTTTCGCCGATGCGGGCAACTTCGCTCGGAGCGTTGCCTGACATCAGCATGCTGACGGCTGAGTACGACCCCTTGACCGATGATTGTCTGGCCTTCGCTGATCGAGCGCGAACGGAGGGCTGCAGGGTGAGGTGTCTGAACGTCTCTGGCGTGGTGCACGGTTTCTTGACCTTGGGCAAGCTCATCCCTGAGTCGAATGATGCGGTGCTTTGGCTGGGGCGAGCTCTGGCGGATTCCCTTTCAAGGGACTAGCGGTCTGCTTCGCAAAAGCCGGGACACGGAATCGCGGCTAGTGGCGCCAGGTAGTGTTGCACATTTTCCTGATAGCGACTGCTATCGTTGCGGTTCGCGCTTTGCCCTGCACGACAATCCATCGCCTTCGTCATACCCCATGATCTGCTAGGTAAACCACTAGAGTGGGATGTTCAACCGGCGTATGATGAAGGCATTGGGCGAGGCCTTCATCTCTGAAGGGAGGTCGTTGCCGTCACTGAGAGGGGCGGTGGCGCGTGTCGGAGAAGAATGAGGAGGCCAAGCTCGAAATTGAAGGTACTCACAGCCCACTTGCATGCGTGACGCACTTAACGGAGCGTGGTTTGGCAGCCGGCTAACATATATTTGGGAGCTTCTATAAAGATCGCAGACATGCGGGATGATCGCTTGATCATCGGCGCAGAGTCTGCGGCACTTCGCGAACTCGACCCCTGGACCAAACACATGCTCAAGGTCTTCAACCACTACTTCCCGACGCATACGCTTCAGCAGGCGCTGTTTGATGTTGGGCTGTTGTTCGTCGCCGTGCTGGCAGTCTCCGCGTTTCGGCTGAATGGCGGGGAAATCGACTGGATCGGCATAGCGCCGCTGTCCTTGCTGTTCGCGGTCGTGATGATTCTGCTGAACAGCGTACTCGGTCTGTATCGCCTACCTGGTAGCGGGCTGACCGGTCGTGAGTCCGCCGTCCGTACGACAATCGCCGTCGTAGTGAGCGTTCCTGTCGCGTTCGTCGTATTTCAGCTGCTCCCCTGGCCCGAGGCGGCTCCGCCCAATTTCGAGCTCTCGGCGATTGTGTTGTTGGGGCTGATTCTGGTCATGCGTGGGGTGGTCAATCGCAGAGTGGCTGCCTCGATGTTCATGCCACGCGTGCTGATCATCGGAACCGGTCAGGAGGCGGCCGATGTAGAGCACTCGTTGCACTATCCGGTAAAGAGGGGCGTTGAGTTCGTGGGGTTTTACCCTGCAATTGGTGATGAAGATGCGGTGGTTGAATCGTCCAGCGTGTTGAATGGTGCGTTGTCGCTCCACGAGACCGTTCAGGAACAGGGGTATACGGATTTAATGGTTGATGGGGCACCTTCACCCCATCAATCTGATACCACCCTCAGATGGTTGATAGATCGACTCCGTAGTTGAGTTCCTCTGCGAAGTCCGGCAGTCCGTAACCGATGGT
>NZ_WTVM01000235.1 GCF_012910885.1 Azoarcus taiwanensis | reverse complement strand
GCCTTATCCTGATGCCCTGTTGCCGCAGAACATGGTCTTCGTGCGAGCCGACCTGGTGGATTTGTGGCGTCTGTTCCACGATTCCGGCTTGCGGCTTGCGCGACATTTCGTTCTGTATCCGAATCCATGGCCCAAGATCGGCCATTTGGGGCGACGATGGCACGCGCATCCGGTGTTTCCGTTCATCCCGGCACTGGGTGGCGTGCTGGAATGTCGAAGCAACTGGTCGGTGTACATCGAAGAGTTTGCGCTGGCGTTGTCGATCGCGACCGGCTCGCGGGTTGACTGGGAGGCATTTGAAGCTGAGCAGCCACTGACGCCCTTCGAACGCAAGTATCGGGACTCGGGTCAGACGCTTTATCGCGTCGGCCACGACCTGGGAAATGGCGTCGCTTCGCCATCAGTCTGCGCGCAGCGAAGGGATGGATGACGCATGGCCGGACTCGATTACTGCAGCCGCTGCGGGGCATGTTGCGCCGCGTTCAGGGTGGATTTCCACGTATCGGAACTGAGTGGTCCGGAGTCGCCGGGGGTGCCGGAGGCGTTCGCGGTTCCGGTGACCGCGAGTCTGATGCGAATGCGGGGTACCGACGCGACCTCGCCGCGGTGTGTCGCGCTCGAAGGCGAGATCGGTTGCGGTGTGCGCTGCCGGATCTACGAGGCGCGACCGTCACCGTGCCGGGAGTTCGCGCCATATGCCGCGCTCGGCATTGGAGATCCAGCCTGCGATCGTGCCCGTGCCCGACACGGTTTGTCTCCCTTGTCGAACGATTGACGCCTGCTCTATGCGTGGCAATAATATTTGCCACAACATATGGATTAAGCAGTAAAAATTTCTGTTCCATCCAGCTTCGCGTACGGCTAGAATCTCGCCGCCGCAGCCGTTGGCTATCAGCCCATCGCGCCTTTGGCGGCGCGCCCTGACGCCAGTCCGGCGTTTGCGCGCTGTCCATGTTGTCGGGCGTATGGTCCAGCAGACGCAAACAGCACTCTCGCTGTGGCGGTCGGGGCGATCTCGATCCGGTGGGTGCGTCTACTCTTTGCGTGTGTTGGATCATGAGCGACCCGAATCCTTGTCTCGACTGCGGCATTTGCTGCACGCACTTCCGTATCTCCTTCTATTGGGCCGAGGCAGACGATGCGCCGGGAGGCTTCGTCCCGTCGGCGATGACCGAGAAGCTCACGCATCACCTGCGTTGCATGAAGGGCAGCAACGATGTGCCGCGTCGCTGCAGCGCGTTGGCCGGTGAAGTAGGCAAGGCGGTGAGTTGCACGATCTACGAGAACCGGCCGACACCGTGCCGCGAGTTTCCGGTGTATTTCGAAGACGGCACGCCGAACCCCAAATGCGACGAACTACGCGCGAAGATCGGCTTGCCGGCGCTGGTGCCGCTTGAATTTTCCGAGGCCGCCTGAACAGACGCGTCAGGTCGCAACTGCAGTGAGCAGGTCCAGTGGGCCGATTCGTCGCACCAGGTCGATCTGCTCGGGGCGGCGCACGAACAGCGAGCCAGCGTAACCGAGTGCGTTGACGGAGATGCCCTCGTGCTGCTCCCGGCTGCGCGGCACGACGAGTAACCACTGGCTGTCCGCGAGCAGGTTGTAGGGCGGCATCGGGTCGGCTGCGGGTGGCAGGCCGGTTGCCTCGCAGGCGAGCAGAAACGCCTGCTGCAGCTGCTCTGCGTTGACGCCCAATGGGCCGGCATGGCGTACGAAGGCGTGCCGCCAGGGCAAGCCGGATCGGTGATGCGGTTCGAGTAGCGGTGCCGCAGACAGCCGATCGGTGAAGCGGGTGAGGCCGGCACCACCCGGCGTGGCGGGAATCCACTGAAGGTGCTTATGTGGCTGGCTCGCCCCGGCTTCGCTGCCGCCATTGTAGAAACCAAGCCCACCCAGCCGCGCCAGTGTGAGCGCGAGAGCCCGAAAATCGCTCTCGTGCAGTGCTGCGGTCTGGGGCTCGAATCGACGCGTGACCATGAGCAGATGCCGCTGAATGACCGGATATTTGTTGAGTACGACCCGATGATCCGGACCCAGGTCACCGATGATGAGCTTCGGATCGGGGGGAAGAAAGGGGTTGAAAGCTGCTCGCTTCTCTCCTGCGGCACGTGCACGCGCGGCATCCTTCGATACAAGTGATGTGATCCAGCGAACGATGAACGGAATGCCCTTGTCTTCAATCCACTCCTGTTCGGTCTCGATCTCGAGCAACACACCATCGACGCGGGCTTGAGCGATGACCCGGTCGATCATGGCTGGGTCGAGTGCGGACAGATCGTTCGAATCGGCGTCGTGCGGTCTCATGCGCTTATTGTATGCTGCTGCGTCATGGTGGGTAGCCTCAGGATAAGCGTATGGCAGGGATCAGATTCGAAGTTCGTGGAGAAACCATTCAGCTCGACCAGTTGCTGAAGGCGGCGGGATTGGTCG
>NZ_WTVM01000234.1 GCF_012910885.1 Azoarcus taiwanensis | reverse complement strand
GGGCTATCGCCTGCTCGGCGAGCACACAGCCTCATCCGGCTATGGGCTGACCTTCGTCGAAACTGCGGACTCGCGCGTGGCGCGATGGTCTATCCGCGCAGCGCAGGGGAGTCAGCATCTGTATTACTCCGCAAGCTTTCTGGTTGCCCCCGGGGAGCCTCGCGCGGAGATTCCGCCGCCCCCGCTGCGTCAGGATCGCCTGTGGCAGTCGCCCTTCGATACCGCGGCCGAGGCCGTGCTCACTCGTGCCTATCAACGTTCCGCCGACCCCTACACACTGGCAAGTGAGCTGATCCGCGAACTGACCGGCCCCACCCAGGGCGAGAACGCGCGATTGCTATTGACTCAGTACGACCTCACTGAACTCCTGGTGCGAATGCTCAACCAGGCCGGGGTCCCGGCGCGCCAGATCAGCGGTCTGATGCTCGAGGACGGGCGGCGTCGCCAGAACCTGACGACATGGTTGCAGGTGTACAAGGGTGACGAATGGGCGATTTTCGACCCCGCCAGCGGACGTCAGGGCAAGCCCGAGCGCTTGTTGTTGTGGCATGCGGGCGATGCACCGGTGCTGCAGGTCGAGGGCGGACGTCGGTCGACCGTGAGCTTTGCGATGATCCGGCAGTTGCAGTCCGCGAGCGAGAGTATCGCCCAGCGGCCGGCAGACGCATCCCTGCTCGGGCTTTCAATCCACAGTCTGCCGCTGGAAGAGCAATCTCTGTTTCGCACGATTCTGCTGATCCCGATCGGTGCGCTGATTGTGGTCATGTTGCGGATTCTGGTGGGGATCAAGACCTCGGGTACCTTCATGCCGGTACTGATCGCGCTGGCTTTCATCCAGACAACCTTGCTGACCGGCCTGATCGGCTTCCTGCTCGTGGTCATGACCGGGCTCGTGATCCGAAACTACCTGTCGCATCTCAACCTGTTGCTGGTTGCGCGAGTGTCGGCGGTGATCATTACCGTGATCGCCATCATTTCGGTGTTCTCGGTCGTGTCCTATCGGTTCGGGCTCAATGCCGGCCTGACGATTACCTTCTTCCCGATGATCATCCTGTCGTGGACCATTGAGCGGATGTCGATTCTGTGGGAAGAGGAGGGGCCGCGCGAGGTGTTGATACAGGGTGGTGGCAGTCTGCTGACCGCGGTGATCGCCTATCTGGCGATGACCAACCCTTGGATACGCCACATCACCTTCAACTTCCTCGGGGTGCAGTTCATCCTGATGGCGTTGATCCTGCTGCTCGGCAACTACACGGGTTATCGACTGCTCGAATTGCGCCGTTTCAAACCCATGGTGCGAAGGTAAGCCGAATGTGGGCCAGGCCTTCCGAGCTGCGTTCGCGCCACGTGATTGGCATGAATCGCCGAAACATCCACTTCATTGCCCGATATAACAGGCGCAGCCTGTTCCCGTTGGTGGACGACAAGCTCAAGACCAAGCTCTTGGCGCATGAGCACGGCGTCACCAGCCCGGAACTGATCGGCACCATCACCTCGCAATTCGAGGTTCGACGTGTCGCGGGGCTGGTTCGCGAACATGCCGGTTTTGTCATCAAACCGGCCAAGGGTAGCGGCGGAAAGGGCATCCTCGTGATCGAGGACCACGCCCAGGGTATCTACCGAAAGCCGAGCGGTGCGACGCTGAGCATCGAGGATCTGGAACGGGATGTGTCGAATATCCTGTCCGGGCTGTATTCGCTGGCGGGTTCGCCAGACGTGGCAATGATCGAGTCGCTCATCCGATTCGACGACAGGTTTGCCGACTACACTTACGAAGGCGTGCCCGATATTCGGGTGATCGTGTTCAGGGGCTATCCGGTGATGGCGATGATCCGGCTGTCGACCGCGGCGTCGGACGGAAAAGCCAATCTGCATCAGGGCGCGGTCGGTGTCGGGCTCGACATTGGGACCGGGCGCGCACTTTTTGCGGTGCAGTTCGACCGACCGGTCGAGGTGCATCCGGATACCGGCCGGAAGCTCGACAAACTGGAGATTCCGGACTGGCACGGCTTGCTCAGGCTAGCTGCCGCATGTTACGAGATGACCGGTCTCGGTTACATTGGTGCCGATCTGGTCATCGACAAGAATCACGGTCCGATGCTCCTCGAGCTCAATGCACGTCCAGGGCTCGCGATCCAGATGGCGAATGGAGAGGGGCTTGGGGGGAGACTCGAGCTGGTCGAAAGTCAGCCCGAAGGCGTGGATGTGGATGCGCGAGTCGCGTTTTCGGTGGCGCATTTCGGGCGCTTGTAAGCAGTGTTGAGTGCGTGCGTTGTCCGAAAGACCGGGAGATCCCCAATTGAACCCAGCAAGTGATCGTGCCGAAGCAGGACGAGGTGTCGCCTACGGGCTCGCAGCTTATGGTATCTGGGGCTGCTTTCCACTGTTCTTCTCGCTGTTCGAAGGCATCCCCTCGTGGGAAGTCCTCATTCACCGCATCATCTGGTGCTGCGTGTTTCTCGTGTTGCTGGTTAGCCTGCTCGGACGCTGGCAACCGGTGGTTGAC
>NZ_WTVM01000233.1 GCF_012910885.1 Azoarcus taiwanensis | reverse complement strand
GGCCTGAGGCGGGCGAGTTGAGCGGCTGGTTGCATCGGAAGAATGATAGCCCCCCTGACGTAACCGACGCGGGCTTTCAGGGTGAGGCTAGGCTCGTGCTACGAAGCTAGGCCTGACCCCTTTCCTTTCCTCATGCCTTGGCGTGAAGAACATCGGAAAGCCGTGTGCGGGAGAACCGCATGCACGGTTTGATGAGGGAGGACTGGTGACTGGAACTACGGCCGGACTATTGAGGCACCGCCAGACGAAAGGGGCGGCAACGGATAGGTTTGACCTACGGGATCGACGAGCCAGTTCTCTACTCTACCCGATTTCCTTGACCCCGATTTCCTTCGCTATCGAACTCGGGTGGCCACTGAATACCTGCCAACTCCCCAACTTCCTCTTGGCGCGCTAACCAAACTCTTTGTGCAATAGCGCACTCGTCTTCGGAAACTAGCATGCATATGCGGCCCAACCAGTAGGTTGCCTCTTCGTGCTCCCCGCCTCGTCCCAGGGCTTCTGAGAACTTAGTCATATTCAACGCACTTGGGTAACGATTTACAACGCGCCTCATCCAAGCAAGATTCTCTCCATCAACGCCATCGTCAATTTCAAGCCTCGCAAACCTTAAATTTTCTCGCAGCTGATCAAGCATAAACACTTCTGGTGTAGCTGCCGCCCCCCCAGTTCCGATACGCCGCATTTCAAAGCGCAAAGCAAAGAAATTCTCTTCTATTTTTAGATACTCGTGAACCGTTATCGCCAAGCCCAAGGCGCAGACCAGCCATATGAAAGCAACTGCCTTCCAGTTCAAAACGAATAGAGCGCGCTGCTGGAGACTCCCACACAAAGACCCCACAAAAACGCCGGTAGGCAGAAGAAAGTACGCATAATGCAATGGGAACTCAAGCATCGCGTGCACTCCCACCGTAGTCACGGCGAACAACAATAGCACCTGCATCTCGCTTTCAATCTTTTTGAAAACATGAATGTACCAAACAACTAAAGCTACAATCAGCATTAAACCAAGCGGAATACCGGTCCACACCAATAGATCGACGAGAAGATTGTGTGCTTGCGAAAAAGAGAGTCCATACAGCTTTTCGTGTGAATCAATCACTGCAACCTGCGCCAGCAGCGTCTGATTCCAGCCGTAACCAAACCAGGGCGCAGCAAATATAGCATCGAGAAACATCCACCATGCAAGCGGGCGAACCACAAGCCCAGCAGAAGCACGCCCCCCTAAATCATAACCCTCTAGATATAGCAACCGACTAATGGGCTCGATAGAGAATACGAAAAGAAAGAACAAGCCGCCAAGAACGGTTATCAGTAACGGCGTCCGAGAATTCGACCATGCCCTTCGGAAAATCCATGCTCCGACAACAAGACAGATAACTACTAGCCAAGCAGTTCTAGACTGAGTCAGAGCCAACCCAAAAAGGATAAAGGTGCTGCACATCAGAAAGACACCCGTCCGCACGACACCCCTCAGCGCTGCCCAACCTATGGCTACAAGCCCCCATACAAGCAGCGTAGCGAGTTGATTCGGTTGTCCCAGGTTTGCATAGGGTCTACCACCAACTAGATCGAGGACCCATATATCTGTCACTGCTCCGAATCGTGTCATCCCGAACCACTGATATAGCTGCAATCCAACCGATATGATCGCTGCTACACCGATAGCACCGAAGAGAACGTCGACAAGCAACCACTGTCGCTGACGAACAAGCGAGTCGGAAATCAGCAGTGCGACGAGTAAACCACCAAGATAGAGGAGCGACACCCACATATCCCCGGCGAAAATAATCGCTCCAAAAAAATACTGGCCGAACACCAAGGCGATTGCTAACAGCACAACGAAAGCAGTTTTAGTCCAATAGACTCTCGCTCTATTAAATACTAATAACACACCGGTGACGACAGCTAAGCTGACAGCAATCCAGGCGTCCGAATGAAATGAAAGCCAAGGCAGATGATGATTTGGCAACAACCAAGCGCACGCTATCACGACTGCGGCAATCGAGCACCAGAGACTCCGATCGAATATTTTTTGCCCCCCCCGATCATTAATGCCGTCGCAATATTTATACATGTTTCGGATTATGAACTACGCGCGCAGATTCACAGAGACCAGATACCAGCATTCAATGAAAAGAGCCAGCGCCCCTTGGCACTGGCTCTTTTCGGATACGCTAACTGTCAGTCACGCATTAACGGCAGCTGGCCGGGAGATACTTCGTGTCAATGCTACCACCGCATACCCAAGTCACTTGGCCGGTTGCAGCAACATAGGTTCCTTCTAGTTCAATGTTAGCGCCGGTAATGCGCGGATCACCTTGAGCCACGGCTCGGATAACACCAGTGGTTGCATTAGTCCCAATGTAAGACACAGAAGCCACGTATTGCGACTGCTGCGTTTGGATGTTAAGGGCACCTCGAATAACGCGAGGTTTTCGTTGAATCCCGCCGCCAAACAATGACAGCGACCGAACTCGGTTCAATTTCTCCGGCAAATCACCGCTTTTCTCTGCGGTGTCGCCCCGTTTTCTCTTCGA
>NZ_WTVM01000232.1 GCF_012910885.1 Azoarcus taiwanensis | reverse complement strand
CGTTGATGGTTCCCCTTCCGGGGATTGAAAGGGAATCCGGTACCGGGTCGATGACCTCAAAACCGGAGCTGCCCCCGCAACTGTGATCGACGAGCGCTTCGTCACCCGTGCCACTGGCTGCTGTCCGGGAAGGCCGACCAAGCGTGTCCGAGTCGAGAGCCAGGAGACCTGCCTCAACGTCTTTCCACCAACGATGGGGCGGGGTGTCCCCGGAGAGAGGTTCGAGCATGTTGCTGGTCGCCGTGCGCAAGTCGTCCGTCACGACGGGTCCTGCCCGAGGCGAAACCCGCCCGGTATTGCTCCTGCGTCTTCGGTTCTCCGCCCCCCGACCAGGAGAACCGCTTTGTACTCGAACGAATCCGAAAGCGTTGTAGACCGCAGGCCGAACGCGGCGTCGCCAGCGCTGCCCGCGCGCATCGTCAAGCGCGACGGTCGCGACACCCCTTTCGAGCCGGCGCGTATCGCCTCGGCGCTGACCCGCGCTGGTGCCGCGTCCGGAGAGTTCGACGACGACGAGGCGCAGCTGCTGACCGCTCGCGTGCTCAAGGTGTTGCGCCATCGCCATGGTGGTTCGGCGCCGAGCGTCGAGCAGGTGCAGGACGTGGTCGAACAGACCCTGGTCGATGCGAACCATCTCGCCACCTTCCGCGCATACGTCGCCTACCGCGACCAGCACCGGCGCCTACGTGAGGACCACCGTACTTTGGTCGACGTCGCCGCCGCGGTGGACGAATACGTCGGCCGCTCCGACTGGCGCGTGCGCGCCAATGCGAACCAGGGCTACTCGCTGGGCGGGCTGATCCTCAACGTCTCGGGCAAGGTGGTAGCCAACTACTGGCTGTCGCACGTGTATCCGCCCGAGATTGGCCAGGCGCATCGCGACGCCGACCTGCACGTACACGACCTCGACATGCTGTGCGGCTACTGCGCGGGCTGGTCGCTGCGCCAGTTGCTGTTCGAAGGCTTCAACGGCGTGCCGGGCAAGCCGGAAGCGACGCCGCCGCGGCATTTCTCCAGTGCGCTGGGGCAGATGGTGAACTTCCTCGGCACCCTGCAGAACGAATGGGCCGGGGCGCAGGCGTTCAGCTCCTTCGACACCTACCTCGCGCCCTTCGTGCGCAAGGACGGGTTGTCCTTCGAGGCGGTGCGCCAGGGTCTGCAGGAGTTCATCTACAACCTCAACGTGCCCTCGCGCTGGGGCACCCAGACCCCGTTCACCAATCTCACCTTCGACTGGGTGTGCCCGGAGGATCTGCGCGAGCAGGTGCCGGTGATCGGCGGCGAGGAGATGCTCTTCCGCTACGGCGATCTGCAGGCCGAGATGGATCTGATCAACCGCGCCTACATCGAGGTGATGACCGCGGGCGACGCACGCGGACGGGTGTTCACCTTCCCGATCCCGACCTACAACATCACCCCGGATTTTCCGTGGGAGTCGGACAACGCCGAGCGCCTGTTCGCGATGACCGCCAAGTACGGTCTGCCGTACTTCCAGAACTTCCTCAGCTCGGACATGAAGCCGAACCATGTCCGCTCGATGTGCTGCCGCCTGCAGCTCGACCTGCGCGAGCTCCTCAAACGCGGCAACGGGTTGTTCGGCTCGGCCGAACAGACCGGCTCGATCGGTGTGGTGACGATCAACTGCGCACGCCTCGGCCATGTGCATGCGGGCGATGAAGCGGCGCTCTTCGCGCAGCTCGACCGCCTCGCCGACATGGCCCGCGACAGCCTGGAGATCAAGCGCAAGGTCGTGCAGCGGCTGATGGACGACGGCCTCTTCCCCTACACCCGGCGCTACCTTGGTACGCTGCGCAACCACTTCTCGACCATCGGGGTGAACGGCATCAACGAGATGGTGCGCAACTTCAGCCGCGGCGAACACGACATCACCGATCCGCAAGGCCACGCCCTGGCGCTGCGCCTGCTCGACCGGCTGCGCGACAAGATGCGCGACTACCAGGAGGCGACCGGTAACCTCTACAACCTGGAGGCCACCCCGGCCGAAGGCACGACCTACCGCTTCGCCAGGGAAGACCGCAAGCGCTGGCCCGGCATCCTGCAGGCCGGCACCGCGGAGCAGCCCTACTACACCAACTCCTCGCAGCTACCGGTGGGCTTCACCGACGACCCCTTCGAGGCGCTGCTGCGCCAGGACGACCTGCAGACCCGCTACACCGGCGGCACCGTGCTGCACCTCTACATGCGCGAGCGCATCTCCACCCCCGAGGCCTGCCGGCAGCTCGTGCGCACCGCGCTCACCCGCTTCCGTCTGCCCTACATCACCGTGACGCCGACCTTCTCGATCTGCCCGAAGCACGGCTATCTCGCAGGTGAACACGAGTTCTGCCCCAAGTGCGACGAGGAACTCCTCGCCCGCCGCGGGCAGGCCCACTGATTCTCTTACCCACAACCTAAGGAGCGACCATGTCCCCGACTACCGAACACCTCCCCCTGCAGGACCACGAACGCCAGCGCTGCGAAGTCTGGACGCGCGTCATGGGCTACCACCGCCCGGTGTCCGAGTTCAACGCCGGCAAGCAGGGCGAGCACGCCGAGCGGTGCCACTTCA
>NZ_WTVM01000231.1 GCF_012910885.1 Azoarcus taiwanensis | reverse complement strand
CTCTTGATCAACGACGCCAAGGCCCTGGTGCACACCGTGGCCGACACCGCCTACCTGGTCAGCCCCGGCGTGTTCCAGCGCTACGCGCAGGAGCACCCCATGGCGGCGAAACAGGCCAAGGAAGCCCAACTCGCCGACTGGCAATGGGTGCAGAAGCGCTTCGAACGCCTGCAGCTACACCGCAAACAGCCCAACGGTCTGAACATCTGGACCTGCGAGGTGACGGGGCCGCGCAAGTCGCGGCGGCTGCACGGCTATCTGCTCAATTCACCGGGGGAGATCTTCGAACAGCTACCCGCCAACAACCCCTACCTGAAATTGACCGAGGGAACATAGGGCAGCGGAGCATCACTTCGGACACACAGCGTACTCGTCATCAATCGAGCGCCAAGTGTGCCAAATCGACGGCGATCGGACACGAGGCCTCGACTGATGCGACTCGGCGCCTCCCCTGCCTTGACGGCTACGATCCTAAAGGCCATGGGTGAGCCGCCACAGATTGGACTGCTCCTGCTCGCTCAAGCGCCCGAACAGAGCCCGGTGCGGATTGATCGCATAGTGGATATTCGAACCATCCCGTCGAAGGCTGTTGATCTGCAAACCGGTCCAGTACAATGCAAGCGCGCGATCCTCGGTCAGCAGTGCCACCCTCTGTTCTGGAGAGTCAGCTCCGGCCGCGATCAACAGGTCGAGGGCCCGAAGATCAGCAAGCGCGTTGAATGCGTTCTTATCCGTGTAGTTACGCCTTGGCTTCAACAAGGCCTGAGCCGGATTCATTGCGGGGCGAGCGGCACTCGCGCTCAATAGTGCGCATACGAGCATTGACGCCTTCGGCACGCCGTAACGCTCACGCAGGTCCATCAGTTGGAGCCAAACCCTTTGAAGATTTGCGTGGCGCACCGGCGTGGCAATCAGCGGCGCCGCCTTGACGAGAAAGCGCTGCCGCGCAGCGAATCCATCCGCCATGTCGTTAAGCAGCCCCATCGCCCCCCGCATAACGTGAACCTTCTCCGGAAACACGACAGCGTTGGGCAGCGCCTCCAGAATCTTCTCTGCGGCACGATCAAACAGTTCCGAGAGTTCGGACTCAGTCGGATTGAGACGCCCTGACTTCCCCTCCATCGCATACAACATCGGATTGATCCGCAGGCGCTTGCCTCGCGCAAATTCCAGGAAGTCGTCCTTCAGCCCGTCCTTACGAGCCCCACCCACAAAGCGACTTCGAATCGCCGCCACTGTGCAACGATCTGGCAACAGCAATATCTCGTCGTCAAGCGCCAACCCCGAGGGCAACCACCCTCCGTTGACCAGTGCCAACACCGTGGACCCATGGTTGCTTTGAAGATCCGCCGAGACGGTTAGCCGTTGGCTACAATCGATGTGGTCGAAATCGCTGGACTCCACGCGCGCGCCCCGGACCTTGAGGGGATAACTTATCGGATCGCGCAGCCTTCCCTGCAGGGCTACAAGGTCATCGAAGCCGAGCGGAACCACCTCCCCTTCGCTCAGCGCGAGCCGCTTCTGGGTCTCTGATTCCACATACTCGAGTACGAAATTCGAAATCGGCTTCTTGTTGGGGCGCGATCCTGCCACTTCGCCTTGGGACGTGCAGACCCAAGACTGCGAAAGAGCGGGCAAGTCTTCGAGGGACATCGCAGCGCTAGACCAAGCTCATATGGATTTCTTCAAGGTCAGCCGCGGCCGGCCATCCTTGGTCGGGGTCGCCGCCATGGCCAGACTGGATAGCCGTTCGATCAGCGCCGCCAGGTCTTGGACTGCCTCCGCGCCGCCCTCCTCCCTCGCGGCCAAGATCGCGCCCGGCTTGACGCGGACCCGCCCCGACACCAGCGCACCCGCCGCGCGAAGGTGATCCGGATGCGAGGACACGAAGCCGACGGGAATCGCAATTGCTTGGTGGGCGAGATGAAAGTGGAACATCGCACAGACCAGCCGCTCCGGCACCAGCAGCAGTTCCAGGTTGCCGTTCATCAGGGAAACGTCTGCGCCAAGCAGTCGCGGGAACTGATCCCAGTAGACAGAAAACCGCTCCCGGGCCAATCTACGATCGCCCGGCACGACCACGCGCACGCCGCACGCCTGCGACGACGCGCCACTCGGCTGAGGGGCAAGCAAGCGGTCCAACTTCTGGACCAAGTCCCGAGCGCTGCGCGAACGGGCCCAGAGCGCGGACTGCGGTGCCCACCACAGGGCATCCCGATGCGCAGATTCCGGAGCGGTCTCCTCACCGCGCCCCCCCTCCGAAACGACGCTGGCGTCCGACTTCGATGGGATCCCCGCAATGCTCGCACGCCTCAAGGGTAGCGGGCTGTCGATGTCCATCGCGACCAACAAACGGCTGCACCCCGCCCACCTGATTCTTCGCCACCTCGGAAAAAAATTGTCTCGATGCCGTATACGCGCTCGACCTCTTCGAGCCCCGCCTGCCCGACAAGGCCGCGATGATCGCCCGCCTGCTCGCTGACTGCCGAATCGACACCGCCAGCGCGGTGTACGTCGGCGACCGCGACGAAGACGGCCGCTCGGCCGACGCCAACCACCCCCCTTTCCTCGCCGCGACCTGGGGTTATGGCAGTCTTTCCG
>NZ_WTVM01000230.1 GCF_012910885.1 Azoarcus taiwanensis | reverse complement strand
CTGTTGCGCGGCGAAATGATCTGTCCGCTCGTTTCGGACTGCTCCAGGGGCAGGGCGTTCCCCGCGCGGTTCAGCGCGTCGCGCAGAAAAGTGGTCAGCGCCACGATCTCGCCAGCGATGTCTTTCGGGTCGCCGAAGTCGTCGTGGCTGCCGGCGATGATGCGAAGGCGTACATGCTCGCCACGCCGGGCGGCGTGAATCAGGGCGGCCTCTGAGGGAGGCACTGTAGTGTCCTCGGCGCCGTGCACCAGCAGCGTCGGGCAGCGGATCCTGGAGATGCTGGTCACCGGCGCGATGTCGTCGAAACGGTGGCCGATGACGTGCTCCACGTAACGCAGCACGAGCCAGCCAATCGGAAGGAAGGGCACCCGCTTGTGGGCGAGGAAGCGCCGCATCATCGCGACCGGGTGGGAAAACGCGGCAAGGCTGACTACGGCTGACACATCGTCACGGCGCGATGCCGCGAGCAGCACCGCGCCCGCACCGACTGAATGCCCGACCAGTGCAATGCGTCGCGGGTCAGCGTGTTTGCACTGCTGCAACCAGGCCAGCGCGTGGTCGATGTCTTCGGCAAAACGCGGCAGCGAGGTGAAGTCGTCCTCGTCGCTGTGACCGTGGCAGCGGGCGTCGATCAACAGTACGGCGAAGCCGGCTGCGTGCAAGGCAGGCACGATCGGTAACATCATCGCGGCGTTGCCGCCCCAGCCGTGGATGACGAGCGCCGCTGGTGCCGGCTCGACGCCCTCGGCTGGCACCAGCCAGGCATGCAATCGTTTGTTGCGGGCGGTTGGGATGTGCACGACATCGAAACCAAGGCCGAGATCGGCGGGTGTGCGCTCATGCGGCACCCGGGTGGGCGCGAGACCGCGCCGCACTGCGAAGCGGAAAGCGATGAGCGCGACACTTGTTGCGATGAGGGCGACGAACCAGGCGTTCATTCCGTCTCGAATGCGCCTGGATCGCGCGTCAACGAAATACGGCGAATCGCCAGCCGGAACGGACCGGCCTGTCGGTCTGCGATCATCAGACCCACCTGGCGGATGCGTGCCGGGTCCAGCCTCGGCGCATCCGGCACCGGCCGACCACGCCAACTTGGCGCAAAGCTCGTGAGCGGCAGGCTGATCGGTAGCCATTCGTGGGCAGGCGGATCGAAGCGAACCTGATAGTTCACCCCGTCGAAAGTGTCCTCGGTGCGCAGGTTCAGCTTGTAGCGCCGCCCATCGCCCATCACCTCGATACGGCAAACCGTGGCCCCAGCCAGGCCGAGAGGCAGGGGGCGACAACGCACCGAGGCAAAGCCCCCGCCGTTGGCGAGCGACACCTCACCTTCGAAGACTGCATAACCGTCCGTGGTGTAACTGAGGCGACTGCGGGAGATACCGCCCATCACTGCGTCGTCGATGGCCGACCACTCCACGGTCGCGTCGCCGCGGGTGAAGTCGAACAGAACCCCGTCTGAAGGTGTTTGTTGGCTGCTCATCAGCGCATTATCGCGCCAAACAAACCATCCGGCCGCATGCGCTGCAGCGCGAACCAGCGCTTTATCCCGGGGCATCAGTAGCGAGACGTTGCAATCGAACGACACGACTACCCGGGCGACCGTTCCATGCTGTCCATCGAGCAACTCCTCGGCTTCCCGCTGGCCGCCGGCCTGGTCACCATTGCCCCGCGGCTCAGGTGAATCGGGGCGTGTGACGTGTCGCCCGGTATCTCCGGCGCGCCGGGGAATGCCGCTCGTCGCGCCAACCCGATTCGCGCTCAGCCGCGGCCGTATTCAGCCATCGCCGGACCGATCGCGCTCAGTGCGAGTATGTGTTGCGCGGCTTCGAGCTTGATCGCTTCCTTCGGCATGCCAAAAACGACCGAACTCGCCTCATCCTGGGCAATGGTCTGCGCGCCGGTGTCGAACATTTCGCGCAGACCACGCGCACCATCGTCGCCCATGCCGGTCATGATGATGCCGAGCGCGTTCCGGCCGGCATGGCGAGCAACCGAGCGGAACAGCACGTCTACTGACGGGCGATGACGATTGACCGGCGGGCCGTCGCGCACCTCGACCACGTATTGCGCACCACTGCGACGCACCGCCATATGACGACCGCCGGGGGCGATCAGCGCGCGCCCGGTGATGACGCGCATGCCGTCCTGCGCTTCGAGAACCTCGATGTCGCAGATCTGGTTAAGCCGTTCCGAGAACAACGCAGTGAATTTCTCGGGCATGTGTTGCACCACGACAATGCCCGGAATCGTTCGTGGCAGCACGCGGAGCACCGTCTCCAGTGCCTGGGTGCCACCTGTCGACGTGCCGATGGCGATCAGGCGGTCGGTGGTTTCGAATACGCTGTTGCGCCGAGACGTAGGCAGCCCGGTCAATCCAGGGCTGGCCGCCGGCATGGCCGTGCTCGCCCTGGCGGGCGTGGCCTGAACTTTCGATGCGGCCCCGCCTCTGGTTGGGCCGGGATCGGCATTACGCGCGAGCGCACGCAGGTTGACGCCTGCCGCGGCCCGGACTGCGGAGATCAACGCCTGTGCCGAGTCTGTGAGAAAACCCTTCAATCCCAGCGTGGGTTTGGTGATGATGGACACCGCCCCCGCCGCCAACGCCTGAAG
>NZ_WTVM01000022.1 GCF_012910885.1 Azoarcus taiwanensis | reverse complement strand
ACTGCTTTCTTCATGACGGACATGTGAGGGTGGATGTGCTCGCCGAGCACTTCCGCCCACGCACCCGGGCGGCGATCGAGGTGTTTTTCACACTCGTGTTCTTCCTGCCCTTCTGCTATTTCATCCTTCAGTACGCGTGGCCTTTCGTCGAGCGGTCCTATCGTATCAACGAGATCTCGGCGGCGCCTGGCGGCTTGCCGATGCGCTGGATCATCAAGTCGTTCATCATCTACGCGTTCGCCTTGCTTGCCATGGCGGGGGTGGCGCGGTTGATCCGCGCGTTTGCCTTGCTGACCGGGTTTCCGCGTCCGCGGCAAACCTGAAACGGCGCACTTTTCTCACGCAATCAGACCGTTACGGCAGTAACGAGAACCTCAACGGGATAGGAGCCGGTTCGTGTTCGAGGCAAACGAGATTCTTGTCATGGCGATGCTGGGCAGTTTCATACTGCTCATCTTCACCGGCTATCCGGTAGCCTGGCTGCTCGCCGGTATTTCGGTGGTGTTCAGCGTCGGGGCCATCCTGTTGTCGCAGTATTTTGACGTCGACACCTACTTCCTGACCGACTGGCGCATCTTCGGCGTCATGGTCCAGCGCATCTTTGGCCAGATGTCCAACTGGGTGTTGGTCGCGTTGCCAATGTTCATATTCATGGGGCTGATGCTGGAGCGCTCCGGCATCGCCGAGCGCCTGATGCTGAGTTTCATCAAGCTTTTCGGGCGCTTCCGTGGCGGGCTCGGCGTGGCGGTAATCACCATCGGCATCCTGCTCGCAGCCTCGACCGGCATCGTCGGCGCCTCGGTGGTGTTGCTGGCGATGCTGTCTATCCCGGTGATGCTGGAGCAACGCTATTCGCCGGCTTTCGCGAGTGGCGTCGTCGCGTCGGCGGGCACGCTGGGTATTCTGATCCCGCCCAGCATCATGCTCATCATCATGGCCGACCAGCTGTCGCTGTCGGTTGGCAATCTCTTCATGGGCGCCCTCATTCCTGGGGTCATGCTCGGCCTGCTCTACATCGCGTACGTCATCATCGCCGCGATCGCCTATCCAAAGCTCGCCCAGCCGCCCAAGGATTTGCCGCCGATCACCCTGAAGCTGATCGGAGAGGTATTGCTTGCAGTGATTCCGCCGCTCGGTCTGATCCTGGCGGTGCTTGGCTCGATCTTTTTCGGCATCGCCACACCAACCGAGGCTGCCGGCGTCGGCGCGCTCGGCGCGACGATTCTGGCGGCGATGAACAGGAAGCTGTCGTTTGCGGTCATCAAGGAAGTCTGCGAGAAGACCACGCTGACCACAGCCTTCGTGTTCGGCATTTTCCTCGGCGCGACCGCGTTTGCCGTGGTGCTGCGCTCGCTCGGTGGCGATGAGTTCATTGGCGGACTGCTGCGCGGCATTCCGCTGCCGCCGGAGGGCATCGTCATCGTTATCCTGTTGATCGCCTTCGTCGCCGGCTTCTTCCTCGACTGGCTCGAGATCAGCCTGATTCTTTTGCCGTTGGTAGGACCAGTGGTGTCTGCACTCGGCTTTGATCTGATCTGGTTCGTTGTGTTGTTCGCAGTGGCCCTGCAAACGTCGTTCCTGACACCGCCCGTAGGCTTCTCGCTCTTCTACCTGAAAGGGGTCGTCCCTCCACAGATCAAGACCAAGCACATCTACATGGGGGTGATCCCGTTCATCCTGCTCCAGCTGCTCGCGGTGGCGATGGTCTTCATCTGGGAGGACCTGGTGTTGTGGTTGCCGAGGATGATGTACGGCTGATCGAGGCGGTTCCCGGGGCCGCTGTCAGGGTGATGTGATCGCCGATTCGCGATGACAGCAGACCCGGTTCCGGCCCGAACTCTTTGCCTCGTACAACGCCTCGTCGGCTCGAGCGAGGATACGGTTTGCATCCTGCCTGTCCAGCATGGCGAGACCGATGCTCATCGTCACTCGTATGGACGCGTCGCCGGTGACGACCGGCGAGTCGGCCAGCGTCTGTCGCAGGCGGTTGGCGAGCGAGGCTGCGTCGGTTTCGCTGATGTCGCGCAGCAACACGGCGAATTCCTCGCCACCGATGCGTCCGGCGGTATCGTGCTGGCGTAATCCAAGGCGAACGATTCGCGCCAGATGCTGCAACACCAGATCGCCGGTGGCGTGCCCATAGGTATCGTTTACCTTCTTGAAGTGATCCATGTCCAGCATCAGCAGCGCACCCTCGCGCTCGGGGTGCTGGCGATAGTCCTCGAGTGCAGCTTCCAAGCTTGCCATGAAGCTTCGCCTGTTGGGCAGATTGGTCAGCGCATCGGTCAATGCAAGCGAAGCGAGCGCTCGCTCGCGCTCCTTCTGCTCGCTTATGTCGTGCAGCAGCCAGACACGGCCGAGCTGTTCGCCGCCACGTTCGATCGGCAGCCAGTCGATTTCCAGGGTCTTGCCATCGGACTGTGTCACCTCGATGGTTCGCCGCTTCTCGCCTCGTGTCAGTCCCGGTTGGTGCAACCAGGCGGATCGTTCCGGGCCGAGGCGTTCGCACAAGGCGTCGTGGTGTTGCCCGATCAGGTTGTCAGCGTGGTCCGGGAGCCCGAGCAGGGCGCACAGACTGGGGTTGGCGGTGGTGATCACGCCGGCCGCGTCCTCCATCAGTACGCCACCGGGGAAGCGCCGCAGCAGGGCGGTCAAGCGCAGTCGTTCGGCGGCCAGTGCGGTCTGAATCTGGTGCTTCTCTGTGATATCGACCAGCGTCCATACCGATACGCTGTCTTCGTCGTCCGGATCGCGCGTCACCGCCTGCATATCGAACCAGCGCACCTCACCGCGGGCGTCGCGCATCGGGTACTCGAGGCGGACTTTGCCGGTGCGGCGCAGGGTATCGTTGAACGGCTCCAGGCGCGTAGTGTTCGTCGCTCAGATGCAGGCTGCGAAGCGTCAGTGTGGCGAGGTCGGTGCCCTGGGGCACGAAGATCTCCATGGCCCGACGGTTGGCTTCGAGAATGTGCTGGTCGGCGCTCAGGACCGCGATGGCCGCCATGCTCTCTTCGAGCAGGATGGTGTGCATCTGGGTCTCCGCCACGCGGGCGCTGATGTCGGTGCAGGTGCCGATCAGGCGTAGCGGCTGAGCTGTCGTGTCCCAATCCACGACGCGACCACGGACTTCCACCCATAGCCAACGACCCGAAGCGGTGCGCAGGCGATGCTCACTGGCGATGACCTCGTTGGGATGGCGGTTCAAGGCTGAGCTCAGCTCGCTGATGACGCGATCACGATCGGCCGGGTGAATCTCGGCGATGTAGTCCTCGTAGCGCAGGCTGCGCGCTTCCGCCGGGGCGCCAAGCATCTCGTTGATTCTCGCATCCCAGCTGACCTCGCCGGTGTCCACGTGCCAGGACCACAAACCATCACGCACCGCCTGCAGCGTCTCGCGAAGAAGCGTTTCGCTGCGTCTGAGGACTTCGGCGGTCTCGTGTTCCGCGGTCACGTCGTGGATGTAACCGTGCCATAGCGTATCGCCTTCGTCGGTGCGTTCCGGGCGGGCCCGTCCCGACACCCAGCGAATGCTGCCGTCCGGCTGCATGACCCGGTATTCGCATCGCCAGAGGGCGAGCTGTTCGGCCGACTCGTGGATGCTGCGCGAAACCTGGGGCAGGTCCGCCGGATGGATGCGCGCGAAAACCGGCGCAGCCGTGGTGACCACCGTCAGCGGTTCAAGGCCATAGATGTCGTGGATGCCGGGGCTGGAATATGGGAAGCAGGAGCTTCCGTCTCGATGCATGCGGTATTGGTACACGGCACCAGGCACTTGGGCGACCAGTTTTTCCAGTCGCTGACCGGTTTCTGCGATTCTGCGGGTCTGCTCGGCGTGCCTTCTCCAGAAGACACTGATGACAGCGAACGCCAGCAATAGCAGAGCGGATCCGGCGAGATTCTGCCAGTAGCTGTATTTCAGGGCATCGCTTACTCCGGCGAGTGCGGTATCCCGGCCCAGGCCCACGCTAACCAGTACCGGATAGCCGGTCACACGATGCCAGGCGTAGAATCGATCGACCTGGTCGATGTCGGTGATTGCGCGGAAACTGCCACGTTCGGCAGTGTTGCCTACAAGTCTCCTACTGTGATGGGGGGCCACCTGTCCCATGACTTCGCTCATGCGATCCGATCGGGCGAGGTAGATACCCTTGTCGTTCATCAGCACCGCGACGTTGACGGGATCCGGAAACAGGTCGCGAAGCACGTTCGCCAGGTGATAGGTCGAAACCGACACGACGATGACACCGCGAAGCCGCCCTTCGACGGTCAGCGGACGGGTGAACTGCACCGTCCATTGTCCCGAGACGCGACCGAAGATGGGGGCGCTGATGAACAGGCCCTGGGTGGGATTTTCTAGGTGAACCCGGAAATGCTCGCGATCGGCGATCGAGACCGGACGTCCCGTCTGTTCGTCGGCGGGCGCCGCATCGGTCAGGTCGGAAAACACGATGTCCCCAAGTGAATTCGCGATTGCGACCTGGGTCAGCGCGCCTTCCGGCATCGCCTCGCGGGCGACTGCTGCGGCATGGCGGGTGCCCTCCGGGCCTTCCTTCAGCCAGTGTTCGCCGAGGTGGCCGGCGAGGTAGTCGAGCTTGATGAACTGGGTTTGCGCCTGCAGGGCCAATGCGTGAGCAATCTCGGCCGCGCGCAACTGGGTTTGCTCTTCGGCCCGGTGCATCTGATCCTGGTGCGATGAGTAAAGCAATGTCCAGTAGGCGCCGAGCAGGCATGCCACGCACAACCAGATTGCGATCAGTCGACGTCGAAAAGTGGTTGGTGTGTGGCCGACGCGGGCGGGCGCCGGTGGGGGCGTGCGGGATGGTTCAACATCAGTGGTTCGCTGGGTGATGCGGCAGTGCAGTATGTCTTATGTTATACGCAAGCTTTCGTATAACTACGATAAATAGTGCACGTTCGTGCCGCATCCGCCACCGGACGCTGGATCACGCCACCCATCCGGTGGTATCAGTTCATCTTACGATCTCCGCGGATCATTGCTGCACCGCGTTCAGCGATCATGATCGTCGGCGAGCTGGTGTTGCCCGAGGTGATGGTCGGCATGATGGAGGCATCCACGACCCGCAAACCCTGCAGCCCGCGTACCCGCAGACGGCTGTCGACCACGGCGGATTCGTCATCTTCTCGCCCCATTTTGCAGGTGCCCACCGGGTGGAAGATGGTCGTGCCGATGTTGCCGGCTGCCTCGGCGAGCTGCTCGTCGGTGTCGTAGGCCGGTCCAGGCAGGTGCTCGCTTGGAAGGTACGGTGCCAGCGCCGGCTGAGACGCAATCTTGCGGGTTAGCCGGATCGCCCGGGCCGCTTTTTCACGGTCGGCGTCGGTGCTCAGATAACACGGCGCTATTCGCGGCGCGCTGCCGGGGTCGCGGTCGCGGATTTTCATCCAGCCGCGCGAAGTCGGACGCAGGTCGCAGACGCTGGCGGTGAAGGCCGGGAAAGTGTGGAGCGGGTCGCCGAACTTGTCGAGCGACAGCGGCTGGACGTGATACTCCAGATCCGGCGTAGGCATGTCCGGGCTGGAGTGTGCGAACAGACCGAGTTGGCTGGGCGCCATGGTCAGCGGCCCGCGGCGGAAGAGCGCGTACTCCAACCCCATCATCGCCTTGCCCCACAGGCTGTTGGCCTGCTTGTTGAGCGTCTTGATGCCCTGCACCCTGAACACGCTGCGCAGTTGCAAGTGGTCCTGGAGATTGTTGCCGACGCCGGACAGCGCATGGGCGACCTCAATGCCCATCTCCTGCAGGAAGGCCGGATCGCCTATGCCCGAGCGCTGCATGATCGCCGGCGAACCCAGCGAGCCGGCGGCGAGCACGGTTTCGATGCGGCTGCGCGCGACGCAGCGTTCGCCATTCACGATGAACTCGATGCCCTGAACTGTCTTGTCCTTGATCACCAGGCGGTCGCTCATCGCATGTGTCACCACCTTGAGGTTGGAGCGATGGGTGATCGGATGCAGAAATGCCTTGGATGCGTTCCAGCGTACTCCTTTCTTCTGATTGACCTCGAACTGGCTGGTGCCGAAGTTGTTGCCGGTGTTGAAGTCCGCCGTGGCGGGAATGCCGGCCTGGTTCGCAGCTTCGGCGAACCGGTCGAGGATGTCCCAGCGCAGGCGCTGCTGTTCCACGCGCCACTCGTTGCCTGCACCGTGCATCTCGTTGTCGCCGCGCCAGTGATCTTCGCAACCCTTGAATACCGGCAGCACCTTGTTCCACGACCAGTCGGCATCCCCGGTGAGCGACGCCCACTCGTCGTAGTCACGCGCCTGACCGCGCATGTAGATCATCGCGTTGATCGAGGTGCTGCCGCCGAGACCCTTGCCCCGCGCGTAGATAATGGAGCGACCGTTGAGACCTGGTTCCGGCTCGGTCTTGTAGCACCAGTCGGTGCGCGGATTGTTGATGCAGAAGAGATAACCGACCGGGATGTGTATCCAGATCCAGTCGTCCTTGCCGCCGGCTTCGAGCAGCAGCACCTTGATCTCGGGGTCGGCGGACAGCCGGTTGGCGAGCACGCAACCGGCAGCCCCGGCACCTACGACGATGTAGTCGAATTCTCCGAAGTCCTTCACCTGGGCATCCTCACTTGTTGACCGGCATGACGAACTCCGGCCCCTTCGAGGTGCTGTCCGGCCAGCGCTGCATGATGCTCTTGTAGCGGGTGTAGAAACGAACGCCTTCCTCGCCGTAGGCGTGGTGGTCGCCGAACAGGCTCTGCTTCCAGCCGCCGAACGAATGCCAGGCCATCGGTACCGGGATTGGCACGTTGATGCCCACCATGCCGACCTGAATGGTTTGTGCGAAGGCCTGGGCCGTGCCGCCATCGCGGGTGAAGCAGGCCACACCGTTCCCGTAGGCGTGATTGTTGATGAGCTCCACCGCCTCGGCGAAGGTGGCGACCCGGACCACCGACAGCACCGGCCCGAAGATTTCCTCTTCGTAAATGCTCATGCCCGGCTTCACGTGGTCGAACAGCGTGGCACCGGTGAAAAAGCCGTGTTCCCGGCCGGGTACCTTGAGGCCGCGACCGTCGAGCACCAGCGTTGCGCCCTCGCGTACGCCCGCGTCGATGTAGCCCTCGATGCGTTCCTTCGCGGCCGCGGTGACGATCGGGCCCATGTCGGCGCCCTCTGCCTCGCCGTCGTTGATGTTCAGCTTGCGGGCGCGATCAACCACCTTGTCGACCAATGTGTCGGCGACATCGCCAACGACGACTGCCACCGAGATCGCCATGCATCGCTCGCCCGCCGATCCGTAGGCCGAACCGATCAGTGCGTCGGCGGCCTGATCGAGGTCCGCATCCGGCATCACCACCATGTGATTCTTGGCGCCGCCGAGCGCTTGCGCGCGCTTGCCGTTCTTCGCAGCGGTTTCATAAATGTAGCGGGCGATCGGTGTGGAGCCGACGAAACTCACCGCCTGTACGTCCGGGTGGTTCAGCAGACCGTCGACCGCAACCTTGTCGCCCTGCAGCACATTGAACACGCCGTCGGGCAACCCGGCCTCGCGGAACAGCTCGGCGGTCAGCAACGACGGTGAGGGGTCGCGCTCGGACGGCTTGAGGATGAAGGTGTTGCCGCAGGCGATCGCCACCGGCGCCATCCACATCGGCACCATGAACGGGAAGTTGAACGGCGTAATGCCGGCGGTCACGCCCAGCGGCATGCGCTGGCTCCAGTTGCTGATGCCGCCGCCGACGTTGTCCGAATACTGCCCCTTCAACAGTTGCGGAATGCCGCAGGCGAACTCGATGACTTCGAGTCCACGCTGGACCTCGCCCTGGGCGTCGGGGAAAGTCTTGCCGTGCTCGCGCGTGATCAGACGGGCAATGTCCTTGGCGTGACGTTCGACCAGCGCCTGCATCTTCAGCATCACGCGTGCGCGGCGCTGTGGCGTGGTTGCTGCCCACGCCGGAAAGGCCTGGGACGCCGCAGCGACCGCGGCATCCACATCCGCTTGTTCTGCGAGGCGAACCTCGCGTGCGACCGCACCCAGAGCGGGATCGAAGACCGGCGCGTTACGCTCGCCGATACCAGAGTGAATATTGCCGCCGATCCAGTGGGGAACGAGGTCGGACGCATGGACGTAGGTCAGAGACATATGATGAATCCTCATGTCGGTGTTGGGTGCGGGCGCGCATGGATTTCCATGTCGCCGGACTGTTGCAGCCTGTATTTATAGTTTGTAGGCGATGGCTGGTCCAATGATTTATCCTTTGATCCGTTATTGTCATTACTAATATCGAAATGGATCCAGGTTTGCTGCGGTCTTTCGTCATCGTCGCACGTGAAGGCAATCTGACCCGGGCCGCCTCGCGGCTGTTCCTGAGTCAGCCGGCGCTCAGCCTCCAGATCAAGAAGCTCCAGTCCGAGGTCGGGCTCGCGCTGTTCGAACGTACGCCCAGAGGGATGAGGCTGACCGACTTCGGCCGTCGCTTGCTGCCTGCAGCCGAGCGTGCTGTTGCATCGGTGAACGAGTTCGAGTCCGCAGCCGCCAGTCTGCGCGGTGCGGTAAGCGGTCGTCTGCGATTGGGCACGATTGTCGACCCGGAGTTTCTGCGTCTCGGGGCCTTTCTTGGCGCGCTGGCCGAATCCCATCCGGGGCTGGCCTTCGAACTGAGGCATGGCATGTCGGGTGCGGTGGCACGAGAGGTAGAGCTGGGTACGCTGGATGTTGCCTACACGCTGGGTTTTCCGGGACTGAAGGAACTCGCGGGACGGTTTCATGCGATTCAGCTGACGAGCTTCACTTACCGGGTCGTCGCGCCGCCCGGCTGGGGTGCGCAGGTTCGAGGCAAAGGCTGGCGGGAACTGGCGGCCTTGCCGTGGATCGCCACGCCGCAGGAATCCGCGCATCATCGGCTGCTGGGCCGGATTTTCGGGTCGCTTGGGGTGGAACAGAATGTGGTCGCGCGCGTCGATCTCGAGCCGACGATGCTCGACCTGGTGCGCTCCGGTGTCGCACTCGCACTCGCGCGCGACAGCCTCGCACTACGCGCTGCGCACGCCGACGGGGTGGTGATCGCAGATGCGGTTTCGGTCGATGCAGGGCTCGCGTTCATCTGTCGCCACGATCGTCGAGGCGAGCCGCCCATCGCTGCGGCGCTACGGGTTGTCTCTGAAGTCTGGCCGGATGCTATTGTGGTGGCTGACGAGCCTGGATAAAGTTCATACAATTCGTGACATATGCACTCATCACATCCGGCGAAAGAGGGGATATTTCGGCAACATACCCATATGGCCTTCTAGTTTTCAGGCTGATGCGTGCGACCAACGGTCTTATTCGTGAGCAGGGCGATATTGACTTGAACTGAAGCAAATTCACACCAGGAGACAAAATGACAACGGTTTTTGCCAAGACCCGCAAAGGGCAGGAGGAAATCGATTTACGGGGCGGTTCGCTCGGACCGCGCGCGCGGAGGCTGTTGATTCTGTTCGACGGCAAGCGCGACATCGACGCGCTCCGGGCGATGATGCCCGACCCGAAGTTCGACGAAACATTCGAGTTGCTTGTCGCGGGCGGGTTTGTCGCTGCGCCGGGTGCAGCGGCCGCCAACGAGTCAACGATCGCCGAAGGAAATTCGCCAGCGGCGGTCGTTGCCGAAGAAGTTGTCGATGACGGGCCCGAGATCGAACCGGCGAAACTCGAAATGGCGCGCAATTTCATGTTGAACTCATTGCGCCATTTCAATGGCCCCTATGCCAACATTGACCTGCGCGAGCAGATCCTGAAGAGTAAGTCGGGGCGTGAGCTGCGGAGCCTGAAGGAGCCGTGGCGCGATTCGATTGTTCTTACCAAGATGGGGCAGTTGAGAGTCGAGGAGTTGCAACAGCAACTGGGCGGCTTGCTGGGCTGAGAGCTGCCAGGGCCTCTCAGGCCCTGGTTATGCGTCCGAGTCGCCTTGAAATCCCGTCGGCGCAAGCGCGTACCTTTTGCGCGATCGGGCCGTCCCAGTCGGGGTTGAAGCTGCCAGCCGGCCCCATTGCAGTGAGTGACAGGGCGATATGGCCATTGTGATCAAAAACCGGTGCCGAGAAGGCGTTGATGCCCGGGATCGGATGCCCGATTGCTCGTGCCATTTGCATGCTGCGCACTTCGTCGAGTTCGGCTTCGATGTGTTTTCGTGACGGGCGCAGCGACGATTGATCGTCTCCGGCCAGGCGGGACAGTTCCTGCTGGACCAGTGGTTGCGTCATGCGCTCCGGCAGGAATGCCGTGAACACCCGCCCGGTTGCCGAATTCAGCAGGCTCATGACTGTGCCCGGGCGCATGTTCACATGAATCGGTCGACTGCACTCTTCGATGCTGACGATAGTCGGGCCGTGGTTGCCCCAGACTGCTATCGCGACGTTTTGCTCTATGTCGTTCGATAAGGCCGCTGCAGCTGGCGTGGCGACGCGCAGCGGGTTCAGTCCCTGAAGCGCGGCGAGCCCGACCTGGAGCGCGAAGGCGCCCAGCCCGTAACGACCTGTGATGGGGTCCTGCTCGATGAGTCCCAACTTGCCGAAACTCACCAGATAGGGGTGCGCCTTGGCCGGCGACATGCCGGCCTCGCGCGCCAGATCCTTGAGCATCATTGGCGATGCGTTTCGCACAAGCACCTGAAGCAGGGCGCCGCCGACTTCAATCGACTGGATTCCGCGCCGGTCACTGCTTCGAATCGGCTTGTCGTCACGTTCTTCGCTCACAGGGGCTCTCCTTGGGGGGTGGATTCTAGCAGCGTGTCGGCGTTGACCGCCTCGATTCGGGCTGTTTCGAAAAATTCGACAATGGCGAAGCTATTGACCATTATCGAACATAACTCTAGCATTGCGCTATCCGATTCGATGAGTGAGTAAAGAGAATGAACACCAAGGCATTCGCATCGCAGGCCGATCTCGAAGAGAAGAAAGTCAGTTTCGAGCAGCTGTCCGAGAACGCATATGCGTTCACCGCCGAAGGCGATCCCAATACCGGCATCATCATTGGCGATGACTCGGTGATGATCATCGATGCCACCGCGACACCGGTGGCCGCGCAGGCAGTGATCGCCAAGGTGCGTGAGTTGACTGACAAGCCGATCAAATACGTGGTGCTGACCCACTATCATGCGGTGCGTGTGCTTGGGGCCTCCGGCTACAAGAGCGAGGGGCTGGAGCAGATCATCGCCAGTCACGACACTTACGATCTGATTGTCGAGCGTGGTCAGCAGGACATGGACTCGGAGATTGGGCGTTTTCCGCGTCTTTTTCAGGCGGTCGAGAGCGTGCCGGGCCTGACCTGGCCGACGTTGACCTTCAAGGGCGAAATGACCCTGTGGATGGGCAAGCTCGAGGTCAAGATCAAGCAACTCGGTCGCGGGCATACCAAGGGCGACACCATCGTCTATCTGCCCTCTCAGAACATCTGCTTCTCGGGCGATCTGGTCGAGGCCGATGCGGCCTGCTACACCGGTGACGCCTATCTGGCCGACTGGCCGCAGACGCTCGCCAATCTTGAGGCGATGAACTTCGCCAAGCTGGTGCCCGGACGCGGTCCAGCGTTGATGAACCCGGAGGCGGTCAGGGCAGGTCTTGCTTACACGCGTGATTTCGTCACCACGCTGTACAAGAGCGCGCAGGAGGCGGTCGGCAAGGGCATGGATCTCAAGGCGACAATGGCACTGACCCGGGGGAACATGGACCCGAAGTTCGGTCATGTCTTCATCTACGAGCATTGCCTGCCGTTCGACGTCACGCGCGCGCACGACGAGGCAAGTGGCATTCGGGATCCGCGTATCTGGACCGCCGAGCGCGATCAGCAGATGTGGCACGCTCTCCAGGAGTGAGCATTCAGGAAGGTCGCCCAACCGAAGAAACCAGGTCGGCCGCAACCGGCCGCCAGCAGCGGGAGGTCCTCGAAGAAGGATCGCGCTGACTGTGACCGCAGGCAGCATGCAAGGAGACAGCCGTGCTGAGTACCTACAAGTATCCGAAGTATGAGTATCGACGTCCGCCGGAACTCGATGGTGCGGGCCAAGGGCATCACCCCGTGATCATCGTCGGCGCCGGGCCGGTCGGGCTCGCGACCGCGATCGACCTCGCGCAGCATGGGCAGCGGGTGGTGCTGCTCGACAACGACGACACTGTCAGCATCGGTTCGCGCGGCGTGTGTTACGCCAAGCGCGCCCTGGAGGTGCTCGATCGCATCGGCTGCGGCGAGGAGATGGTCGCCAAGGGCGTCTCGTGGAACGTCGGGCGCACCTTCTTCCGCGAACAGGAGGTATTCAACTTCAACCTTTGCCCGGAGCCGGATCATCACCGGCCGGGGATGATCAACCTGCAGCAGTATTACCTCGAGGAGTATCTGGTCAAGCGCGCCGAGGCAGTCGGCGGCATCGACCTGCGTTGGAAGAACAACGTCGTCGGGGTCACGCAGCAGGCCGATGGTGTGGAACTGCGGGTCGAGACCCCGGATGGTGCCTACAGCCTGAACGCCGACTGGTTGGTCGTGGCGGACGGCGCACGTTCCCCGATCCGTTCGATGCTCGACCTGGACATCGAGGGCAAGATCTTCATGGACCGCTTCCTGATCGCCGATGTGGTCATGGATGCCGATTTTCCGACGGAGCGCTGGTTCTGGTTCGATCCGCCCTTCCATCCGAACCAGTCGGTGCTTCTCCACCGCCAGGCCGACAATGTATTCCGGATCGACTTCCAGCTTGGCTGGGAGGCTGACCCGGAAGAAGAGAAGAAACCCGAGAACGTGATTCCGCGCATCAAGGCGATGCTTGGCGACGATCGCCCGTTCGAGCTCGAGTGGGTCAGCGTCTACACGTTCCAGTGCCGACGCATGAAGGACTTCCGCCACGGGCGAGCGCTCTTCGTCGGCGATGCGGCACACCAGGTGTCACCCTTCGGTGCGCGTGGCGCCAACTCGGGCATTCAGGATGCCGACAACCTGGTGTGGAAGCTCAAGCTGGTCATCGACGGCCAGGCACCGGAGCAACTGCTCGACAGCTACTCGGCAGAGCGTGTTTTCGCCGCTGACGAGAACATCATGAACTCGACCCGCTCGACGGACTTCATCACGCCGAAGTCACCGGTGAGCAAGACATTCCGCAATGCGGTGCTGGGGCTTGCGGAGCATTACGCGTTCGCCCGTGCGCTGGTGAATTCGGGCCGCTTGTCGGTGCCGAGCTTTCTTACCGAGTCCATACTCAACACGCCGGATACCGACACCTTCGCCGGTGACATGGTGCCGGGGGCGCCGATGGATGATGCGCCGATCGAGTCCGCAGGCTCAGCGCCCTGGCTGCTCGGCACCCTCGGAAATCGCTTCCAGCTGCTGCATTTCGTCGAAGATGCGGCGACGCTGGACCTCGGCACGGTGCATGCGTTGAAGGCATTGGCGCACGAACGTGTGGCGGTGGAAGCCATCGTCGTCGCGGCCCGCGGGCAGGCGCCTGAGGCCTTGCGAACCGTCATCGACAAGGCAGGTCGTATCCGTGAGCGTTACGACATGCGGGCCGGTACGACGTATCTTGCCCGGCCGGACCAGCATGTGGCCGCCCGTTGGCGTGCTTTCGACGCCGATGCGGTGCGTGCAGCGGTCGCCCGTGCGACCTGCAACTGAGGAGACGACCATGCCGTTGAATACGCAGCCCAATTTCTCGGAGCCCGGTAAACGCTATTTTCGCGCGTTCAGCCCGGGTGACGATTTCTACGAGATGCTCATCGACACTCATCGTGACCTCAGCGACGAGCAGAGCGCGATGGTCAATGCCCGCCTGATCCTGCTGCTCGCAAATCACATCGGTGACATTTCGGTGCTGCGCGAGGCGATGCAGATCGCCCGCGAGGGCGTTTGAAGGAGATACGAAGATGCTGGTCAACAAGATTCACCACGTGGCCTACCGCTGCAAGGATGCGCTCGAGACCGCGCGCTGGTACGAAAAACACCTCGACATGAAGCTGGTCTTGTCGATCGCAGAGGACGAGGTGCCGTCGACCAAGGAGCCTGATCCGTACATGCACATCTTCCTCGATGCGGGGCAGGGCAACATCCTGGCCTTTTTCGAACTGCCGACCCGCGCGCCGATGGGGCGGGACGAGAATACTCCGGCCTGGACCCAGCACCTCGCGCTCGAGGTCGAGTCGATGGACGTCCTGCTGGCCACCAAGGCCCGTCTCGAGGCGGCGGGTATCGACGTCGTCGGCCCCACCGATCACGCGCTGTTCCAGTCGATCTATTTCTTCGACCCGAACGGTCATCGTCTGGAACTGGCCTGCAACACCCACCGCCCGGGCATGCTCGAGGCGCTGGACGAGGTCAAGTGGGACATGCTCGAGGAATGGGCGAAGACCAAGAAGGCGCCGAAGCATGCCGCGTGGATGCATGACGGCCGTTACAAGGAGATGTTCCGGTGAAACTGGCGACCCTCAAACGGGGCGGGCGTGACGGCACCCTGGTCGTCGTCAGCCGCGACCTCACCCGTTGCCGCGCCGTGCCCGCGATCGCGCGAACCCTGCAGGCCGCACTCGACGACTGGGAAAGCTGCGAGCCGCAACTCCGCCAGGCTTTCGAGGCGCTGGACAGTGGCGCGATCGAGGGTGAACCCTTCGATCCGGCGGCCTGCCACTCGCCGCTGCCCCGTGCCTATCAGTGGGCCGACGGTTCGGCCTACATCAATCATGTGGAGTTGGTGCGCAAGGCGCGAGGGGCCGAGTTGCCCGAGTCCTTCTACACCGATCCGCTGATGTATCAGGGTGGCTCCGACGGTTTCCTCGGCCCGCGTGACGACATCGTCGCGGATGAAACATGGGGCATAGACTTCGAGGCCGAGGTCGCGGTGGTTACCGGCGATCTGCCGCTTGGCGCCGGGCCGGACGTCGCGGCGGGCGCGATTCGCCTGGTGATGCTGGTCAACGACGTCAGCCTGCGCAACCTCATCCCCGGCGAACTGGCAAAAGGTTTCGGCTTCTTCCAGTCCAAGCCGGCCAGTGCGTTCAGCCCGGTCGCGGTGACACCGGACGAGCTTGGCGAAGCCTGGCACGGCGGCAAGCTGCACCTGCCGCTGGAGGTGACGCTCAACGGCCAGCCTTTCGGCAAACCGAACGCCGGCGTGGACATGACCTTCAGCTTCCCGCAACTGGTCGCACACATCACGAGGACGCGAGAGGCCGGTGCCGGCACCATCGTTGGCTCGGGCACCGTGTCGAACAAGCAGGGCGGTCTCTACGGCTCGAGCATCGCGAACGGCGGCGTCGGCTACTGCTGTCTCGCCGAAGTGCGCATGTACGAAACCATCGAGCAGGGAAAGCCGGTCACGCCGTTCATGCGTCCCGGCGACCGGGTCCGGATCGAGATGCATGATGTGGCCGGGCGGAGTATCTTCGGCAGCATCGAGCAAACCGTGCGTGGCCTGACCCCCTGAGGGCATCATCGAACGGAGGCAAACCGTGAAGCTCTACACTTACTTCAGAAGCTCGGCAGCCTACCGGGTGCGAATTGCGCTGAACCTCAAGGGCCTGGCCTGGAATGCGCTGCCGGTGCATCTGGTGCGCAGCGGCGGGGAGCAACACCTGCCCGAGTACCGCTCAGTGAACCCGGCCGGGCTGGTGCCGGCCCTCGATGACGAGGGCGCGGTGATCACCCAGTCGCTGGCGATCATCGAGTATCTGGATGAGCGGCATCCGGAGCCGGCGCTGCTGCCGGGCGATGCGTTGCAGCGCGCACGCATCCGCGAACTGGCCCTCACGATCGCCTGCGATATCCACCCGATCAACAATCTTCGCGTGCTGCAGTACCTGACCCGGGAGTTCGGTGTCGACGAGGAGAAGAAGAACGCGTGGTATCGCCACTGGGTGGAGACCGGCCTGGAAACCGTCGAAGCGCTGCTCGCAGCCCATCGTGGCCAAGGTCGTTTCTGCTTTGGTGACACGCCCACGCTGGCGGATGTGTGCCTCGTGCCACAACTCTACAATGCCCGCCGCTTTGACTGCAGCGTGTCACACCTTGAGCGCATCCACCATGTCGTCGAGGCTTGCGAGGCGCTCGAGGCTTTCCGGCGCGCGGCACCGGAAAGCCAGCCGGACGCAGTCTGACATCAGCAGTTGGACAGTCAGTTCTCGCTACGCACCCGCAGCCGTGGCGGCGTGAGAAGTGCGGGCTATACGCCCCACACTACCGGCACTCGCTCCTTGAGCGAGCACTGCAGCATGTCGAGTAGCGGCCAGGCGCGCTGTGCCAACCCGACCGGCGCCGCCATGCCGACCCGGCCCTCCTCCTTGTCCTTCTCTTCCTGATCCGGGTCGGCGTTCGCTTCGGCTTCGGCCTGGCGCGCCTTGTCTTCAGCGATGGCTGCCATCAACCGGTCGATCGCCTCCGATAGCTGTTCCGCGGTGACGATGCCCTGGGTGGCTTTCGGCTCCTTGCCGATGATGCCGAGCAGGCGCTCGGCCTGATCGCCCATCATGATGACATCGCCGGCGGCGGCTGACTTGAATGTGATGATCATGTCCGCAGTCCTCAGAGTCCCTTCACCGCGTAGATTCCCGGCGCGTTGCGCCAGTAACCCTTGTAGTCCATGCCGCAACCGAACAGGAAGCGGTCGGCGACGTCCAGTCCGGTGAAGTCGGCCCGCATGCCTGCGTAGGCCTTGCGGTCGTGAAGCTTGTGGGTGAGGACCGCCGAGTAGACCCGGGCTGCCCCTTCCTCCTTCAGGTGTTCGATGATCGCGTGCAGTGTGTGACCCTCGTCGAGGATGTCGTCGAGCACCAGCACCGTGCGACCGCGCAAGTCCTGCGTCGGACGTACACGCCAGTCGAGCAGAGTGCCCTGGATCTGGTGGCCGTAGCGCGTGGCGTGCAGATAGGCGACTTCGAGCGCAAAGGGCAGTCGCGGCAGAATGCGCCCGGCCAGAATCAACGCGCCGTTCATCACGGCATAGACCAGCGGATTGCTGTCGCCAAGCTCGGCGGTGATCTCGGCCGCCATGCGGTCGAGCGCTGTCTCGACCTCGGCAGCGTCGACAAGGCAGTCGGCCTCTTCACGGGCGCGGATGATTTCCTGCAGATCGACTGACATTGTCTCGGACTCCGGAGTTTGAATGGCTCGGATTTTACCGGACTCGCTTCGCTGCGGTCAGGATCTCGCGAATGCGGGCTAGAATGGCAGCGCATGTTTTCACGCCGAAAGGACGCACCATGCCGATTCGTGAAGTCCGTCATCCGTTGGTGAAACACAAGATCGGGCTGATGCGCGACAAGAGCATCAGCACCATGCGGTTCCGCGCGCTCACGCGGGAGATCTCGCGCCTGCTCGCGGTCGAAGCGACACGCGACCTGCCGCTGGAACCGACCGGCGTCGAGGGATGGGCCGGCACTGTGAACACCGAGCGTATTGCCGGCAAGAAGCTCACCGTCGTGCCGATACTGCGCGCCGGACTGGGCATGCTCGACGGGGTGCTCGACATCGTGCCGGACGCCAAAGTCAGCATGGTGGGACTTGCGCGCGACGAGACCACGCTCGAACCGCATATCTATCTGGAGAAGTTCGTCGACCGGGTCGACGAGCGCATGGCGATCGTCGTGGATCCGATGCTCGCAACCGGTGGTTCGCTGTCGACCGCGATCTCGATGCTCAAGCGCCGAGGCTGCACCGACATCCGCGCGCTGGTGCTGGTTGCCGCGCCCGAGGGCATGCGGCGCCTGGAGGCTGACCATCCCGAGGTCAAGATTTACGCTGCGAGCATCGATGACCACCTGGACGCGCACGGCTTCATCGTTCCGGGTCTTGGCGATGCCGGAGACCGGATTTTCGGAACGGAAGCAGGAATCAGTTCGCACTCGTCGCCAAGACGATGAGATATTCTTTGCGTCTAGCATAGTAGGCGCCGCGCGCGAAATCCGTCCGCGAGGCGCCGTGAGCGCCGGCGTGACCGGCAGACGAGACGCGCGAAGATGGATACCGGTCGAATCGAGGATCGAGGTGTAGCCTGGGCAGAGTTGCTCGTGATGCCGAGCAACGGCCTTCGTATTCTTGCCGCCAGTGGCGCCGAGGCGGCGTTCGGCCTGTCGCTCGTCGTGGCGAAAGAGGGGGGCGGCCTCAGTCTTGCGGACCTGATTCATCCGGACGACCGGGACGAGCTCCTGCGCCTTGGCGGTGATGCCACAGGCAGCATTCACTTGCGTTTGCGTGATGCAGAGGGTGCGATACGTTGCGTTTGCGGCACATTCAGGCCGGACCCTCTGGCACCGGGGGCGGTGGCGCTCAAATTGGTTGACGCAAGACAGCTCAGCAGCGTTCGAGGGCAGCCAGCCATCAGTCCCGAAATGTGGTCGCTGCTCGAGAATTGCGACGATTACGTTTATTTCAAGAACCGACACTATGTGCTGACCGCGTGCAGCCGTAGTCTCGCGCAAGTCACCGGCCGCGAGAGTGACTGGAACCGCATCGTCGGTACGACCGATTACGAGCTCTTTCCCGAGGAGCATGCAGACCTTTATTACGAACTTGAGAAGAAGGTCTTCGCAGGAGAACCGGTCGCGAGAGCATTGCAGCCCTTCGTCGACCCCCAGGGGAGGGAGCGTTGGGCCGACAATCGTGCGTACCCCATCCGGGACCAGTACGGCGAGATCGTCGGTTTGTTCGGCGTCGCTCGTGATGTCACCAATATTCTCCACACACAGGGCGCACTGAGGGAGAGCGAGAGCCTGCTGCGCACGGTGATCGACGAAATTCCCGATCCCCTGCAGCTCAGGGATGAGAGTGGCGCCTTCCTCCTATGCAATCAGGCGTTCGCGCAACGATTGCGCGTATCGCCGGAACAGACGGTCGGGTATTACGACGAAGCATTCGGCGTGGCACCGGCGATTGCAGACGCAGTGCGACGCGATGTTCGTGCAGTCATTGCCGAGGGCAGATCCGAGGTCGTCTATCAGGAACTGCTTGACCCGTCAGGCGGACCTTCGCGCCATGTCCGTGCGCTGAAGAAACCCTTCGAGGACAGCGATGGCAGGCGCCGGATCCTGATCCTTGAGCAGGACATTACCGATCTCCAGGTTGCTCAACAAAGAGTCATTGACAGCGAGCGGCGATTGCAGACCGTGCTGGAAGTGACCCGTGAAGGGGTTTGGGACTGGCATCTGCCGACCGGGACCATGGCTCACAACCGGCAGTGGTACCTGTCCCTCGGCTACGAAGAGGGTGAGGTTGGCGAGGATATCAGCTCGTTCTTTTCGCTGATCCACCCGCACGATCGCGACCGCGTGGTCGGACGACTTGAGGCGTTGGCGTCCGGGCGAGCCGAGCGCTATCACTCCGAGCACCGGATGCTGCGCAAGGATGGCTCCGCAATCTGGGTGCAGGATCGGGGGCGCGTGGCCGAACGGGACGCGCAAGCGGTTCCGGTTCGCGTGGTGGGCAGCTTCATAGATGTTACCGAGCAGCGCGAGCACAAGCGCCAGCTGGAGTTTCTGGCCCATTATGACGCGCTTACCGGTTTGCCGAATCGCGTGCTGCTTGCCGACCGGATGAAGTTGGCGATGGCGCATGTCCAGCGCCGTGGCGGGCGCCTCGTCGTCGCCTATCTCGACCTGGACGGTTTCAAGGAGATCAACGATAGCCATGGTCATGGCGTCGGCGATCAACTGCTGACCGTGGTCGCTGCCCAGATCAAGGGAACATTGCGTGACGGCGATACGATCGCGAGGCTGGGGGGTGATGAATTCGTCGCCGTGCTGACCGATCTCCAGGAAGAGCAATCGAGTGTGCCGTTGGTCATGAGGCTGCTTGACGCGGTCGCCAAACCGGTGGCAATTCGGGGGGCCTCCTTCCGCGTGACCGGCAGTGTCGGCGTGACCTTCTATCCTCAGGATGAAGATGTCGATGCGGATCAGCTGTTGCGCCAGGCAGATCAGGCCATGTATCAGGCCAAACTCGCGGGCAAGAGCCGGTACCATTTCTTCGATGCGGAACGCGATCGCAACGTACGTGGCAGGAACGAGAGTCTCAAGCGCCTGGAGCAGGCCTTGGAGCGTGGTGAGTTCGTGCTGTACTACCAACCGAAGGTGAATCTGCGTAGCGGCGAGGTGATCGGCGCCGAAGCCTTGCTGCGCTGGCAACATCCCGATCAGGGCTTGCTTGCGCCCGGCGCCTTCCTGCCGGAACTCGAACGTGAGCCGCTTGGGGTTGCGCTGGGCGAATGGGTGCTGGACGAAGCCTGCGCGCAGATGGCGGAGTGGGCGCGGCAGGGACTCGAGCTGTCGGTCAGCGTGAATGTCTCAGCTCATCATCTGCAGCAGACGGACTTCCCCGCCCGCCTGCGCGAGCGGCTTGCTGCGCATGCAGACCTGCCTGCAGGGCGGCTCGAGCTCGAAGTGCTAGAAACCAGTGCGCTGGATGACGTCGCACAGGTGATGGGGGCTTTCGAGACCTGCGCTGAGCTGGGGGTGCGAATCGCCCTCGACGACTTTGGCACCGGATATTCATCGCTCACCTATCTCAGGCGTCTGCCCGCGCACATGCTCAAGATCGATCGAAGTTTCGTCGCGGGCATGCTCGACGACCCGGATGACCTCGCGATTCTCGAAGGCGTCATCGGGCTTGGCAACGCGTTTCGACTCGAGATCGTCGCGGAAGGGGTAGAAACCCTCGAGCAGGGCATCCTGCTGTTGCTCCTTGGCTGCGAACTCGCACAGGGTTACGTGATTGCCAAGCCCATGCCCGGGGAGGACCTGTTGCAATGGATCGAGCAATGGGAGCCGCCGCTGTCGTGGCTTGGTCAGCGGCGCATCCGCAGGGAACTGCTGCCAGCGGTCTATGCCTGCGTCGAAACCCGGGCAAGCTTGCTCGAAGTTGAGCGCTTCGCGAGCGATCAGCGCGAAGATCCTCCCGTTCTGGATCCCGTAGGGTGTCGCCTTGGGCGCTGGCTGGAGCTGGTCCGTGAGCGCTATAGCATGGAAGCCCGCTTCGGCAAGGTCGAAGCGGCCTACCTTCGACTCATCGAGGCGGTCGGGAAGGTCATGGAGTCAGCCCGCAGCGGGAAGGCGGATGGCTCTGCGCTGGCGGACCTTGTCGCCGTGCGCGAGGAAACCACCCGCCATCTGCTCGAATTGCTGGACGAACTCGGCAGGCGCAGCTGAGCCTGTCGTCGCGCCGGTCAGATGAGGTTCGCGATGGCCAAGCCGACTTCGGTGGTGCTCGCTGAACCACCAAGATCCGGGGTGCGCGGTCCTTCGCGAAGCACGTGCTCGATCGCGGCGAGTATGGCGTCGTGGGCTGCCCGCCCGGATCCTTCTCCGCCGGAGAGAAAATCAAGCATCAGCGCGGCCGACCAGATCATCGCGATCGGATTGGCGATATTGCGGCCGTAGATATCCGGCGCGGATCCATGCACCGGCTCGAAGAGCGAGGGAGCACTGCGGTCCGGGTTCAGGTTGGCCGACGGTGCGAGTCCGATCGTGCCGGTGCACGCGGGACCGAGGTCGGAGAGGATGTCGCCGAACAGGTTGCTGGCGACGACTACATCGAATCGCTGCGGCTGCAGTACGAATCGTGCGGCGAGAATGTCGATGTGCTGCTTGTCGATCGTGACGTCAGGGTAGGATCTGCCGATCTCGTCGGCGCGCGCATCCCACCACGGCATGCTGATTGCGATGCCGTTGCTCTTGGTTGCGACAGTCAGGTGGCGTCGATCGCGGCTGCTTGCCATGTCGAACGCGAACTTCAGCACACGATCGGCGCCATGGCGGCTGAACACCGATTCCTGAATGACGATCTCGCGCTCGGTGCCGGCGAACATCACGCCGCCCAGGTTCGTGTATTCGCCTTCAGTGTTTTCGCGCACGATGAGGAAGTCGATGTCGCCCGGCTTGCGTCCCGCGAGCGGGCAGGGCACGCCATCGAACAATCTGACCGGACGCAGGTTCACATACTGGTCGAACTCCCGGCGAAACTTCAGCAGACTGCCCCACAGTGAGACGTTGTCCGGCACGGTCTCCGGCCAGCCGACCGCGCCGAACAACAGCGCGTCCATCTCGCCGAGTTGAGCCTTCCAGTCCGGCGGCATCATGTCGCCGTGTTGAAGGTAGTAGTCGCAGCTCGCCCAATCGATATGGGTCAGCTCGAGCGCGATGTCAAAGCGTTGTGCCGCCTTTTCGAGCACACGCAGGCCTTCTGGCATGACTTCCTTGCCGATACCATCGCCAGGGATGACGGCGACTCGATACTTGTTGTTCATCTCTTCCACCTGTTCATTGACCTCGTTGGAGGCATGCGTTCACCGCTCTGCAGGTCCGTGCGCAGCATGTAAAACTCTGACGCGTGCAGCCTGCAAGCCGACAGGATAGTACATGCGTGGAAGTCGCCCGGCGACGCTGGCCACCGGGCTCGACAGGTGTCTGGTCAGTAGCGGAAGCGCGCCGCGGACTGCCCGAGATCCTGGGCGAGACGCTCCAGACTCTGGGCGGAGCTGGCGGTCTGTTGCATGGCCGCGCTGGTTTCCTCGACCATCTGGGCAATGGTCTCAACCTGCTGCGCAATCGCTGTGCTTGCAGCGCTCTGCTCGCGGGTGGCCATCGCGACATCGCGAATCCGGGCAGGGTGTTGTTCGCGCCATCCCGGATATTCCTCAGGGTTTGCGCTGCCTCGCGGGCGAGACCGACTCCCCTCTGAACCTGCGGCAGCGCCTGGTCCATGGTGCCCACCGCACTGGATGTGTCACTCTGGATCGCTTCGATCATCGAGCCGATTTCCTCAGTGGCGAGCGAGGTCCGTTCCGCGAGCTTGCGTACTTCATCGGCGACGACCGCGAAGCCTCGTCCCTGCTCTCCGGCACGCGCCGCCTCAATTGCCGCGTTCAGGGCGAGCAGATTGGTCTGGGCGGCGATCTCTCGGATGACGCCGGCGATCGTGGAAATCTCGTTGGTCCTCGCCTCTAGCGACCGGATCCTGTCGGCCGCGGCCGAGACCGTCTCAGCCATGTGCTGCATTTCTTCGGCGGCGGTACCGACCTGCCGCTCGCCACTGTCGGCCATTTTCGCCGCGGCGGCAGAACTCTCCTCGGTGTCCGAGGCTGAGTCCGAGATGTGATTGACGGACACGGTCATCTGCTCGATGGCGGCCGCCATCGACGAAGTGGAGTCGGCCTGCCGGTTGGCGGCTTGTGCCACCTGGGTTGACGCATCCGATATGTTCTCGGCAGTGTCCTTGAGTGTCTGGGTGCCGGACGCGATTTCTCCGATGGTCTGACGGAGCGAACCCAGCATTCGCGACAGGCCGTGGAGCAGGCTGCCTGGCGCCGCGGAGCGGACGTCCACAGTCAGATCGCCCGCTGCCGCGCGGTCCATGATGAGCAGCGCATCTGCGGGCTCGCCGCCGATCTGGCGCAATACCGAGCGCGCCATGACGACGCCCAGACCGATGATGATCAGCATGATCACGCTGCTGATGGCAAGATCCTTGATCAGTCGGGAAACGAAGGCTGCACCGACGTCGTCGGTATAGACGCCGGTGCCGATCACCCAGCTCCAGGGGCGAAAGGTGGCGACGTACTGCAGTTTGTCCACGGGTTCGGTTGCGCCCGGTCTCGGAAAGGATGTGTCGACGAAACCCGCTCCCTGCGAGTTGGCCATTGCGAGCATGTCGCGGATGGTATAGCGCCCGTGGCCGTCACGGACTTCGCCACTCATGTCACGCCCGGCCCATTCCGGACGGATCGGGTGCATCACCGACACACCGGTCGTTGACCAGATGTACATATACTCCGCCCGCCCGTCGGCGCCGCCGTAGCGGATGTCTCCCATTGCCCGCATGGCGAGCTCCTGCGCTTCCCGTTCGGAGAGTTCGCCGGCTGTCGCGCGGGCGTGGTAGGCCTCGGCAACGCGTACTGAGGCCTCGACCAGGGACTGGATCTGGAGCTTGCGTGCGTCCATCAGGTCGCCTCGCATAGAGGCCGCGTTCAGTACGATCACGACGACGAGGCCGACGAATGCAGCGAGCACCATCAGGATGATCTTGGTTTTCAACTTCAGGGTTTCGAGCATGATGCAATGACTCCGTGGATCGGCCGTTCTCCTGCATGCTGCTTCGTGCGCGCAGAAACGCGGGGCAACCGCGCGCACGGACGCGCTTGTGGCAACGTCCGTCGGCGGTCCGACCAAGGCCCCGAGGGGTTTTTGAAAGGATTGAGAGCTATTTCGACCGGACAGCCGGCGGCTTGAGCGAATACTCGCAAAATGCATGCATGCGGGCGGCGACTGTGTCCGCCCGGGGTCGCGGCGACTGGAGTGGAGGAAGCAGGCCGATCGGATTCCCGGGTCAGGCGTACTGGTAATCGATCGTCAGCGGTGCATGGTCGCTGAAACGTTCGTCCTTGTAGACTGACGCGTGCGCTGCAGTCGCGGCGAGAGTCGGTGTGGCGATCTGGTAGTCGAGCCGCCAGCCCACGTTCTTGGCCCAGGCCTGCCCACGATTCGACCACCAGGTGTAGGCTTCGTCGGTTGCCTCCGGATGTAGCCGCCGGTAGACATCGACCCAGCCCAGCTCGTCGATCACGCGGCTGAGCCAGGCGCGCTCCTCGGGCAGAAATCCCGAGTTCTTCTGGTTGCTCTTCCAGTTCTTGAGGTCGATTTCCTTGTGGGCGATGTTCCAGTCGCCGCACAGCACGACCTCGCGTCCGCTGTTGACCAGGTCGCGGAGATGGCCGAAGAAATGGTCCATGAATCGGTATTTGGCTTCCTGGCGAATATCGCCACTCGAGCCCGATGGCAGATAAACCGAGATCACAGAGAGCCGGTCATAGACCAACTCGATGTATCGCCCCTCGGCGTCGAACTCGGGTACGCCCAGCCCCTCGACGACTCGCTCTGGCTGCCTGCGCGCGTAGATGCCGACGCCGCTGTACCCTTTCTTCTCGGCGTAGTGGAAGTAGCCGAAATAGCCTGGCGGGTTGAGCATCTCGGTGCTCATGTCGACGGTCTGGGCTTTGAGTTCCTGAAGGCAGACGAAATCTGCGGCCTGCTTCGGCAGCCATTCGAAGAAACCCTTGCGCTGGGCTGAGCGGATGCCATTGAGGTTGGCGGTGATGACGCGTAACATCGAGATTCGTTTTCCCAAGAAAGCAGAACATGGATTTTAGCCGCGAATTCATCGAGCTCGCCTGCGACAAGGGCGTGTTGCGTTTCGGTTCCTTCCTCACCAAGGCGGGTCGAAACTCACCGTACTTCTTCAATGCCGGGCTGTTCGACGACGGCGCATCCTTTCGGGCTCTGTGCGGATTCTATGCACGGGCGATCCAGTCTTCCGGCGTCGCCTGCGACATGTTGTTCGGCCCTGCGTACAAGGGTATCCCGCTGGTGGCGGGCGTCGCGATCCGTTTTGCCGAAGAGGGCATCAGCCTGCCGTTCGCGTTCAACCGCAAGGAGGCCAAGGATCATGGCGAGGGGGGCACCTTGATCGGCGCCCCCTTGCGTGGGCGCGTTCTCATCCTCGATGACGTGATTTCGGCGGGAACCTCGGTCCGTGAGTCGGTCGAAATCATCAGGGCAGCCGGCGCCGAGCCGGCAGGGGTGGTCATCGCGCTTGACCGTATGGAGCGTGGCAAGGGCAGTCAGTCAGCGGTTCAGGAGGTGCGCGAAACGTTCGGCATCCCCGTGGTGGCGGTCGCGACGCTGGAGGATCTGATCGCCTACCTCGCCGACAGCCCGGAACTGGCCGCCAACCTCGATGCGGTCAAGGCATACAGGGATACTTATGGGACTTCCGCTGCATAGCATTGTCGCGCTCCTGCTGGCCATCGTGAGTTCTGCCGCGATGGCGCAGAAAACGATCTATTGCTGCGACGACGATCGCGGTCGTCCAATATGCGGAGACGTGTTGCCTGCCGCCTGCTTTGGCAAGGCTTATCGCGAGATCTCGCCGCAGGGCACGGTCCGCCGCCATGTGGCAGCACCATTGACCGCCGAGGAGATCGCCAAGAGAGACGCGGAAGAACAACGCAGGCGGGAGGAAGAAGCCCGTCTCGCGATTCAGCGCAGGCAGGATCAGGCCTTGCTCGAGACCTATCAGAGCCTGGACGATATCGATTACCTTGAGGCGAGGGCGCTGGCCGAAGTCGACCGCGAGATGTTGGTGATCGAGGAGCGGGAGCAGGAACTCGCTGTGCAGCGCGAAAGGCTGGAGCAGGAGTCCGAGTTCTATGTTGGTCGCGACATGCCCAGGGAGATTTCGACCGGGCTGCGACTCATCGATACCGAGCTTGCCGCATACCGCAGCGTACGCGATTCCAAGGAAGCCGAGAAACAGTCGATTCGCGAACGTTTTGCGGCGGACCGCCGGCGGTATGCGGAGCTGATCGCCGCCGGCGAGGAGCGCCGACGCTGAAACGGTCTTTCCCATGACGGATTCCGGGCTCTTCGATGGCAGCGGCCCGCGTACCGTGCGCGCGGCCTGCCCCCATGACTGCCCCGACACCTGCGCGATGGAGGTCACGGTGGTCGGCGAGCGCGCGGTGAAGCTGCGGGGCGCACCCGATCATCCCTTCACCAATGGCGCCTTGTGCACCAAGGTTTCGCACTATCTCGAGCGGGTCTATTCGCCGCAGCGACTGCAATACCCGATGCGCCGTGTCGGCGCCAAGGGCGAGGGGCGATTCGAGCGGATTTCCTGGGATGATGCGCTCGACATCATTGCCGAACGCTATCGCACGATCGCCGCCGAGGATCCTCGTGCAATCCTGCCTTACAGCTACGGCGGCACTTTGGGCCTGGTGCAGGGAGGCAGCATGGATATGCGCTTCTTCCATCGTCTCGGCGCCTCCGTGCTTGAGCGCACGATTTGTGCGGCAGCGGGCTACGCCGGCTGGCAGGCTACCATTGGCGACGGGATAGGCACCGACCCCGAGGCGATCAGCGACGCACGCCTGATCCTGATCTGGGGTGCCAATCCGGTCGTCTCCAACCTCCATGGTTGGCGCCATATGCAGGCTGCGAAGCGCAAGGGCGCTCGGCTTGTCTGCATCGATCCGATTCGCACCGACACTGCAGCGAAGAGCGATCTGCATCTGGCGCCCTGGCCTGGCACCGATGGCGCGCTGGCGCTCGCGATGATGCAGGTGCTCATCGCCGAGGACCTGTTGGACCACGACTACATCGCCGAGCATACGCTCGGTTTCGAAGCCCTTGCGGAGCGTGTGCTCGGCCGCACCCCAGAGTGGGCCGCGGGTCTGACCGGGCTGCCTGCACAGACAATCCGCGCGCTGGCGCGCGAGTATGGGCGCGAGCCTCAGTCGGTGATCCGTTTGAACTACGGGCTCAACCGTTGCCGGGGCGGTGGTATGGCGGTGCGCAACATTGCCTGCCTGCCGGCGCTGACCGGTGCCTGGCGGCATGCTTCGGGTGGCGCGCTGCTGTCGACGTCGGGCAACTTTCCGATCGACCGGCACGCGCTCGAACGCCCGGACCTGTATCCGGACGTCGCCCGCTTTCCGCCGCGGCGCATTAACATGTCCCGAATCGGCGAAGCCTTGCGTACCGAGGCGGATCCGCCGATTCGCGCGATCCATGTCTATAACTCCAACCCGGTTGCGATCGCACCGGACGGGACGCGGGTTCGCGCGGGCTTTCTGCGCGAAGACCTGTTCTGTGTGGTGCACGATCTCTTCCAGACCGACACCGCCGATTACGCCGACATCCTGCTGCCGGCGACCAGCCAGTTCGAGCATCGCGACCTTCACAAGGCGTACGGCCATCACTATCTGGTCGACAACCAGCAAGCGATTCCGCCTCAGGCAGAGGCTTTGCCCAATACCGAGGTGTTTCGCAGGCTTGCGAGCCGGCTCGGCTTTGACGAACCGGCATTGCGCGAATCCGACGACGAGATCGCGGCGCAGGCTCTCGACCTCCGCGATAACCGAGCTCTCGGTGCAGCGCCTGCGCTGGCAGCGCAGGGCTGGGCGCGGCTCAATCTTCCGCGTCCGTTCGCACCGTTTGCCCGTGGGGGTTTTCCGACTCCGTCCGGCAAATGCGAGTTCTACAGTGCACGGCTCGCCGAGAGCGGCCTGGACCCCTTGCCGGCCTGGGTGCCGCCGTTGGAATCACCGGTCAGCAATCCGACGCTCGCGCAACGTTATCCGCTGGCCTTTCTATCCACACCGGCGCGCAACTTTCTCAACTCCAGTTTCGCCAACATGCCGAGATTCCTCGAAAGCGAAGGGGGGCCGAAGCTTGATATCCACCCTGAGGATGCGTCCCGGCGCGGCATCGTCGATGGCATGCGTTTGCGCATATTCAACAACCGGGGTGCGTTTCATGCCAGCGCCCGGGTGACCGACCGGGTGCGTGCCGGTGTCGTCGCCAGCCCGTCGATCTGGTGGCGCAAGTTGTCCGGCGATGGCGAGAATGCCAACGCAGTGACCTCGTCGGAGCTCACCGACATGGGGGGCGGGCCGGTATTCTACGATTGTCTGGTCGAGGTGGAGGCCGCATGAACAACGAGGCGCTCGACGACGTGGCGCGGCTCTTCGGCCGGTCGGCTCGGATTCTGTTCATCACCGGTGCCGGGATTTCCGCAGACTCAGGTCTGCCGACTTATCGTGGAATCGGCGGGCTGTACCATGAACGTTTGACCGATGACGGGCTGACGATCGAGGAAGCCTTGTCCGGGGCGATGATGAGCAGTCGCCCGAATGTTTCGTGGCGCTACATTGCACAGATCGAGGCCGCCTGTCGGGGGGCTCGTCCGAATGCAGCGCATCGTGCGATCGCCGACATGGAAATCGCCAAACCCGGTGTTTGCGTGCTGACCCAGAACGTTGACGGACTGCATGCAGACGCCGGCAGCCGCAACCTGATCGAGATCCATGGCACGATCCATCGTCTGCGCTGCACGGAGTGCCCGCATTCGCGCAGGGTGCCGGATTTCTCCGGTATGCGCATCCCGCCGGAATGTCCGGTGTGTGGCGCGATGATGCGTCCGGACGTCGTCTTGTTTGGTGAAATGCTGCCCGAGCGGGAGATCGCCCGCCTCGAGGCAGTGCTGTCGAACGGAGTCGATCTCGTGGTGTCGATCGGCACCACCAGCGTATTCCCCTACATTGCCGGCCCGGTGTGGTGGGCCAACGAGGCCGGAGTGCCCACGGTCGAGATCAACCCGGGCGATACGGAGGTCAGTCACCTCGTCGATCACCGTCTTCGCATGCGTGCGGCCGACGCGCTTACGGAGATCCAGCGCAGGATGTCGTGACGGGCAGCGCGCGGCCGGTATCCCGACCTGCGCGCTGCGCCCGTACCTTACAGCAGCACGCGCTCGATGCCGCCGGCGTTTGCGCGCTGCACGTACTCCGGCATCCAGTTGTCGCCGAGCACGTGCTTGGCGATTTCCACGACGATGTAATCCGCCTCTACGTTGCCGTCGTCGGTATAGCGTGACAGGCCCTGCAGACAGCTCGGGCAGGAGGTCAGCACCTTGACCGCTGCGGCGGGTGCGTCTTCACGCAGTTTGGCCGCGCCTTTCTCGATCTCTTCCTGCTTGCGGAAGCGCACCTGGGTGGAGATGTCGGGGCGGCTCACCGCCAGGGTGCCGGATTCGCCGCAGCAGCGGTCGTTGAGGTCGACCCGGGTGCCCATCAGCGTATTCGCCACCTCGATGCCCTGGTATTGCTTCATCGGTGTGTGGCAAGGCTCGTGGTACATGTAGCGCACGCCCTCGACTCCGTCGAGTCTGACGCCTTTCTCCATCAGAAACTCGTGAATGTCGATCAGGCGGCAACCAGGGAAGATCTTCTCGAACTGGTACTTCTCGAGCTGATCCATGCAGGTGCCGCAGGACACGACGACGGTCTTGATGTCGAGGTAGTTGAGCGTGTTGGCGACGCGGTGGAAGAGTACCCGGTTGTCGGTAATGATCTTCTGACCCTTGTCCTCTTCTCCGGCGGCGGTCTGGGGATAGCCGCAGCACAGGTAGCCCGGAGGCAGCACGGTCGTGGCGCCGACATGGTAGAGCATGGCCTGGGTGGCAAGCCCCACCTGGCTGAACAGGCGCTCCGAACCGCAGCCGGGGAAGTAGAACACCGACTCGGTTTCGTCCCGCTTGATTTGCGGATTGCGGATCACCGGGATGACCTTGTCGTCCTCGATGTCGAGCAGTGCCCGGCTGGTGCGCTTGGGCAGGCCCCCAGGCATCGGCTTGTTGATGAAGTGGATCACCTGGGCCTTGATCGGCGCCTTGCCGAGCGTCGCCGGCGGTGTCTTGGTCTGGTCCTGGATCAGGCCGAGCGATCTGCCGACGCGGTAACCCAGACGCTGCGCCTTGTAACCCCACTCGATCATGCCCTTGCGTACGAGCTTGATGGTCGCCGGATCCTTGATCGTCAGGAAGGCCATGGCTGCGGCCTTGCCGGGGTTGAAAGACTTCTTGCCCTGCTTGCGCAGCAGGTTGCGCATCTTGATCGAGACATCGCCAAAGTCGATGTCCACCGGACAGGGCTTCTCGCACTTGTGGCATACGGTGCAGTGATCGGCCACATCCTCGAACTCAGCCCAGTGCGCGAGTGATACACCGCGTCGGGTCTGCTCCTCGTAGAGCATCGCTTCGATCAGCAGCGAGGTGCTGAGGATCTTGTTGCGCGGGCTGTAGAGCAGGTTGGCGCGCGGAACGTGGGTCGAGCACACCGGCTTGCATTTGCCGCAGCGCAGGCAGTCCTTGATGTCGTGTGCGATGTCGCCGATCTCGGTCTGCTCCATGATCAGCGATTCGTGTCCCATCAAGTTGAAGCTGGGGGTGTAGGCGTTGTCGAGGTTGCCTCGGTTGCGCCCGGCACCGTCGCGCATCAGCTTGCCACGGTTGAAGCGGCCCTCCGGGTCCACCTTCTGCTTGTAGGCCCAGAAGCCGGCCATCTCCTCGTCGGTGAGGTAGTCGAGCTTGGTGATGCCGATGCCGTGCTCGCCTGAAATCACGCCGTCGAGTGAGCGCGCGAGCGCCATGATGCGGTCCACTGCCTGGTTGGCGGTCTGCAGCATCTCGTAGTTGTCGGAGTTCACCGGGATGTTGGTGTGCACATTGCCGTCGCCGGCGTGCATGTGCAGCGCAACGAACACCCGGCCGCGCAGGACCTCCTTGTGGACTTGGCGGATACGCTCGAGCACCGGTGCGAAGACCACGCCGTCGAAAATTTTCTCCAGGCGCGGGCGCAGCTCGGCCTTCCAGGAGATCCGCACCGAGTAGTCCTGCAGGCGGTGAAACAGTTTCGGGTCGGCGGCGCGGTTGGTCAGCTCGCCAGCCTGCACGCCGTACTCCTCGAAGAGTGCCTCGGCCTCCGCCAGCGGGGCGTCGAGATGGTCGAGCAGCCATTGCCAGCGGCGGCGAACCGCTTCGATGTAGTCGAGTGCGGACTGTCGACGGTCGCCGATGAGGACGTCCTTGGCGATACCGGCGTCGCCCATGTCGAGCGGCAGTTCGCCCTGCAGGAACTCGGCGAGCGCATCGCACAGCGCGAGTTTGTTGCGGGTCGACAGTTCGATGTTGATGCGCTCGATGCCGTCGCAGTACTCGCCCATCCGGGGCAGCGGGATGACCACGTCCTCGTTGATCTTGAATGCGTTGGTGTGGCGTGAAATCGCTGCAGTGCGCGAGCGGTCGAGCCAGAAGCGCTTGCGTTGCTCGGGGCTGGCGGCGATGAAGCCTTCCGAGCCGCGCACGTTGGTCATGCGTACCACGTCGGAGGCGGCAGTCATCACCGCGTTCTCGTCATGGCCGACGATGTCCCCGATCAAGACCATCTTGGGCCGGCCATGCCGCTTGGCCTTGGTGGTGTAGCCGACCGCATTCACATAGCGCTCGTCCAGATGTTCGAGACCTGCGAGCAGCACCCCGGCGGCATGCCCGGCGCCGCCCGGCTTGAAGTAGTCGGTGATCTCGACGATCGCCGGCACTGCCTCACGGACCTGGCCGAAAAACTCGAGGCATACGGTGCGGGTGACCGGTGGCATCTTGTGCAGCACCCAGCGCGCCGCGACGATGATGCCGTCGGTCCCTTCCTTCTGCACGCCGGGCAGCCCGCCGAGAAACTTGTCGGTGACGTCCTTGCCCAGGCCGATCTTGCGGCAGGCCGCGCCGGGCATCGTCAGGATTTCCTCGCCGAGTTGCTTTTTGCCGGTGGCGTCGAAACGCTTGAGCCGGAACTCGACCGTCTCCTGCTCGTGGATCTTGCCCATGTTGTGGTGGATGCGCTCGACTTCAAGCCAGTTGCCGTCGGGCATGACCATCTTCCACCAGGCGAGGTTGTCGAGCGCGGTGCCCCACAGCACCGCCTTCTTGCCGCCGGCGTTCATCGCAATGTTGCCGCCGATGCACGACGCCTCGGCCGAGGTCGGGTCGACTGCGAACACACGCCCGGAAGCCGACGCGGCTTCGGACACACGGGCGGTGACCACGCCTGCGCCGGTGCGGATCGTCGCCACCGGTTCGGTGAGGCCGGGCAGAACCGTTTCTTCGACCGCCCCCATTGTGATCAGCTTCTCGGTGTTGATGACTACGGATCTGGCGTCCAGCGGTATGGCGCCCCCGGTATAACCGGTGCCGCCGCCACGCGGAATGATGGTCAGCCCGAGTTCGATGCAGTCGCGTACCAGCGGGCCGAGTTCTTCCTCGGTGTCCGGGTAGAGCACAACGAAGGGGTATTCGACACGCCAGTCGGTCGCGTCGGTCACATGCGACACCCGCGCATGACCGTCGAAGCAGATGTTGTCGCGGCGCGTATGGCGTGCCAGCGTCTTGAGGGTGCGCTTGCGCAGGGCCGCGGTTTCGTCGAAGAAGCGCTGAAACTCGCCGACGCTGACACGGGCGGCGCTCACCAGTCGGGCGACCTTGCCCGCACGCTCGGCATCTTCCTCGGCGCTGTCGAGTCGGCGTTGCTCGACTTCGTTGATGCGATGGAGCAGGGCTTCGACCAGTGCGCGGCGACGTCCGGCGTTTTCAAGCAGGTCGTCTTGCAGGTAAGGGTTGCGCTGCACGACCCAGATGTCGCCGAGCACTTCGTAAAGCATGCGCGCAGAGCGTCCGGTCACCCGTTCGTTGCGCAGGGACTCGAGGGTTTGCCACGCCTCCATGCCAAGCAGGCGGATCACGATCTCGCGATCCGAGAAGGAGGTGTAGTTATAGGGAATTTCGCGCAGGCGCTGAGTCATGAGCGGTACGATCTTATCGGCTGCAGGGGAGTCATCGATTGTAGCTTAGTGCGATGCAAAAAGAACGCCCGAAAAGCCCATGCGTTCTGTAGGGTATTGATTTATGAGTGTTTTCAGAGGTAGATGACAGTCGCAGGCGGAGAAAGATTCCCGCCCCGCAGCAGTTTGAGCCGCTCGCTCTCCACGCCCCGGATGGTGTGACAGGGCGGGTCAGTCGCCGGTTGCTGCCACCAGCGCGATTTCGACCCGCCAGCCTGGTTGGGCGAGCGCGAGCACCTGAACGCAGGCGCGCGAGGGCGCGCTCCCGGGCGGGACCCAAGCGTCCCATACCGCGTTCATACCGTCGTAGTCGGCGAGATCGGTGAGGTAGACCGTCGCCATCAGGATACGATCCTTTCCACTGCCCGCCTGATCGAGCAGGCGTTCGAGGCTGCCGAGCACTTCGCGGGTCTGGGTTGCGATATCGGCGTCGGTCGAAGAGGGAACCTCGACGATCCAGGCGGTACGGTTATGGACGACGATATCCGAGTAACGCGAAGTGGTGCCGAAGCGCTGTATGTCCATGAGTCCTCTCGCAGGAGGCTGAGAGCAAGGCTTGACCCACATGCGCCAGTTCGACGGCTTTGATGGGCATGAACTGACGGGTGAAGGCGAGCGCAGGGGGCGTGCGAGCGCCCCGGATCTCAGACGATTTCGAAGAAAACGAGATCCCGCTCGATCTCGCTGGTGGAGAATCCGCATCCAATCCTGCCGGGGCCAAGGAGCAGGGTCTCACTGCCCTTGATGGTCCGCTCGACACTTTCTTGTTCGACGAGGAAGGTGCCGTTGGTACTGTAGTCGATCAGCACGAAACCGCCGCGCCGGCGCTCGATGCGCGCATGCTGGCGGGATGCGCGCGGGTCCATGATCACCACGTCGTTGCCGAATTCGCGCCCGAACAGGACGATCGGTCGGGCGTCGTCGACAAGAATGACCTCGCCCTGATGTCTGATCCGGAGTCGTTGCTGAAGCCGTGTCGCCGGTGGTACTGAAACCACCGAGTCGGGCTGGCGCGCGACGCTGTAGATCGGCCAGTCGAGCGCGGGCAATTCGCGTTGTTCGGTGCTCTCGGGCTTGGCGAAATGACGGGTAGCGGCGGAAAGCTGCATCACGACCGCATCGGTGGCCAAGGCTTCGCCGCCCCGAGCGGCAGTCGCCAGTTGGCGTGCAACTTCATGTGCCTCGCCAGGCTGCAGGCCTTCTCCTTCCATGCCGTAGTGGATGCCGGCCCGAATCGAAAAGCGCTTTCCGCGCAGCGGAGGCAGGTTGCGGGTGCGCTCCAGCATTTCGCAGGCTGCGAGAATTGCGCCATCGCAGCGCTCGAAGTTCGCGCTGATGCCATGGTCGCTGCGACCGAGTGAGACGCCGTGGTTCGCGTCGATGGCGAGATCGATGCGTCTCAGGCAGCGATCGATCGCATGACGGAATTCCAGTGTGCCCGTAGCGGTTGCGTCCGTGGCAGGACCGCCGACGACATCGACGACGAGGGCACAGAGATTTTTTCGATCGGCCATGTTTGCGATGGGGTTTGAGGCTTTCGGGCCGGTCCGCTGGTCCGATGATGAGCGGATAATAGCGCCAAACGTAGGGGAAGCGTTAGCTTACGAGGGGTGAAATGTGAATGACGCCCGGTTTCACGACATCGTCTGAGGCGCGATAGATCGCCGGACGGTCGAACACGGTGTCGCCCTCTTCGACTTGGCTGCCGCTTGCCAGCGAACGAAAATCGAACAAGCGGTGGTCGGCAAGATGCGAGGGTACGACGTTCCCGAGCGAGGTGAAGATCGATTCGATCCGGCCAGGATAGAGACGTGCCCACTCCTGGAGCATGCCCTTGATCTGCTTGCGCTGGGCATTCTCCTGCGATCCGCACAGGTTGCAGGGGATGATGGGAAAGTCCATCGCACGCGCGAAACGCGCGATGTCCGCCTCCTGGCAGTAGGCAAGGGGGCGAATCACCACGTGGTTGCCGTCGTCGCTGACCAGTTTCGGCGGCATGGCCTTCAGGCGTCCACCGAAGAACATGTTCAGGAAGAGTGTTTCCAGGATGTCGTCGCGATGGTGGCCAAGCGCGATGCGGGTCGCGCCCAGCTCGCGTGCGGTGCGGTAGATGATGCCGCGGCGAAGGCGGGAGCACAGCGAGCAGGTGGTCTTGCCTTCGGGAATCTTGTCCTTGACGATCGAGTAGGTGTCTTCGGTGACGATGCGGTACTCGACGCCAATCGATTCGAACCAGGCCGGCAGCACATCCGCAGGAAAACCCGGTTGGCGCTGGTCAAGATTCATCGCGACGATACGGAAGTCCACCGGCGCGCGTTCGCGCAGCGCGAGCAGTCCGGACAGCAGAGTGTAGGAATCCTTGCCGCCGGAAACGCAGACCATGACGACGTCGCCATCGCCTATCATCTCGTAGTCGGCGATTGCCTCACCCATGCTGCGCTCTATCTTCTTCTTCAGGCGCAAGAAAGTGTTCGAGAAGCGGCTTTCCACCGCCTTGTCGCTGGCTGGCTGAGTCACGGGGGCGTCCTGGTTCGTCGCGCGAAGGCGATTCATGATCGCAAACCTATCATTATACCGGTGAGCGGATGCGGCACTCTGCGTGATGCATCACGAAAGGTTTCGGCGTGATTTGCCGCCGTTCTACAGGTGCGCGCTACGCCCGCCGTCCACCGCGAGAATCTGGCCGGTCACATAAGGCGCCTCGAGCATCAGAAAACGCACCGCGCCGGCGATATCGGCGGGGCTGCCGACCCGCTGCAACAGTGTGTGCCGGATGATCGCCTCCCGCTCGTCCGGTGGAAACTGGCCGTCTTCTGGCCACTCGATAGCGCCTGGCGAGACCCCGTTGACGCGCACCTCGGGTGCGAGCTCGAGCGCCAGTGCGCGGGTCAGGCCGAGCAGGCCGGCCTTGGCCACCGAATAGAGCGGGTAGCTGCGCAACGGGCGTTCGGCGTGAATATCGACGATATTCACGATCGCACCGCTGCGCTTCCTGAGTTGCGGGGCGAGCGCCTGGCTGAGGAAGAGCGGTCCGCGCAGGTTCGAACCCATGAGCTCGTTCCAGGCGCTGTCGTCAATCTCGCCGATCGGGGTCGGAAAGAACGACGACGCGTTGTTGACCAGTCCATCCACGCCGCCATGCTCGGCGAGCACGCTGTGTGCAACCCGCTCGGGTACGCCATCCTTCGACAAATCTCCCTTGATCAGCGATGCCGAGCCCGGACGTATCTGGTTCAGTTGGGCGGCCAGCACTTCGGCTTCGGTTGCCGAGCTGCGATAGTGGAGCGCGATGGTCGCGCCGCTGTCATGCAGCGTTCGGGCGATGGCTGCGCCCACCCGGCGCGCGGCGCCGGTGACTAGGATTACCGGGGCGTGAGTCATACAGGGTCTCCTGGTGGCATCGTCCGGGTGCCGTTGAGTGTTGGAAGTAGAATAGCGGGTTTTAAGCTTGGTGCCGCTGCGCATGAAACTACCCGAACCATCGCCGGATGCGCTCGAACAAAGTCGAGGCCTCGAGCAACTGGTGCTGCAACGCATCGAAGACAACGGAGGGTGGCTCAGCTTCGCGCGCTACATGGAGCTTGCGCTCTATGTGCCCGGCCTCGGTTATTACAGCGGCGGCGCGAGAAAGTTCGGCCCGGGCGGCGACTTCATCACCGCACCGGAACTCACCCCACTGTTCGGTCAGGCGCTCGCCTTACAGCTTGAGCAGGTGATGCAGGCGTCGGCGGGGCACATCATCGAGGCAGGTGCCGGGACCGGCGTGCTGGCAGCCGATGTGCTGCGCGCGCTGGAGTCTCGCGGGATGCTGCCGGAAAGCTATGCGATTCTCGAGGTGTCGGGCGAGTTGCGCGCACGCCAGCAGCAAACCCTCGCGGACGCAGTGCCGCATCTGCTGTCGCGGGTGAACTGGCTGGAGCGCAGTCCGGAGCGGTTCTCAGGGGTTGTGGTGGCCAACGAGGTGCTGGACGTGATGCCAGTGCATTTGCTGGTCGTGCGTCCCGACGGCATTTTCGAGCGAGGCGTTGTCCGTGGTGCCGGTGGTGCGCTGGGCTGGGGCGAAAAGCCTGCCGAGGCTGCGGTTCTGGCTGCGGCGAAAGCCCTGGAGTTGCCGGTACCGGAACAGGGCGCCTACGTGACCGAGCTCAACCTCGCGGCACGCGCGTGGGTGACCGACTGGGCCGCGCGCCTTGATCTGGGCGCCCTGCTTCTGGTCGACTACGGATATCCGCGTGCCGAGTATTACCTGCCTTCTCGCTCGAACGGCACCTTGTTGTGCTACTACCGCCACCGCGCGCACAGCGACCCACTTCTGTGGCCGGGATTGAACGACATCACAGCTTTCGTGGATTTCACCAGCGTTGCCGAGGCAGCCTTCGATGCCGGTCTGGACGTCCTCGGTTATACGAGTCAGGCGAGCTTCCTGTTCAACTGCGGCATTCTCTCCTTGCTGGCGCAACGCGGGCCGAAGGAGAGTGCCGACTACATTCGCGCTGCACGGGCCGTTCAGCGCCTGACCACGCCGCAGGAAATGGGTGAGCTGTTCAAGGTGCTGGCGGTGAGCCGCGGCATCAGGGAACCGTTGATCGGCTTTTCACGCGGAGACCGGCTGCATGCGCTGTAGCCCGTTTGGCTGACACTGACGCGTTGCAGGCCCAACCCGATCGCAGCTATTCCTGGTTGCGGTAGAAAGCCTCGAGAAACGCGTCCGCCTCCAGCTTTGTCTGGTTGGGGTCGCTCAATTCCGCGGAATCGTCTTTTGCGGCGGGCAGCTCGACTGGCGGCAGCCCCCCCGCTTCCAGCACCGCGTCGTCGTACTGATCGGTTTCCTCGATCTTCTTGTCGCTGCGAACGTTCATGGCCACTTTCCTTGTGATCCAGCGGAACTGTCTCCGGTTCCGGCGCCGAAAGCAATCGACACCGACCCCTCCTCTGTTTCCGCGACGGCCGTAAACGTCCCGCCCGCGGTGCTTCCAGCCTAATCTTACGATCGGAATGTTGCAACAAAGTTCTAGGGCCTGTTCTCATTCGCCATGGCGAATGAGAACAGGCCCTGGTCGGTCATGGCTTCAGTGGCGCACTACCTCCGCTAGGGAAACACTGATTTATTCCGAGCGCCCTGTCCTGTGACCGGATGCGCTTTGAGACAATAGCATCAGCAGATCGACAGCGAGACCTCCGATGCAATCGAGCTTTTCCGACTTCGAGTACGCCAGC
>NZ_WTVM01000229.1 GCF_012910885.1 Azoarcus taiwanensis | reverse complement strand
TCTTGCTGGAATTAGCGAAGGAAACATGCACCAGCAGTAGGTGAAGCATCAACCAGATAATCCGATGAGATGCCGGTCTGTCTCACTCTCATGCAAAGGTAAGATCAACCATTTAATCCGCTTACCCGAAATTCCGGGTTCTCCCACGCCCCTCGAACTCGCCCCGCGGATCGACCTTCGCGCGGGTTGCTCCGACCACTGAGCCTTCCCGATCCCTGAAGCGGTCGGATTTCTCGAAACCCAGGGTCAGGTCGCTGTCATCGTCAATGAACCACTGGAGGTTGCCGGCCAACGTCTTGGCGTGACTGTTCGCAAGTGCGTAATAATCATCCAGTTCGCGGTGCGAGTACTGGACATGCCCGCCGAACCTTTCTCCTGCACCGCCGGCTTTGACATACGAGCGCTGGTAGCCGAACGAGCCGCGATCATGTTCCACCGTGAAGCCGTCGTGTCGGGCACCCCGCTTGGTCGTGATGATCACCGCCCCGGAAAGCGCATCCTCGCCGTACAGGTAGGAAGCGCCACCCTTGACGACGCGTATGCTCTCGATATTGTCGAGATCGATGTTGACCCTACCGGTGCGCTCGAAAACCGGAACACCGTCGATCACTATCGCCACCCCCGGTTTCTCGCCCATGAACCGCTGGTTGTCCACGCCGCGCAAGCGGATCTTGATCCCGTCCGGCCCGCCACGTTCGTCGGCAGTGAGTCCCGGCACGGCGCGCAACACGTCAATGATGCTCGTCGCGCGCGCCTGGTCGATCTGCTCGCCAGTGATCAGCATCGAGCTGGCCGGCGTACGGTCTTCCGAGTCGAAGCGATCGCTGATCGCCGACCCGGTGACGACTACACTGGGAAGCGCCGTCGGCTCGGATCCAGCCGATAGCCCCGGCAAGACCACGGCCAGCCCGGTTGCCGTTGCCACCCATCCTGCCCTCAACCAACTTGATCGCCCTGTCTTCTTCAACCTCATATGAACCTCCCTCAAAGTTTCCCTTTATGCGTTTTGCAGATCTCTCTTGCCGCGCCTTGTGCGCGCTCGGATCACAGAGCGTGCTTGGGCGTCTCCAGCCCCGCCCCGTAGACGAAACTCGGCAGTTCCATCAGATTTCGCCATTCGTCCACCGGAGATCAGGTGAAGTACCTTCCGTCACGAACCCAATGTTCGTGATACCGACCTGTCGGGCAGAAGCCATCAGATGCACGACATGCTCATAGCGCGCACCTCGCCATGCGTGCAGTTCCAGGCTCGGCACAGGTCCTGGTTCGGAGGCCAGGTTTGCCAGCAACTCCTGAAGCGTTTCGTAGCCAACCGGCTCGCCGTTGAAGTAGAGCTGCTGGTGCTCATCGAGTGATACCCGCACGGTTTTCGGGCGTTCGTCGATCGGTACGCCCTCGGCGCGCGGCAATTGCACCGGAACCGCCTGCGTCATAAGCGGCGCGGTGATGATGAAGATCACCAGCAGCACCAGCATCACGTCCACCAGCGGAATCACGTTGATCTCGGCCATAGGCTGGGCGCTGCCCACCGGACCGCTTTTCATGCTGAAAGCCATGGTCAGTCCTCAGCTCGCCTGCTGCGGACGCGGAGGCGTACCGCCGTCGTCGACACGTTGCGAAAGACGCACGCCCGCGACGAGGTAGGCGTGCAAGCCGTTGGCGAAGCCATCGAGGCGCGCGAGCACCAGTCGGTTCGCACGGCTGAACGCGTTGTAGGCGAGCACGGCGGGAATCGCGACGAACAGCCCCGCGGCCGTCATGATCAGAGCCTCACCGACCGGGCCGGCAACCTGATCAAGCACCACCGCACTCTGACCGGACAAGCCGACCAACGCGTGATAGATCCCCCAGACCGTGCCAAACAGGCCGACGAAAGGGGCGGTCGCCCCGACCGAGGCAAGCATCGTCAAGCCCTGCTCCACCCTCGCTTGCGCCGCCACAGTCGATTGCTGCAGCGTGCGTCCGAGGAATTCGCTTGCATCGACGCCGGCACCGATACCGCCTGTCCGTCGCCCTTCATACGCCTGAGCGGCTTCGAACGCATCCGCCGCGACCGAGGTGAACACTTTGCTGCGATCATGTGCACTGATCGCGGCCAACGCCTCCTCACGTGACTCCGCCCGCCAGAATGAATCGACCGCGCCAAGCATGGACCGCCGAAGCCTCAGCAGACCCGCGGTCTTGCCAATAATGATCGTCCAGCTCGCGATCGACATCGCAAGCAACACAAGCGCTGTGGCATGCGCCACCGCATCGCTCTGGGCCCAGATATGGGCAACGTCGAAAGAAGCGTTCATATCCATCCTTTTGTCATCATCCTGAAGAAATGTGCGGTCATTCCCGACCTCCTAGCCGCCCAGACGAAACTCGACCGGCACGATCACCTGTGCCGCCACCGCGCGACCACCCTGACGCGCGGGAACAAAACGCCATTCGCTGACGGCTCGGACCGCCGCTTCGTCGAGTCGCGAAAACCCGCTGCTCTGATGCACGGCGACACGTTCCGCTGCACCAGCAACGTTGACCCACACGCGCAGGCGGACCTCTCCCTGCTCGCCTCGACGGCGCGACACGGGCGGGTACACCGGCGCGGGGTTTCGCAAATAGTCAGCATCGAAG
>NZ_WTVM01000228.1 GCF_012910885.1 Azoarcus taiwanensis | reverse complement strand
CGCTTTGTTCGTTGGGGGACGCTCGTTTCTTTGATGGGCGCTCTGTTCGCGGCTTACGCCGCTCCCACAGGTGGTGGTGTCGTTTGGGGTGATTCGGTGGCGGGGTGGATTGATTGCGGAGGGGTTCGCTTGCGGGTGGTGCGTGCTCGGTTCGCGGCTTACGCCGCTCCTACCCCTCTCGCAGAGGCCTCCACTACCTGTGGGAGCGGCGTGAGCCGCGAAAGTGCGCCTGCATCGGCTCAACCGCCCGCCAGGGTCGCAGTGGCTTCCATGCGCAGGGCGCCATCGGCACCACGCGCCCAGAGCTTCACGGTCTTGCCGTCGGCCTCCGGCCGGCCGCAGACGAAAAAGGGTTCGGTGTTGAACACCGGGCTCACCGCGCGGAACTGGTAACCGGCCAGGGTCACACCAGGCAGCTGGCGCTGCATGTGCTCGAGCAGCAGGGTGGCGATCAGCGGGCCGTGCACCACCAGGCCGGGATAGCCCTCGACCTGGGTCACGTAGGGCCAGTCGTAGTGGATACGGTGGCCGTTGAAGGTGAGCGCCGAGTAGCGGAACAGCAGCACTTCGTCCGGGTGCAGCTCCACTTCCCAGGCGGCATCGGTGGGGGCCTTTGGTGGCACCGGCTTGGGCGCGTCCGCGCTGGGCTCCTCCCGATAGACGATGTCGTGGTCCTCGACGATGACCAGCCCACGTTCGGTGGAGTAGTGGTGGCGCACCTTGACGAACACCAGCTCGCCGCTGCGCCCGCTCTTGGCGGTCACGTCCTCGATGCGCGAGCTGCGCTGCACGGTGTCGCCCACGCACAGCGGCTGGTGGAATTCGAAGCGGCTGCCGGCCCACATTCGGCGCGGCAACGGCACCGGCGGCAGGAATCCACCGCGCCGGGCGTGGCCGTCGTGGCCGAGGTCCGAATGACGATGCACCGGCAGGAAATACAACCAGTGCCACAGCGGCGGCAGCACGGTGCCGGCCTCGGAGGGTGCAGTCTCGCGGTCGAGCGTGGCCGCCATGGCCACCACCGGCACCGGCACGATGTGGTCGGTCGCCTCTTCGCTGCGGCCGATCCACTGCTGCAATTCGTTGATGTTCGCTTTCATGGCTGAAACGTCCTGTCAGATGGCGCCCGCGCTGCGCAGGCCGGCAATGTCGTCAGCGGCAAAGCCGAGCTCGCCGAGAATGGTGTCGGTGTGTTCACCCAGGGCGGGCACCGCGTCCATGCGCGGGGCGAAGCGGTCGTTGCTGCCCGGTGGCAACAGGGCGGGAATCGCCCCGGCGGGTGAGCCGATCTCGGTCCATCGCTGGCGATGCTCGAGTTGCGGGTGCTGCCACAGGTCCGCCGGAGTATTCACCGACGCGGTCGCCAGCCCGGCCGCCTCCAGGCGCTGCTGCGCGCCTTTCGAGCCAAGCTGCCGGAACACGCCGACGATGATCTCTTCCAGCGCAGCACGGTTTTCGGTGCGCGAGGTGTTGTCGATAAAGCGCGCATCGGTCGCCACCTCGGGCATCTGCAGCACCTCGCGGCAGAAGGTCGCCCATTCGCGCTCGTTCTGCAGCCCCATCATCACCACGCCGTCACCGGCCTCGAAGGGGCCGTAGGGCACCACACTGGGGTGGAAGGCGCCGGTGCGCGGAGCCGGCTGGGCGCCGCCGTAGGTGTAGTACATGGGGTTGCCCATCCACTCGGTCAGCGACTCGAGCATCGAGAGGTCGATGTGCGAACCCTCGCCGGTGCGCTCGCGCAGCAGGAGCGCGGCGAGAATGCTTGAATACGCGTACATGCCGGCAGAGGTGTCGGCCGCCGAGAAACCGGCGCGTGCCATCGCGTCGGCGGTGCCGGTCACCGACAGCAAGCCGGCCTCGGCCTGCACCATGAGGTCGTAGGCCTTCTTGTCGCGATACGGCCCGTCGCCGCCGTAACCCGAGATGTCGCACACGATGATGCGCGGGTGGCGCGGCCGCAGCGCCTCGATCGACAAACCCAGTCGTGCCGCTGCGCCCGGCGCGAGGTTCTGCACCACCACGTCGGTCTTCTCCAGCAGGCGTTCGAGCACTTCGCGCGCGCCGGGGTGCTTGAGGTCGAGGGTGAGGCTTTCCTTGGAGCGGTTGGTCCACACGAAGTACGACGACAAGCCCTTCACCCGCTTGTCGTAACCCCGCGCAAAGTCGCCCACGCCCGGCCGTTCGATCTTGATCACTCGCGCGCCCTGATCCGCGAGATGCCGGGTGCACAAAGGCGCGGCCACCGCATGCTCGAAGGCCAGCACGGTGATGCCGTCCAGGGGTCTGGTCATGTTCGGTCCCTCTGTCTCCGCCCCGCTGCCGGGGCCTTCACCTATGGATTGGACAGGGTGCCGCAGCGGGCGGCGGGGGACAATCATTAATCGCTTGAGGGGGGCTCAAGCGGGGCCGAAGGTGCCAATCTTCAAAGGACCTACCCGCGGCCGGGATTGCTTTCGACCTGCAGCTTCACTACTGTGCAGATACGCACTCAGCCAATTCTCACCCCACCATGCGCGAAGAGTACGACTTCTCCAGGGTAAGCGGATTAAATGGTTGATCTTACCTTTGCATGAGAGTGAGACAGACCGGCATCTCATCGGATTATCTGGTTGATGCTTCACCTACTGCTGGTGCATGTTTCCTTCGCTAATTCCAGCAAGA
>NZ_WTVM01000227.1 GCF_012910885.1 Azoarcus taiwanensis | reverse complement strand
GGGCATGGTTTCGATAGCTCCGAAAAGGGGTTTCAGGCGATATAGACGGTCAATGCCCGATGGTGTTCCCGTCGGGTGTCGTTTGATGTCCAGTCGCTGAGACCTGGCGGCGTCCGGCGTGTGACCGCGCGACGATGCTGATCGGAGTCAGAATTCCAGCGACATGCTCGCGTAAACGCTGCGGCTGGCGACGTTCGGTATGCGGTTGCCCATGGCACGTTGCACCGGGTTGTACGCGACCTCCTGCCGGCTGCGCAGCAGGTTCAGACCGGTCAGGCGAACTTCGCCGTGATGCCCCCCGATGTTGAATTCGCGCCAGACGCTTGCGTCGAGTTGAGTCACGGCGGGCACCATGTACTGGTAGCCGGGCAGGAAACCCGTACTTGCGTCCATTCTTCCGCGACGGAACAGGGTGGCGCTGCTGTGCCAGCCGTTCCAGTCCTGCAGCCAGGTCAGGCTCGCGGTGTGGGATGCAACACCCCGGCGGATGGCGGCGCTACCCCCGCTTGTGTGAACCAGACTGTGGGTGAGCAGAAACTGAGAGCCCCCGTAGCGTGGCGAATGCCATTCGTATTCAATGCCGGAGAGGCGCACACGGCGCGGGTAATTCTGCCAGCTGCTCGAGCCGAGAAACGCCTGTACGGCTGCCTGGAGTGGGTTCTCCGCCGGGATGTCGATCGGGATTCGGCGGATCAAACCGGTCACGGTCTCGTGGAAGACGCGCACGTCGAGCGTGCCCGCCCCGCTCTCGGAGAACAGGACACCACCTTCGATGACATCGATCCGTTGCGCCCGGACACTCGGGTCTGCAAGGAGGCGTCGCTGCAGCAGGCCGAAAGAAGGATGGATCAGGCGGGAGTCCGCCTTTTGCTCGGCAATGGAGGGCTGGTGGTAGGCGCGGGTGTAGCCAAGCCGCCCGCTGAATCCGGGTGTAGGTTGCCAGATCAGGAATGCGCGCGGTGCGATCCGGGTCGGCAAACCGCTGACGCGCTCGGCCAGTACGCTGGCATTGAGCAGCCACTCCGGATCGAGGCGCCAGACCATGTTGCCGTAGAGGCGCGCCATGTCGCGTTGCTGGGTCCCCTGGCGATAGAAGAGGATCGGTGCCCGCAGGCTGTCCTGGCGCCACTCTGCGCCCCAGGCGAGCTGCAGATCGTCGGTTGCCGGGAAGCGGTGCTGCACTTCGAGTGAGGTCCAGCGGCTCGCGTTGTTGGCGTTGACCGCAAGTTCGAGGGGTACCATCGGCGGTTCGCTGTGTACGGTCCACTCGTCGACGATTCGCTCCTGGCCGTGATGGGCGGAAAACTCGACCGATTCGGCGGGTCCGATATCGCGGCGCCAAGTGACGCGGGCATGTTGCGCGCGAGTGGTCTCGTCACGCAGGCCGCTGCCGTTGAACAGCGTGTCGGGATAGCCCATGCCCCGGCGAGCGGAGGTGTGGCTTGCGGTCAGCAACAACCAGTCGGTCGACCCCAGGCGCCAGTCCGCCCTGAGATTCACACTGCCTATGCGTCGCGAATCCGACAAGCCCGAGAAACCGTCGTCGCCGATACTTTGCGCAGTGACCCGCATGCCGAGGTCCTCACCTTGGACGGAGGCGCGGGCAACGATGTCGCCGACACCGCGCTGCCCTGCGGTCAGCCTTATGTTCGCGCGGGATTCGTCCCGACTGTGGCGAGTGACGATATTGACCAGGCCAAGATAGCCGTTGGAGCCATAGGTGGCGAAGTCTGAGCCACGGAGAACCTCGATGCGCTCGATGTCCTCTATCGCGAGTGCCAGCGCGCCGGTGTGGCTTGAGGCGTCCATGTAGGCCGGTGAATAGACGGAACGCCCGTCTACCAGAATCTGCACCTGGTTGGGGTAGTCCTTGCCGAGACCGTGGTAGGTCACCCAGTAACTGTTGCCTCGTTCCTGTCCGGTCTGCATGCCGGGCACCAGGCGAAGCAGGCGGCCAAGGTCACGGTAGCCGGTCGCCCGGATCAGGCGTTCGTCCAGAATGGTGACGGCACCGGGCAGATCTGCGCGGACAGCCGGCACGCGCGAGACCGTGAGCACCACCGGCAGGGCTTCGAGAAAGCTGCTCTCGCCTCCATTCTCGATAGCCTGTGATGGCGATGCCATAAGCATTGCCAGGACGATTGATGACCAACCGGTGCGTGCCGAGAGTTTCAATGTTCTTTTATCCGGTTCGAGGCTATCGCGCTCGCGGGGAAGTATACCGGCATCGGCGCCCAGTTTGCCCTCGTCGTCCGCTTCGCAAGTGATTACACCCTCGGGGTTGCGCAGGTCGGATGCCAAATCGTGTGTCTCGTCGCCCGTTCTTGCTAAGATGCATTCAGCCACCGAGTCGCACATGACCTCCGAGACGACAGCCTTGCCATGACTCTGACCGACCTCCGCTATCTTGTTGCCCTCGCGCGCGAACGCCATTTCGGTCGTGCTGCCGAAAAGTGCCATGTGAGCCAGCCAACGCTTTCGGTCGCGATCAAGAAGGTCGAGGAGGAACTCGGCGTCCAGCTCTTTGAACGCAGTGCCACCGAGGTCAAGATCACCGCGACCGGCCAGCGCATCGTCAGACAGGCCGAAAAGGTATTGCTCGAGGCCGCCCAGATTCCGGAAATCGCCGCTGCCGGCAAGGATCCGCTGGCCGGCCCGCTGCGTGTCGGCGTGATCTATACC
>NZ_WTVM01000226.1 GCF_012910885.1 Azoarcus taiwanensis | reverse complement strand
GCTGCGGCAGTAGCCGGGCTGGTCGGTGTAGTCGCCCGCCCCCGCGTCGCCGGGCCAGGCGGCGACGGTGGTGCCGATGCGGTCGATCACTTCGTCGGTGAGTTCGGCCTGCACGCGGCTGATCATGGTGCCGAGCTTGCGGGCGTCGATGAACAGCACCTCGCCCCGGCGCACGCTCTTGTCGCGGGTGAGGAACCACAGGCAGGCGGGGATCTGGGTGTTGAAGAAGAGCTGGCCGGGCAGTGCGACCATGACTTCGACCACGTCGGCCTCGACCATGGCGGCGCGGATGGCGCCCTCGTTGTTCTGGCTGGAGCTCATCGAGCCGTTGGCGAGCACGATGCCGGCGCGGCCCACAGGGTTTTCTTGATGTCGTTGATCATGAGCTCGGATTGGGTTGTCTTGCGGGCGAGGTTATCACTGCTCGGGAGAACGGTCTTGAATTCGGTCGGCGAGACGCGGGGCCGCTGACCACAACGCGGGTGCCGGGTGATGTTCATCAGAGCGCTTTAGGCACCGGCTCAGCCTGGTCCGTCTGCAAAAGCCCAGGGCACCCCAAACCATTCTTAAAGATTCTTTTTGTTTGACTCTTTTAAAGAGTCATCCTATATTCCTTTTAAAGGAATCCATGAATCATCAGCCTTTCTGGAGCAACCGACCATGAAGCGTCACCACCGCCTGATCGATTTGTCGCGTGAGCATTACGCCGCACTGAAGCTCGCCAAACGCCTCCGAGCTGCACCGGGCGCCGACGCCGGCCTGGCGGATCTGGCAGCCGAGGTTCGAGCCTTGCGAGGAGAACTGAAGCGGCATTTTGACGAAGAGGAAGAAACACTGCTGCCGATTCTGCGCAAATGCGACCCGGATGCGGCGGCGCAGTTGATGCACGAACACGGCGAGTTGCGCGCGCTGCTGGCGCGAACCGATGACGCCGACGCCCTGGCACGCCTCGGCACCCTGCTCGAGGCACACGTGCGCTTCGAGGAGCGCCGGATGTTCCCGTCCATCGAGGCCTGGTGGGCGGCCACCGAGGCCTCAATGAAGGAAGGACAACCCAGCGGCAAGGCACGAACCGCGGCGAAACGGGGAAAACCGTGCAAAGCGGACAGCACGAAGGAGACAAATCATGACGACCGTTATCAACACATGGCACCGGGATCACGCGAATTTCTCAACGCTGCTCGACATGCTCGAAGCGGAGGTTCGGTTGTTCAATGAGGCCGGCAACCCCGATTACGAACTGATGCTGGACATCATGTATTACATGACCCACTATCCAGACGTATACCACCACCCGAAGGAAGACCTGGTCTTCGCCAAAGTCGCGGCAATGGATCCCCGGGCGGATGAGGCGGTGCACACGCTGCTCGAGCAGCACGTTGTCCTCAAGCAAAGTGGCGCGCAGCTATGCGAGGCCTTGCAGGGCGCGGTGGACGGTGTCATGCAGCCACGCGACCGCGTCGGCCAATCGGCGGCCACGTACATCCGGTTTTTCCGTGATCACATGAGCAACGAGGAAAACATGATCATCCCACTGGCTCACAGACTGTTGAGCGAGGTGGACTGGGATGAGATCGAAGCGGTCGCCCCGGCTCAACAGGACCCACTGTTCGGTTCCGATGCCGTCGGCAAACGCTACGAACAACTTCAGCGCCGTCTTCTGGCGGTGTCGAGCGCATGACCGCCATCTAGCGCCCAGACCCGCGTTCGTCATGGCGACGCGGGTTTGCGCAACTCATGGAGGGCACGATGAAACTGACACGCCGTCCGGTGTTTCTCGACCTGACCAAAGTGCGCTTTCCGGTCGGTGCGATCACGTCCATCCTGCACCGTGTTGCCGGCGTCGTGCTGGCGCTGGTTCTGCCCTTGCTGGTGCTCGCGCTCGAGCGCAGCCTCGCGAACGAAGCGTCATACCAGTCGCTCTTTCTCCTTGCACGATCGCCCTGGATGCTGCCAGTACTGGCGTTGATGTGCTGGGCGCTTTGCCACCATCTTCTGGCTGGCATCCGCCATCTGTTGATGGACGCCGGCTGGGGCTCGTCCCTGATGGTTGCGCGGCGGACGGCGGTGATCTCACTGGTGGGCGGGGTGTTGCTGGCGCTGTTGTTGTTCGTGAGGGTGCTCTGATGAGACTGCTGAGCGGACAGCGAGCGTGGATTCTGCAGCGACTCAGCGCCGCCTACCTGTTGCTGGTGCTCACCGCGGGCATGGCTTGGCCGCTGGTTTTCGGCAGCCCCGGCTTCGATGCCTGGCGCAGTTTCACGGCCCATCCGGCGGGCGCACTGACGCTGCTGCTGTTCTACGCCGCGATGTTCCTACATGCCTGGGTCGGGTTGCGCGACATCGTGCTCGACTATGTGCATGCGTTCGCGGTGCGCGCAGTGCTTCTGGTTGCCATCGCAGGCGCTTTGCTAGCACTCGGTGGGTGGACGGTGCTCATCCTGGTCGCCGCGCGCGGCACCGGCTATTGAAGGAGCACGACGGATGCGAATTTCGGCTTATCGATTCGACCCTGACGTTGGTACTTCGCCGTTCATGCAAGACTACGAGGTGCCGCTGGAGCATGGGGACAGAATGCTTCTGGACGTTCTCGTGCGGCTGAAGGCGATGGATGACACGCTGTCGTTCCGGCGGTCGTGTCGTGAAGGGATCTGCGGCTCCGATGCGATGAACATCAATGGGCGCAATGGCCTCGCATGCATCACGCCCATCGCGGGCCTGCAGGAGCCGGTCAAGCTGCGCCCCTTGCCGGGCTTTCCGGTCATCCGCGATCTCATCGTCGACATGACGCTGTCAAGGGCAAGCGAATTTTCCCCAGTGTGGTAATTCAAATTTCCCCACCCGGTTGGGTTTGCTCGTCAAATGAGCGGACGAGTCCGGATTTGAGCTTCTCCTTGAGGCGATAGGAGTTGCCGCGG
>NZ_WTVM01000225.1 GCF_012910885.1 Azoarcus taiwanensis | reverse complement strand
TGTGAATGTTTCAACACCATCACTTTGGCACATCGATGCCGTCAGGTAACGTGAGGGCTCCTCTCTGCTGAACCCCTGCAGCCTCACACCACCCCAGAGGGGAGGGAGGCGTCCATTACATCTCCCACAGGTAGTGGACGCGCTCGCCCGGCACACCGCCCCCACTGCTTGCAGGAGCGGTGTAAGCGTCGAACCGACGACGCGTCTACTGCTGCCGTGCGCTGATCAACGCACCGGTGTCGATACCCAGTGTGTATCCCAGCGATACATGGTGAAAGCGCCCGGCGGTGTGTCCGTCGTGGATCGCGAAACCGAAGTTATAGGTCTGCCCAGGTTCCAGCGTAATGTCGCCTTCGCCGCCGGCGAGACTGCGCACGAAGGTTACCGTCCAGGTGTCGCCGTCACGCTCGCCGGTCGCCGTGACCAGTGCGGTGCCCCCTTCCATGACGCGGGTGTCCGCGACATGACCGTCGTAACCACGGTTCTCACCGCTACGCCACTGCACGAGATCGTAGAAGATGCCATCGGCCACCGAGCCGTCCTTCACGTATTTGCTGCGATCGTCTTCGACGCCTGGCATGCCGCGAGAGTCCGCGTGGCAACTCGCCCAGCACCCGTTGCGCTCGGCGCCTTCGACATTGCCTGCGTCGAGCATGAAGGCGAGTTTGACCTCATTGGCGTCGTCCATTCTGGCGCCTTCGGCAGCCGGTGCTTGCGTCCAGCTGAAACGCAGGTGCAAGTGCTTGCCGTCATGTGCGGCCTGGACCTGAACCGGGACCGACGGCGCCTTGCCCGGGATCGGTGTCGGCTCGAGCTTGGCGCCGGTCACGATACGACCGCCCATCCGCTCGGTTTCATCGAAGTGGCAGGCGTAACAGGTTTCACCCGTCCTGAAGGCCCGGCCGCCGCCGTGGCGGTCGCGGCCGATGCGCATGTCACCAGAGACCCACTCGAGGTGGGAGACTCCCGGGTACAGCAGGACGACTTCGGTGGCCTCCACCTGTTTCCAGTCGATGGTTGCGACCGCCTCGGCGGCGGCCAGAGGCAGCGGATTCCCGACGAGGAGCAGGCTGCCCAGGCAGTAGGCGGCGCTGGGGCGCGACAGACGATGACTGAGAGAGGGTTTTTGGCTATCGGGTCGGGTCATGTTGAGTGTGCATGGCGGGTGGTCGTTGGCCCGTAATTATCCTTTGTTGACAGAATGCCATTGAGATAAGCGGACTTTGTTTGCCCAAAGTCAAAAGAATAGCTCGGTCGGCACGTCGTCTGCGAGGGCCCAGGGTGCGCGGGCGCGGACGCCCCGCGAGCGGCGCATCTGGTCAGGTCCGGGGATCAACCCCGGTCGTCGGAAGACTCAACGATCAGGGGTGGTAATGAAACCCATGTTGCGGATACCAGCGACACGCGCCTCGGCCATGATTTCGGCGAGACGCTGGTAGCGCGTGTCGCGGTCGGCCCGCAGATGAAGGTCGGGCTGTGGGTCGGCCAGCGCGGCTTCGGCAAGCCGAATGCCCAGGGCTTCGTCGTCGATCGGTTGGTCGTTCCAGTAAAGCGCGCCGTCACCGTCGATCGCCAGTGTGACCGTGTCCGGCTTCTCGTTGGTGCTTTCCGAAGCTGCGGTCGGCAGGTCGATCTTGATCGAATGGGTGAGCAGCGGGGCGGTGATCATGAAGACGATGAGGAGCACCAGCATGACATCGATCAACGGCACCATGTTGATCTCGCCCATCGGCGCGCTGCTCCCCTCCTGGTTGAATCCGCCGAAGGCCATCATGCGGCTCCTGGTTGAGCGACCGCAGACGGCTCGACACCCTGGGCTTTCGCCGCCGCGCGGGCGGCTCGCTGTGCCGCGGGGGTGTCGGCGAGACGTGTGCCGGTGGTGAACCAGGCATGAAGATCATGGGCAAAGGCGTCGAGTTCGGCCAGTTCGAGGCGGTTGGCGCGGTTGAACGCGTTGTAGCCGAGCACCGCAGGAATGGCGACGAAGAGACCGAAGGCGGTCATGATCAGCGCCTCGCCGACTGGTCCGGCAACGGCGTCGAGGGTGGCGACGCCGGTGGTGCTGATCGCGATGAGTGCGCCATAGATGCCCCATACCGTGCCGAACAGCCCGACGAAGGGGGCGGTCGAACCGATCGAGGCGAGCACTGTGAGGCCCGATTCCAGTTGCGAGGTTGAGCGCGAGATGGATTTCCGCAAGGCACGGGTGATGAATTCGTCGGCGTCGAGTTTGCCGCCGAGGGTGTCGGCATGAGTATGCTGGCGCAGGTGTTCCACTGCGGCCGCCCCCTGGCGCGCCAGGGCCTCGACCGGTGCGCCGGGGGCGCGATCCGACAGGCGTTTGAGGCCCTCATCCAGCGAGCTGGCGTTCCAGAAGGACTCGACTGCGCCCTCGAAACCGCGGGCACGAAGCTGGCGCGTGCTGCGGACAAGAATCAGGTACCAGCTGGTGATCGACATCAGCACCAGGGTGAGTGCGACCAGCTTGATGATGATGTCGGACTGCTCCCAGAGATGGGCCAGACCGAATGCTTCGGAACCGCTCATGTCATCTTCCTTCGAGTTTGAATACGACGGGTACCACGACCCAGGCTTCGACCGGCCGGTCTCCCCGCCGGGCGGGCACGAACTGCCAGCGTGTTACTGCGCCTTGTGCAGCAGCGTCGAGGCGGGACGAACCGGATGTTTCGGCCAGTTCGATGCGCGTCGGGCGCCCATCCGGTGAAACCAGTACCCGCAACAATACCCTGCCTTCCTCGCGCATGCGACGCGAAAGCGCAGGGTAAGCCGGTGCGGGGTTGTTGAGATAGGCAGCGTCGAAGCGCGGCGCCGTGGTGCTTGCAGGGGTGCCGCTCGCCGATGCCTGGCCTGGCGTCGCTGCGCGGGGACCCGGGGTCGCGGTCGACGGGGGGGTGCTGGCTGTTGCCGACGTGGGGTCGA
>NZ_WTVM01000224.1 GCF_012910885.1 Azoarcus taiwanensis | reverse complement strand
AGGGTGAGTTGCCCGCCGTCGTGCGCCAAGTCGGTGGGCAATGGCAGCGGCAGCCCTGACCCGTTGCCACACCATGCTTCTGCTGCTGGGAAGCGTACTGGCCGGCTTCGTGCAGGCGCAGGAGGCTCCGCCACCGGCCTACCAGATCGCGGCGCAGCGCGCCGGCATCCCGTCGACCGTGCTCTACGCCGTGGCACTGCAGGAAAGCGGCACCCGCTTCAACGGTCGCCTCGTGCCCTGGCCCTGGACGCCCAACGTGGCCGGCACCCCGCGCCGCTTTGCCACCCGCGCGGAGGCCTGCGCCGGACTGCACCAGGCCCTGCGTGAAGTCCCGCCCACCCGCATCGACGCCGGCCTGGGCCAGATCAACCTGGGCTACCAGCGCCATCGCTACGAGCAACCCTGCGAACTGCTCGATCCCTACCGGAATCTCGAGCTCGCCGCGGAGATCCTGCGCGAGCAGCACGCACCGGACCAGGACTGGCTGGTCACGATCGGTCGCTACCACCGGCCCGCCGGCGGCGTACCCGCCGCGCGCTACCGCCACAGCGTCGGCCGGCACCTTGCCCGTGTGCTCGGCGAACCGGTGCCGGACCACACTACCTGGAGGGCCTTGCCATGAAACGCCATCGCTTCCGCTCGGCTGTGCCGTGGGTGATGGGCCTGCTGTCGCTCGCCGCGACGCCTGCCGTCCTCGCGCAGTCGCCGCCGTTGATCGTCGTCGAGGATCGCGGAGGCGCATCCGCGTTGCCGTACTACCAGGCGCTCGACCTGCAGCCGCGTGCCGGGGACGCGCCACCGCCACGCATCGAGCTGCCTCGGATGCCGGATCGCCCCTTCGATGAAGCGGCCATGCTGCCGGTACGCTCGGCCAGCCTGTCGCCGGGCGACGTGGTTCGCCGGGTGATCCAGGCGCCGGGGCTCACCCCGCTGTTCCTGGTCGGCGACGACGACCGCTCCCGCGCCTGGCTTCGCCAACGGGCACAGGCCCTGCGCGACCTGGGCGCCGTGGGTCTGGTGGTACAGGTCGAATCGCCGCAGGCCCTGGCCGCGCTGCGGGCCCTGGCACCCGGCCTGACCCTGGCGCCCGTCTCAGGCGACGAACTGGCCCAGCGTCTGGGACTGCGTCACTACCCGGTACTGGTCACCGCCACCGGCATCGAGCAGTGAGGCCTGCACCATGGCCCAGCCGCATGCCGTCGAAGTCCTGCTGCGGCCAGCGGTGGAGCTATACACCGTGGCGGTCTGCGCGGGCGCCGCGGTGGTGTGCGTGGTGGCACCGTGGTCGCTCGCGCTGAATCCGCTGGTGGGTCTCGGCAGCGCGCTGGCATTCCTCGCTTTCGGTGCGATCCGCCTGCGCGATGCCTGGGCCATCCTGCGCTACCGCCGCAACATCCGCCGACTGCCGCGCTACGTGATGACCAGCCGCGACGTGCCGGTGAGCCAGCACCGCCTGTTCATCGGTCGCGGCTTCCGCTGGGAGCAACGGCACACGCATCGGCTGGTGCAGACGTACAAACCCGAGTTCCGCCGCTACACCGAGCCGACGGCGTTCTACCGGATGGCGCGCCGGCTGGAAGCGCGGCTGGAGTTCGCGCCGCCACCGCTGTCGAAGCTGGCGCGCGTGCTGGCCTGGGACAGCCCACTCAACCCGGCCCGGCCCCTGCCCCCGGTGGGCGGCCTGCCACGCCTGCACGGCATCGAGCCGCACGAGGTCGACGTCACGCTGCCGCTGGGCGAGCGCGTCGGCCACACCCTGGTGCTGGGCACCACGCGGGTCGGCAAGACCCGCCTGGCCGAGCTGTTCATCACCCAGGACATCCGCCGCAAGATGGGCGGCGAGCACGAGGTCGTGATCGTGTTCGACCCCAAGGGCGATGCCGACCTGCTCAAGCGCATGTACGTCGAGGCCCGCCGCGCCGGGCGCGACGGCGAGTTCTACGTCTTCCACCTCGGCTGGCCCGACATCAGCGCCCGCTACAACGCCGTGGGCCGCTTCGGGCGCATCTCCGAGGTGGCCACCCGCATCGCCGGCCAGCTCTCCGGCGAGGGCAACAGCGCGGCGTTTCGTGAGTTCGCCTGGCGCTTCGTCAACATCATCGCCCGCGCCCTGGTCGAGCTGGGGCAGCGCCCGGACTACCTGCTGATCCAGCGGCACGTGGTGAACATCGACGGCCTGTTCATCGAGTACGCCCAGCAATTCTTCGCGAAGACCGAGCCCAAGGCCTGGGAGATCATCGTCCAGTTCGAAGGGCGCCTGAACGACAAGACCATCCCGCGCCACATGGTCGGGCGCGAGAAGCGCGTGGTGGCGATCGAGCAGTACCTGTCGCAGGCGCGCACCTACGATCCGGTGCTCGATGGCCTGCGCTCGGCGGTCCGCTACGACCGCACCTACTTCGACAAGATCGTCGCCTCGCTGCTGCCGCTGCTGGAGAAGCTCACCACGGGGAAGATCGCGCAACTACTGGCGCCGAACTACTCGGACCTGACCGACCCGCGGCCGATCTTCGACTGGATGCAGATCATCCGCAAGCGCGCGGTGGTCTACGTGGGCCTGGATGCGCTGTCGGATGCCGAAGTGGCGGCCGCGGTGGGCAACAGCATGTTCAGCGACCTGGTGTCGGTCGCCGGTCACATCTACAAGCACGGCATCGACGACGGCCTGCCGGGCGCAGCTGCCGACGCCAAGGTGCCGATCAACGTCCACGCGGACGAGTTCAACGAGCTGATGGGCGACGAGTTCGTCCCCCTCATCAACAAGGGCGGCGGCGCCGGCATGCAGGTCACGGCCTACACGCAGACGCTCTCGGACATTGAGGCGCGCATCGGCAACCGCGCCAAGGCCGGCCAGGTCATCGGCAACTTCAACAACCTGTTCATGCTGCGCGTGCGCGAGACCGCCACCGCCGTGTCAAGGGCAAGCGAATTTTCCCCAGTGTGGTAATTCAAATTTCCCCACCCGGTTGGGTTTGCTCGTCAAATGAGCGGACGAGTCCGGATTTGAGCTTCTCCTTGAGGCGATAGGAGTTGCCGCGG
>NZ_WTVM01000223.1 GCF_012910885.1 Azoarcus taiwanensis | reverse complement strand
CGCATGCGCAGGCCGCCCTTCATCGTGCGCCAGGCTTCTTCCACGCGTTGCTGCTGCTTGTAGCCAAGCGCCATGTCCTCGGCGGTGAGGGTATCGTCGTTGCTATGGACAACGAACTTGCCGTCGAAGCGTTCGAGCTCAGCGACTGCTTGCTTGTCGATCGCCGGACCTCGCTTGGTCTCTTTCAAGAACCGCCCGTAGCGGGCGCTGCTGCGCAGCGCACACATGCGCTTGTTGTGCCCGCCCTCGCCTTGATCGGTCAGACAGGCGAGTTCGGCTTCCAGCTCGCGAAGGCGCTCTTCACGGTGGGCACGCTGACGTTGCGCCTCCAGCGGGTTGAAGCACACCGCGTAGCGACGACGGCGCTCGCCGTCACCGACCACGACCTCCTTCACCTCGAGGTTGTCGGCGATCTTGCGGTAGCGCCCCGGACGCGACAGTACCGCCTCCGTGACTTCGTCGCCGCGGCGCATCGGCATGGCCATCAGGTACTTGCCGCCCCCCTTGGCGAGGGCCTGGAAGTTCGCCTGCGAGACCATGCCGGCGTCGCCGACGAACAGACAGCGGGTGAGCTGCCAGCCCTTCAGGTCTTCCTTGACCTGAGCCACTGTCGTGACATCGACCGTGTTGCCGGGAAACACCCAGTGGCGTACCGGAAAGCCGTCGCGGGTAACCGCCAGGCCGACGACGATTTGCGGCGCATCGCCGCGGCCGTTCTTGCTGTAGCCGCGCTTTCTCGGCGCAGCGTAGCGCTTGGCGCCGGACGCGACGCTACCGCAGGTCTGACCTGTGTCGTCGCCCTTGTCCTCGTCATCGATCTCGAAGTGCAGGGAGGTGGTGTCGTAGAACACGATGTCCACATCCAGGCTCAACAAGTCGGCAACCTGGAAGAAGATCGCTTGCTCGATCGCGGCCTTGTTCGCTTCGAGAAAATCCATCGCTCGATAGAGCTGGTGCAGCGCCAAGGTCTGAGTGCCTTCGATATGCACGTCCTCCTTGAGCCACTGCTCATGACAGTAGAGCTTGGAGGCCGGCGCACAGGCACGATTGGCTACCAGCGCGAACAACGCGCGCTCCATCTCGAAACCGAAGCGCCGACCGTTCGCCTGCGCACGCACGATGGCGTCGATGCCGAGTCGTTTCCACACCGCTTCGAGTGCATACACATCGCCATAGGGCCAGGCACACACCAAGCGCCAACCTGGATCGTCGGCAACGATGGCCTCGGGGGAGCAACGGCGCAGGATGCTCTTGGCCAGACGGCGAAGCCGCTCGATGACCGCCTCGTCGTCAGCACGGCCGCAGTTGAACACGATCCGCGCCTGCGAGCGCCCCTTCGAGGCATCCCACACGTTCTCGGCCAGTTGCAGGTAGGTGACCTCCCGCCCGTCGGACCGCTTCTGTTTGCTCTGTCTCAGGTGCATAGACAGAACGGTAGCGGGATTCAGACCGAAAAATCAACCACCTATGTATCTAGGATTTCGGCGCCTCACCGCTCCGAAACCCGCGCCGTTGCTGGAGATCGATCGAAAATGTGCCTCGGAACTGTCAAAGTCGGGTCAGACGCTGCCAGCAGGCCCGATATGGACAATAGGGCATACGGCGAGAGCTTTTTGCCAATAATGAGCATTATTTAACCCTTCAACGCCAGAATGCGTCTGGCACCGTTAAGTACAATGACCCCCGCGATGGTGCCGATAATCAGATCCGGATAATTGGACCCGGTCCACGCGACCAGGGCGCCGGCGGTGATGACCCCCAGGTTGATCACCACGTCGTTGGCCGAAAATATCCAGCTAGCCTTCATATGAGCTCCGCCCCCTCGATGTTTGGATACCATCAGCAGACAGGCGGTATTGGCAATCAATGCGACGAATGCGATGGCTATCATCACCAGCGATTCAGGCTCACTACCGAATACAAAGCGCCTCACGACCTCTACGAGTACGCCAACAGCCAAAACCAGTTGGACCACACCAGCAACGTGCGCAACACGGACCTGCCTTTTCACGCTATGCCCAACCGCATAAAGAGCGAGTCCGTACACTGCCGCATCAGCAAAATTGTCCAGGGACTCTGCAATGAGGCCAGTTGACTGAGCCATCAGACCGGCAGTCATTTCCACCACGAACAGAAGTGCATTGATGCCGAGCAACCAGCGCAGGGTCCCGGATTCTTGCTTAGCAGAAGCTGCCGAAAACTCGGCGGCCTTGATGGTCTCCGGATTTGCAGCGACGGTTTCCTGAAGCGAGGCGCCTAGCCCCAAGGTCTTCAGTTTCGAGGTGACGGGCTCGACCTCGCCGTCATGCACGACCTTCAGCCGGCGGTTCGACAAGTCGAAGGACAGCGCCCGAATCTCCTCAAAGCCGTTCAGGGCTAGGCGAATCATTCGTTCTTCTGATGGACAGTCCATCTTCGGCACGGCATAAACACTGACCCATCTCCCTGGCGCCTCGGAGGAGGCCTGTATATCGGTATCCGCTGCGGACGTTGCATCACCGCCACAGGCGCCACCACAGGATTTGCTCATGATACGACTCCACTTGAACAATGTTGTGGTACCATTTAAAACTATAAAGCTACTATAAGGTCAATAGAGTAAAGAATCCGTTGGGGAGGAGGCTGATGCGCATTGGTCAGTTGGCGCAGTTGGTAGGGGTCGAAACACAGACGATCCGCTTCTATGAACAGCAGGGCTTGTTGCCGCCGCCTGATCGGCAGGACAACGGTTACCGTGTCTATACCGAGAAGCATGGTGAGGGGCTGGCCTTCATCCGTCGCTGCAGAATCCTGGGCCTGTCACTGGCTGAGATTCACGAACTACAGAGCTATCAGGACGACCCTCATCAGCCTTGTACCGCCGTCAACGCCTTGCTCGATGATCACATCTCTCATGTGCGGTCGCAGATAACCGCTCTGCAAGCGCTTGAGAAACAACTCGTTTCACTGAGAGCGAGTTGCAACGATGACCGGGAAGTTGAGGCGTGTGGGGTTCTTGCTGGAATTAGCGAAGGAAACATGCACCAGCAGTAGGTGAAGCATCAACCAGATAATCCGATGAGATGCCGGTCTGTCTCACTCTCATGCAAAGGTAAGATCAACCATTTAATCCGCTTACCC
>NZ_WTVM01000222.1 GCF_012910885.1 Azoarcus taiwanensis | reverse complement strand
GCGAGCAGCTTCAGGAAACTTACGATACGGTCAATGGTCAGTTCGGCCTGTTGTTTCCGCAGCTTTTCGGGGGCGGGCAGGCGCGCCTGGTACTCACTGGCGAGGAAATTCTGGATGCCGGTATCCAGATCGTCGCGCAACCGCCGGGCAAGAAGAACACTTCGATCCACCTGCTCTCGGGGGGTGAGAAGGCATTGACCGCGATCGCGCTCGTTTTCTCAATGTTTCAACTCAATCCGGCACCATTCTGTATGCTCGATGAGGTTGACGCGCCGCTGGACGACGCGAATACGGAACGTTATTGTCAGATGGTCAGGCGCATGTCGTCCCAGACCCAGTTCATCTTCATCAGCCACAGCAAGGTCACGATGGAGATCGCCCAGCAGCTCGTCGGTGTGACGATGCAGGAGCAAGGCGTGTCGCGGGTGGTCGAGGTCGACATCGAGGAGGCGTTGCGCTTGGCCGAGGCAGTGGAGGCATGAAGTTGACTCCGGTTCCGATGGTTGTTGGTTTCGAGCGGGCATCGACGATGCCCAGGCATGCTGGGAACGGTGTACCTTCGGGTGCGCGCGGCCCGTTTCGGGAATGAACATGGATAGCGAATTGCAGATTGCACTGGTTGGTTTGGGGGTCGCTGCCGTCGTGGGTATCGTGGCCTACAACAAATGGCAGGAGCGCAAGCACAGCCGGCATGCCGAGAAGACCTTCCGGCGTGACACCCACGATGTGTTGCTGGATCCATCGCCTGCCGGCAAACGACCCAAGGACCGTCGTGAACCGATCCTCAATGGCGACGATGAGCGGGAGTCGGCCAGCGCGATCGCCGAGGCAGCGCCTGCAGCACCTGTGGCGATGCCAGGTCAGGCCAGTGGTCGGCACAAGACACCGGGCATTCCGGAGAGTCTCGATGCGCGTGTCGATTGCGCGATTCTGATCGAATCCATTGAAGCGCTCGAGGTGCCAAGACTCTGGCCGGTCCAGCATGAGCAGCTCCAGGGTCTCGATAAAGCCATTCGCTGGTTTGGATTCGACGACCGAGAGAACGTCTGGCGCGCGCTGGACGCCCACAGCGCCGGTGCCTATCACTGGTTTTGCGCGTCGATGCAAATGGTGGACCGGCGGGGTGCGATCAGCGAGCAACAGTTCCAGCAGTTTTCGGATGCAGTCCAGCTGGTCGCCGACCAGTTCCTGGCAGTGCCGGCGAATGTGCCGGTTCGTGCCAACGCGCTGGCCAGTGCAAGCGAGGTGGATAGCTTCTGCGCGAGCGTCGATATACAGGTGGGTATCAACATCGTGACCGACGGCGAAGCCTTTCAAGGCACCAAGATACGGGCGCTTGCCGAGGCTGGTGGCCTCAGCCTGGGTGACGACGGCGCGTTTCATGCCCTCGATGACGACGGACGTACGCTATTTACCTTGTCCAATCTTGAGCCTTCGCTGTTCGCTGCGACCGAGATGCGCAACCTGAGCACCCACGGGCTGACGCTTCTGCTCGACGTGCCGTTGGTGAGCGACGGAGTCGGCTCCTTCGACCGCATGATGCGTCAAGCCAAGCAGATGGCGGACACCCTGCATGGCGTGGTGGTGGACGACAATCGCTCGCCGATAGGCCCCGAGGCGGCACAGCTCATTCGCAATCAGATCCGCCAGTTCCAGGCGGAGATGGCGAACAGAAAGATGCCTGCCGGCGGGCCCTTGTCGATCAGGCTCTTCTCTGCATGAACCCGACGCAAGAGGCATTGGTCGAGCGTGTCCGGCGCTTGAGGGAAGCGCTTGAGCGCCATTCGCACGCCTACTATGTGCTCGACGCGCCGACTGTTCCCGACGCTGAGTACGACAGACTCTTTCGTGAGCTCGAAGCACTCGAGGCGGCCCACCCGGGGCTCTTGAGCGAGGATTCGCCGACACGCAGGGTCGGCGCTTCGCCCTTGTCTGCATTCGATGAAGTGCTGCATGCGGTACCGATGCTGTCGCTCGGCAATGCGTTCACCGAAGAGGAGGTAGCCGGGTTCGATCGCCGTTGCCGTCAGGGACTCGGGGTTGAGAGCATCGCCTATGCAGTGGAACCCAAGTTCGACGGGCTTGCGGTGAGTCTCCGATATGAGAATGGCGTGTTCGTTCGGGGAGCCACCCGTGGTGACGGGACTCGCGGAGAGGATGTCACCGTCAACCTGCGTACCGTGCGGTCAATTCCGCTGCGGCTGCAGACGCAGGAGCCGCCGGCGTTGCTTGAGGTTCGCGGCGAAATCCTGATGTGGCGGGACGATTTCGCGCGCCTCAATCAGCGTCAACTTGAAAACGGGGAGAAGGTTTTCGCCAACCCGAGGAACGCCGCAGCCGGCAGCCTGCGTCAGCTCGACTCGCGAGTCACCGCACGCAGGCCGCTGCGTTTCTTCGCTTATGGCATTGCCGAAATCGCACCGCAGAACGAACCCGAGACTCACTCGGCGACACTCGATCTACTGGCGGGTCTTGGCTTTCCGGTTGCCAGCGAGCGTGATGTGGTGACCGGACTCGAGGGCTTGCTCGGCTATTACGCCCGTATCGGCGAGCGGCGGGCCACGTTGCCCTACGACATCGATGGTGTCGTGTATAAGGTCGATCGCCTGGTGGACCGTCAGCGCCTGGGGTTCGTGTCGCGCGCACCACGATGGGCGGTCGCGCACAAGTATCCGGCGCAGGAAGAGGTCACCGACTTGCTCGACATCGAGATTCAGGTCGGACGCACCGGTGCGCTGACGCCGGTCGCACGGCTGAAACCGGTTTTCGTCGGCGGCGTGACGGTGACCAATGCCACCCTGCACAACGAGGACGAGATTCGGCGCAAGGGTTTGCTGATTGGCGACCAGGTCATCGTCAGACGTGCGGGGGATGTCATTCCGGAAGTGGTGGCGCCGATCATCGAGCGCCGCGGCGGTGGCGAGCGCGAGTTCGTCATGCCCACTGCCTGCCCTGTGTGCGGCTCCCATGTCGTCCGTGCCGAAGACGAAGCGATCGCCCGTTGTACCGGGGGCCTGTTCTGTCCGGCCCAGCGCAAGCAGGCACTGCTGCACTTCGCAGGGCGTCGCGCGATGGATATCGACGGGCTCGGTGACAAACTCGTTGATCAACTTGTCGAGCGCGACATCATCCGCACCCCTGCGGATCTATATCGGCTCGGCGTGCTCAAGCTTGCAGCGCTCGAGCGCATGGGCGAGAAATCCGCCGCCAAGCTGCTCGCGGCGATCGACAAGAGCCGGGAGACCACGCTCG
>NZ_WTVM01000221.1 GCF_012910885.1 Azoarcus taiwanensis | reverse complement strand
GTATGGTTTGCGCCGCACCTGTTCGGTCAGGTACCCGCCCTCTTCGTAACCGACGTAACCCGGAGGCGCGCCGATAAGCCGTGCCACCGAGTGCTTCTCCATGAACTCGCTCATGTCGATGCGGATGAGATGCTCCTCGGAGTCGAACAGGAACTCGGCCAGCGTCTTGCACAGTTCGGTCTTGCCAACCCCGGTCGGACCGAGAAAGAGGAAGGAACCGTAAGGCCGGTTCTCGTCCGACAGACCGGCACGCGAGCGACGGATCGCGTCGGAGACCAGCGTCACCGCTTCATCCTGCCCGACGACCCGGGCATGCAGGCGCTCCTCCATCTTCAGAAGCTTGTCCCGCTCACCCTGCATCATCTTGGAGACAGGGATGCCGGTGGCACGCGAAACCACCTCGGCGATCTCCTCGGTGCCCACCTGTGTGCGCAGCAGCTTGTTCGGGGAGGCGGTTTCGCCCGCCTGTTCGGCCACCTTCAGTTGCGCCTCAAGCTGCGGCAGTTTGCCGTACTGGAGCTCGGCCAGCTTGTCGTACTGCCCCTTGCGTTGCATCTCGGCCATCTGCGCACGCAGCCTGTCGATTTCTTCTTTGATGTGCGCGGAACCTTCGACACGCGCCTTTTCGACCTTGAGAATCTCCTCGAAATCGTTGTACTCGCGCTGCAACTTGACCAGCTCGTCCTCGATCAGCTGCAGGCGCTTCTGAGATGCCTCGTCCTTCTCCTTGTTTACCGCCTCGCGCTCGATTTTGAGCTGGATCATCCGGCGGTCGAGCTTGTCCATGACCTCGGGTTTCGAGTCGATCTCCATCTTGATTCGGGCGGCCGCCTCGTCGATAAGGTCGATCGCCTTGTCCGGCAGGAAACGGTCGGTGATGTAGCGATGCGACAACTCCGCCGCGGCGACGATCGCCGGGTCGGTGATCTGCACGCCGTGGTGGATCTCGTACTTTTCCTGCAAACCGCGCAGGATCGCAATGGTGGATTCGACGCTCGGCTCGTCTACCAGAACCTTCTGGAAGCGGCGTTCCAACGCGGCGTCCTTCTCGATGTACTTGCGGTACTCATCCAGCGTGGTCGCCCCGACGCAGTGCAGTTCGCCCCTCGCGAGCGCCGGCTTGAGCATGTTGCCCGCATCCATAGCACCCTCGGCCTTGCCGGCGCCAACCATGGTGTGCAGCTCATCGATGAAGACGATGATGCGCCCTTCTTCCTGAGCGATGTCCTTGAGCACCGCCTTTAGCCGCTCCTCGAACTCACCGCGGTACTTTGCGCCGGCAAGCAACGCGGCCATGTCGAGCGATAGCACCTTCTTACCTTTCAGCGTGTCAGGCACAGCGCCATCCACGATACGCTGGGCGAGGCCTTCGACGATCGCAGTCTTGCCCACCCCCGGCTCGCCGATCAACACCGGGTTGTTCTTGGTGCGTCGCTGCAGGATCTGAATCGCCCGACGAATCTCGTCGTCACGCCCGATCACCGGGTCGAGCTTGCCCATGCGTGCGCGCTCGGTCAGGTCGAGGCAGTACTTGGCAAGGGCCTCGCGCTGCCCCTCGGCCTCCTGGCTGGAGACGTTCTGGCCGCCCCGCACCGCGTCGACCGCGGCTTCGAGCGCGCGTCGCTGCAAGCCGTGCTCGCGTGCGAGCCGTCCGGTCTCGCCCTTGTCCTCGGCAAGCACCAGGAGAAAGAGCTCGCTGGCGATGAACTGGTCGCCACGCTTCTGCGCTTCACGATCGGTGAGGTTGAGCAGGTTCGTCAGGTCGCGACCAATCTGCACTTCGCCGCCATGCCCCTCCACCTTCGGCAGACGGTCGATCGCGGTCTTGAGAGCTTGCTTGAGCGGCGCGATATTCACACCGGCGCGCGACAACAGTGAGCTGGTGCCGCCATCACTCTGATCGAGCATCGCCACGAGCAGGTGCTGCGGTTCGATGAACTGGTTGTCGTTTCCAAGCGCGACGCTCTGGGCGTCCTGAAGATTTTGCATGAAACGGGTGGTAAGTTTGTCGAGGCGCATTTCAACCGTCCTGTGAATGATTCCATTGGCTTGGAAATGGGGGCGCACACCCGAATGTCAACCCATCAACACCCGTTCATCCAGGCGAATTCGCTAATTTCCCCGAAACGCACCATCTATGTGCTATTTTTCCCCAGGGCGCTGCCTGAGCCGAAGCATCAGATCGCCTGGACGGACTTTGGCATGGCAGTCGCGACCTCTGTTCCAGGCACATTCTCATGAGAGGGAGGAAACCATGGCTGGCAAGCAGGAACAGCAGCTGAACGAGCTGCATCGCAAGAACCTCGAGGCGGCGATGCGCCTGGCGCAGATGTCGATCGAGAATTCCCAGCGCATCATGGAGATGCAGGTCGCGACAGCAAAAAGCCTGTTCGAAGAAGGCGTGAACAACGCCAAGGCATTGAGCAGCGCCAAGGACCCCCAGGCAATGGTCGAGCTGCGCACCCAGTTCGCGCAGAACGCCACCGAAAAAATGCTCGCGTGCGCAAGAGAGATGGCTGAACTCACCAGCCAGACCCAGACGGAAATAGGCAAGCTGGTCGGACAGCAGCTCACCAGTGGCAGCCAGGACGTGTTCGAAGCGATGCAAAAGCTCTTCCAGGGCATGCCAATCACTGACCAGAACGCGATGACTGCCATGCAGACTGCGATGGATACCACCCGCAAAGCCTTTGAGCAAATGAGCAAGGCCTCGACAGACGCCTTCCAGTTATTCAACCAGGCATCGGGTGGGCGTGGTCGCAAGTAACGGGCTCACAAACCCACAATCGAGAACGGCGCCCGAGGCGCCGTTTTCAATTCCACCTGACGGCCTCCAGCCTCAGCGTCTTGCCTCGATGTCCTCCCAGCGCGCCGCGGCGCTGTCGTCACTATCGCGCGCATCCACCCAACGCGAGCCCTCAGGCGTCTCTTCCTTCTTCCAGAACGGTGCCCGCGTCTTCAGGTAGTCCATGATGAATTCGCACGCGGCGAACGCTTCACCTCGGTGAGCGCCAGCCACGCCGACAAAGACAATACGGTCACCCGGCTCCAGCCGACCGTGACGGTGGATGACCTTCACCGCGTCGACTCGCCAGCGACCACGTGCCTCGGTGACGATTTCCTCCAACGCCTTTTCGGTCATGCCCGGGTAATGTTCCAGCGTCATCGCCGAAACCGAGTTGCCATCATTGTCGCTTCTGACCAGCCCGGTAAAGGTCGCGACCGCGCCTATTTCGGTCCGACCAGCCGACAGGGCCGCGATCTCCGCGCCAACGTCGAAATCTTCAGTCTGTAC
>NZ_WTVM01000220.1 GCF_012910885.1 Azoarcus taiwanensis | reverse complement strand
CCCTCGGGTCCAGGACAGCTTCCACATCGAACACCACTGATTCCCTTTCCATCTCTGACTCCTTCAAGTCGATGGGTGGGGAAAATTCGATTACCACAGGTGGGGATTATTGGATTACCGCTGACAGCAGCCGTGATTCTTGCAAGCACAGACACCTCCACGCAGACCTACACCCTCAGCGGTGCGAAAGCGCTAACAACGCGTGAGATCGCTGCTGCCATCAGCGCTGCCGTTGGCGATCCCCTTGCCGTGGTGGACGTATCGCAGGAAGCCCTGGTGCAGGGACTGATGGCAAGCGGTCTCCCGGAGGCGGCCGCACGCGAAATCGCATCGTTCGATGCCAATGCAGCGGCGGGTGGCTTTTCCGGTGCAACATGCGATTACAAGGCCATCACTGGTCGAGAACCGCAAAGCCTCGACGAATGGTGTCGTGCGAACAGGAGTGCATTGATCGGTACGCGGTGAGAGAGATGCACATCACGGCGCTATTCGCGAATCTATGCGTTGGGCTGGCTCATCACCGTGTTTTTCAGTCGGAACCGCAACCCAGGCTCGGCGCGTTCAACTGTCAGACGCCACCCGTGCGCCAAAGCAATTTCCTGGCAAATGGACAAGCCAAGGCCTGCCCCGTGGTCGCGTCGATGCGCCGCGCGCCAGAATCGCTCGAACAACAACGGGAGTTGGGCAGGATCGAGGCCTGGCCCCCAATCCCGCACGGACAGCGCGTCACTTTGAACTTCCACATCTACCGTTGTCGACGCGGGCGCATGCTGAATGGCGTTCTCCAGCAGATTCTTCAGCAGCGTGAACAAAGCTCCGCGGTCAGCCTTCCATTCAATGTTCTCGGTCGCTGATACCGTCAAGCGCACACCGGCGGCCTCGGCCATGCGCTGCAAATAGGAGGCGGCCTCGTCGGCGACTTCTTGCACCTTGACTGTCGTGAAGTCGTAGTTGTGAGCCTCGCTGGCTTCAGCCAAGAGCAGAAGCTGTTGCACCTGGCGCGTCATGTATTCGACATCACTCAGCAATGCACCCCGATCGCCATCGTCACCTTCCATCAGTTCGATCTGGGCGCGAATCAGCGTGAGGGGCGTCTTCAACTCGTGCGCTGCATTGCCAAGAAACTCTTTCTGTACGCGGTAGCCCTGATCGAGACGCTCAAGCGTTCGGTTGAAGCTATCAACCAGGGGGCTGATCTCCGCTGGCACCACCTCAGTTTGCAGCCGCGCATGAAGCGATCGCGGTGAGATGGCTGCCGCGGCCTCGGAGATGCCGCGCAGCGGTTTGAGCGCATAGCGCAGTGTGATATATGCGCACAGGCCGAATGCGACAATCAACACGGCACTGAAGATGCCAATGCCAATTCCCATGTACGGCAACGCGAACTTGTGCTGGATGAGCTTCATGAGACGCTCACTGGTGGCGAACTGCACGAGCCATTGCTGTCCCTGATACTCGAAAGATTCGGTGGCACCGTGCAGCGTCATGCCGTTGTGCTTGAAGACAAAGGTGTCTCGCTCCAACCGGGGGGCGCTGCCGCCGGCTGGCCAGAATGCTCCCCCAGCCTCTGAAACGAGTGCTACGTTTCCCTGCACATCCAGCACGCGCCAGGCGGTCTCATGGGGGAGGCTTTCGTACAGCCAGTCCAGATCGGCTTCGCTGGCAGCGAGCCTGACAGGCTTACCGTTGGTGTCAAACTTGATCTTGCTCGCAAGAGTCCCAACGCGCTCCCGCAACTCCAGATCAGCCAGAACGTCGTTCTCCACCATCCAGACCGCGGCTGCGACGGCCAGCGCGATACTCAGGAGGGCGCCCACGACGTAGGCCGCCAAAACCTTCAGGCCCAGACTACTGAGCCGAATCGTCTTCGCGGAGCGCATAGCCGAGACCTCTGACATTGACGATCCGCTGCTGCGAACCGATAGCGACCAGTTTGCGGCGTATGCGGTGAAGGGCCACATCCAGCGCGTTCGGTGTGACCGCCTCGCTCAACCCCCACGCTGCCGCCTCCAGCGCATTGCGACGCACGACTTCCTCGTGCTTGCGCAAGAGCAGCAGCATGATGTGTACTTCCGCCGGGGCGAGCGTGACCCTTTCATCCCCGCAGCACAAAACGCTGGCGGCGGACTGCAGCGTCAGATCGCCGTGGCTGGGATCGAGCGCTCGGAACTCCACGGGGCGACGCAGCAACGCCCGGACTCGCGCCACCATCTCGTCCATCGCGAACGGCTTGGGGAGGTAGTCGTCGGCTCCTGCTTCGAGACCTTCCACACGGTCATGCAGGGCATCTCGGGCCGTCAACACGAGGCAAGGAACGCGAACGCCGGAACTGCGCAGCCTTTGCAATAGGACCAGCCCGTCCCCGTCTGGCAACCCCCGATCAAGAACCAAGGCTTGGTAAGACATCTGCTGAACGGCCGTCCACGCGGCGTCGATGCGGTCCGCCACATCGACGCCGATTCCTGCGGCTACCAAGCCTTTGTGTATCAGCCGGGCCATCCGCTCATGGTCTTCGATCAAGAGTATTCGGCTCATCAGAAACTGTATTTGTAGCCCAGCATCACGCGGTTCTCGGTTGAACGACCCACGATAGGGCTGTCTTTGATTTCCTTGCCCAGGGATCTCACTCCAACATTGAGCATCATCGAATGTTGCTTGTCAAAACGGTAAATGCCTGTCAAGTTGATCTCCGGGTTGACCGTGGCCTTGCCGGTGTAGGCTGCCCGCCCCGACGTTGCTTCGTTGGCACGCACGCCGTAGTAGTAGTCCACGTACTTTTTATCCACCCACTCAACACCCACTTGGGGTATCAGCATCAGGCTCGGGCTCAGCATGATCTTGCGCTCCAAGCCGAAGTTAAGGCGTTGGCCTTTGCTGTTGCCCGAGGCGCCCAGCCACTCCAACTTGACGTCGGCCAGGTCATTTTCCCACTCCATCTTGGCGCCGAACCAGACGCTGGACTTGCGCTCGGCCATGCCAGCCAAGGCCGGTGAGTCGCTGGCCTCGTAGCCAGCGCCGTCGAACAGCTTGGTCACGATGCCGAAGTTGAGGCGCTGCGACTCATTCAGATCGATTCCGGGCAGCTTCAATTCCAGGTTCGGGCCGCCCAGCTTTACGTACCGATTTTCGTAAGAGATCATGGGCAAGGCCTTGGTCTCGCGATCCATGCCCTTGTACGCCTTCTGCGCGCTGATGGCGGCCAGGCCCAGGCCCCAGGAGGAACCCTCGGGCTCACCCTTACCGGGAGGCTGCTGGGCAAACGCCGGAGCGGAGCAGGCCAACACTGCTGCGACAGCAGAGACACGGGTCAGGCTGGTAGCGCTTGCCTTGAAG
>NZ_WTVM01000021.1 GCF_012910885.1 Azoarcus taiwanensis | reverse complement strand
GTTGTTAACCAGGCAATCAAATGCGTGGAGTTGGTGCTGGCGACATTGGTGCAGATACGTTGTTCCTCCCCCTTCAAGGGGGAGGGGCTCCGCGACCTCACACCGGCAACGCGTAGCGGGTCGGTGACGGTGGTCACTGCGGCGGCGACTTTGCCCGAGGGCATGCCGCTGTTGGCGAGTGGAGCGGCCGCGATTCCCGCTGTCTGAGCGCGCAGCGCGAGTTCGGGAATCGCAGCGGAGCGAGCCTTACAGCGGCAGCCCGAGCGGCATCGGAGCCGACGCGGTGGCCACCGTCACCGACCCGCGGACCACTGGCACAGAGGAAACACAAGCACACAAAACCAAACGGAAGAACGACGCTGAACCCAATGACCCACACCCATCCCGCCATCCACCTCAATCGCGCCGCAGTCGCCTACGCCGGCCGGCGGGTGCTCGACGACTTCTCGCTGGACATCACGCCGGGCGAACGGGTGGCGGTGATCGGACCGTCGGGCGCGGGCAAGACCACACTGTTCCGCCTGATCGCCGGCCTGGTGAAGCCCGCCGAGGGCGAAGCGGTGACGCTGGGGCGTGACACCCGGCAACTGCGCGGCCGGGCCCTGGCGCGGCTGCGACGCGAGGTAGGCTTTCTGCACCAGCAGGACAACCTCGTGCCTCAGCTGCGGGTGGTGCACAACGTATTGATGGGTCGGCTCGGGCACTGGTGGCTACCCCAGGCGCTGTTGTCGCTGCTGTGGCCACAGCAGATCGCCCGTGCGCGTGCCGCGCTTGAACGCGTGGAGCTGGGCGACAAGCTTTGGTCGCTGCCGGACGAACTCTCCGGCGGGCAGCAGCAACGGGTCGCGGTCGCGCGACTGGTGGTGCAGCAGCCACGGCTGGTGCTGGCCGACGAACCGGTCAGCGCGCTCGACCTGCGCCTCGGGCGCGAGATCATCACGCTGCTCTGCGATCTGGCGATCCACGAGCGGGTGACGCTGGTGGTGAATCTCCACACCCTCGATCTGCTGCAAGGCCATTTCGAGCGGGTGATCGCGCTGTGCGACGGACGGCTGTTCTGGCAAGGCCCGCCGGAAGCCATCGACCAGACGCTGTTGCGCGCCCTCTACGGCGCCGAGTATCGGGCACTGCATCTGGATGAAGTCGCATTGCCGGGGCAGTCAGCCGACACACCAGACGACGACACCAGGGCATGAACACCGCGACCGCCTTGTCGCCCGCCCTGCCCGAGAAGCGCCCATGGGGGCACTTCGTGGCGATGCTCGCAGTGCTGCTCGCACTCGCCGCCGCCTTCGTCGCCGCAGAGTGGGATCTGGCGGTGCTGTTCGATGCCGAACAGCGCGCGCGGGCACTGTCGCGCATGGGGGCGTGGTTCACCGCCTTCGCGAGCCCGGACCTGTCGGCGGCCTTTGTCGCCCACGCCTGGGATCTGACCCTGCAGACGCTCTCGGCGGCGGTGCTCGGCACCGCACTGGCGGTGATGCTGGCCTGGCCGCTCGCGATGGGGGCGAGCCGCGCGGTATGCGTGGGCGAGGAACACTCGCGCATCCGCTGGCGCGGCTGGCGACACTTTCCACTGCGTTCGCCGGCGGCACTGCTGTGCGCAGTCTGCCGGCTGATCCAGGACATTCTGCGCGCGGTGCCGGACTTCGTTTGGGCGATCATCCTGGTGGCGATGATCGGGCTCGGCCCGCTCACCGGCGCGCTGGCGCTGGCGCTCAACATCACCGGCATTCTCGCCAAGGTGTACAGCGAACTGTGGGACAGCGTGGATGAATCCCGCTACGCGCAGGTGCGCTCGCTCGGGGGCGGGCGCATCGCCACCTTTCTGTACGGCATCCGCCCGCTCGCCTCGCGCAACGTGCTGTCCTTCACACTGATGCGCGCCGAATGCGCGATCCGCAACGCGGCGGTGATCGGCGCGGTCGGCGGCGGCGGGCTGGGTTCGGAGATCTGGTACCAGATCCGCTTCGGCGCCTGGGACAAGGTCGGCACGCTGATTCTGTTCACCCTGCTGCTGACGCTCACCGCCGACCTCGTCAGCAACCTGATCCGGCGCCAGCTGCGCGGTGACCCCAACCGGGCGGGCCATGCCCCGGCGCCGACGACTTGCCTGGTCGCCGGGGCGGCCGATGACGCAGCTCGATCGACGGACTCGCCTGCCAGACGGGGCAACGAAGCGCGCGTATCCACGCACACCGGTCGCCCGCTTCAGGCCTGGGTCGCGGTGGGCGTGGTCGCGCTCGCGGTGAGCTGGTCGGTGTGGTTCATGGGCTGGGGCAACAGCGCCGGGCAGGACGGCGCGCCGCGCAACCATCTCGCGCCAGCCATGGAGCTCATCACCGGCCAGGCCTGGCACAACCTGCGCTTTTTCGAGCGCTTGCTCAACCCCGAGTTCGACCTGCCCGCCGTCGGCCTGGGTGACGCGGACAAGGTCGCCGCACGCGTGGCTGCCGGCACAGCGGTGGATCTGTTCGGCGAGTACGGTCCGGCGGATCTCTGGCGACCCGCGGCCTGGGAGGCCTGGCAGACCGAACTGCGCAAGTGGTTCGTGTGGCGGGTGGTCGAATCCGCCGCCATCCCGCTGGCGATCGCCATCGTCGGCACGGTGCTGGGCGTGGCCGGGGCGATCCTCCTCACCTACCCGCACTCGGTGCTGTTCCAGTGGCATGCGCCGCGCTTCACCGGGGAGACGCCCGGGTGGTGGCAGCGCGGGCTGCGCGCACTGCAATTGGCAGGAGCGCGGGCCACCGCGGTCACCGCGCGTGGCGTGCCGGAGGTGATGTGGGCGTTTCTGTTCATCGCCTTCTTCGGCCCCGGTCTGGTCGCGGGTACGCTGGCGATTGCGGTGCACACCCTGGGGGTGCTGACCCGGGTGTTCGGCGAGGCGATCGACAACCAGCCATGGCGCCGCTTCGAACCGGTGTGCGGCGCCTCGCGCCCGGTCGCCTTCGGCGCGGTCGCGGTGCCGCTGGTGTGGCGCGACTGGATGACCTACGCCTTTTTCCAGTTCGAGAGCAACGTGCGCGCCGCGGTGGTGTTGGGCCTGATCGGCGTCGGTGGCCTGGGGTTTCACTTCAGCTTCAACTTCGAGTGGTTCCGCTTCGAACGCGCCGGCACCTATCTCATCATGATCATCCTGCTCACGGTGCTGATTGACCGTGGTTCACGGATGCTCAAGCTCTCGCGCGTGGGGCGCTGAAGGACCGCGGCCCACGGCAGGATGTAGAATTCCTCAGTTGCGCGAGCGCTTTCGCCTCGCGCGCGCCAGAGGAGACGACGGAACCACATGACTACACCCGACACCCTGCCACGACGGCCGCAGCTGAGCCGAGCCAGCCGGGCACTGACGATTACGATTCCCGCGGAGAACGAGCAAGGCGAGTCGGTCCCGACCTCGATCGCCGGCGAGTATCCGCTCACGGTCTACGTCGACAAGCGCGAGATCGTGACCCTGATGACGCTGGGTGCCGCGCCCGAGGCGTTGACCATCGGCTGGCTGCGCAACCAGCGCCTGGTGTCCAGCCTGGACGAGATCGCATCGGTGCAGGTGGACTGGGACGTCGAAGCGGTATCGGTCACCACCCGCAACGGGCTGCACAACGCCGACGAGAAGCTGGGAAGTCGCACGGTGACCACCGGTTGCGGTCAGGGCACGGTATTCGGCGACCTGATGGAGGAGGTCGATTCCATCCGCTTACCGGATGACATTGAGTTTCATCAATCGCAGCTCTACGCGCTGATGGAAGCGGTGCGCAAGCATGAATCGATCTACAAGCAGGCCGGCGCGGTGCATGGCTGCGCACTGGCCCGCGCCGACGGGCCGGACAGCTGCGAAATCCTGATGTTCTTCGAAGACGTCGGCCGCCACAACGCGGTCGACGCGATCGCTGGCCAGATGTGGCTGGACGGATTGCAGGGGGGCGACAAGATCTTCTACACGACCGGCCGGCTCACATCCGAGATGGTGATCAAGACTGCCCAGATGGGCATCCCGCTGCTGGTATCGCGCTCCGGCCTGACACAGATGGGCTGGGAGATCGCCCGCCGTATCGGACTGACGATGATTGGTCGCGCCCAGGGCAAGCATTATCTGCTGTTCACCGGACAGGAGCGATTCAAGCGATGAGTGAAAGAACACCCATCAGCGCGGTAATTCTCGCCGGCGGACAGGGTCGGCGCATGGGAAGCGTCGACAAGGGCTTGGTCGAGTTGCGCGGAAAACCAATGGTCGAGTGGGTGCTCGAGCGGTTAAGGCCCCAGGTCGACGAGGTGCTGATCAACGCCAACCAGAACATTGAACGTTACGGCGAATTCGGCGTGCCGGTGTTTTCCGATGCGATCGGCGGCTTCGCCGGACCGCTCGCCGGCCTGCATGCCGGGCTCAGGGAGGCCAGCCATCCGCTCGTGGTGACCGCACCCTGTGACTCGCCGTTTCTGCCGACCAACCTGGTCGCGCGCCTCGCGGACGCGCTCGAGGACGCGGGTGCGGACCTCGCTGTTGCCCGCACCTTCGATCAGTCGCATCCGGTCTTCTGCCTGTGCCGGCGAGAAGTACTGCCGCATCTGGAAGCCTTTTTGTCCAGTGGCGGTCGCAAGATCGACCGCTGGTACGAAACGCTCAAGGTAGTGGCAGTGCAGTTCGACGATCAGGAAGCCGCATTCAGCAACATCAACACTCGCGAGGAACTCGGCAGCTTCGAACAGGGTCCTTCACAGGACGTGATCTGATTCGCCTGATCTCACCCATGGACCGCGCGAGTGGGTTCAGGCCCAAGGCGAATTGGCGGCAACAGTCGAAGTCACTCCGTGACACGCTTCATGTCAGAGCCGACCAAACTGCCGCAGGCGTCGCCGGAAGTTCTATACTGCAAGTCCGGGCTCAATGTCTGACATGAGTCTGTGATGGCCACCCGACCGGGAATGGGCCACACAGACCTGAGCATCCAGACCGGACCGGAAGGAGTCGAAGATGATCGAAATGAATACTGCCTTGCCACTTGACCGCAACAGCGGCGCGACTGTTCTACCCGTCGAGACGGCGCGCTCGCCCGCGGAAAGCGCCGCAACGGCAACGCCACGACAAGCCGAAGTACCTGCGGGCGTCGAGGTGCAGATCAGTTCGGCCGCGCGGGAAGCTGCAGCGCGCGACCCGCTGCCGGCGGCGACCAACGCGACCGAGCCTTCACGCAGTGCTGCGGCACCGGCTGGCGGCGGCGCCGAGCAGCCGACGGCTTCTCAGGAAGCCGGAACGCAGGCGTCTACCGAACAGTCGGGCAACGCACAGAATCGTGCGATGCAGATGTTCGCGGAGACTGCGGGCATCGGGGTCGAGCAGGCCAACCCCTCTCCGCTTCGCGACATCGCCTGAGCGATTGACACACGGATGATAACGCCACCCAAATGGGTGGCGTCGTCGTCTGAGGGGCTGTAGGTCCGACAGTTCCCTCGAACGTGGCGAAAGCACACGATGATCGGTAGTCTCCCTCCTGCGGGATTCATCACACCGACTTTCGGCAGCCGTATCGCGAACGACAGCCGTGCCGACGGTGAGACGGCACCTGAGAGCGTCAGGGGTGATCGCGTCGGGCAGGCCAGGCCAGCTGAACAGCTCAGTGATGAAGAACTCGCACAGGTTCGCGCGCTTCAGCAGCGCGACCGGGAAGTGCGCGCCCATGAGATGGCGCATGTCGCAGTCGGCGGTGAACTCGTCTTGCGTGGCGCCCAGTTCGACCACGAAACCGGACCGGACGGCGTTCGCTACGCAGTCGGCGGTGATGTCCTCATCGACACGTCCCCGGGCCGCACGCCCGAGGAAACCATCGAAAAGGCGGAACGGATAAGGGCGACCGCACTCGCCCCGGCCGACCCCTCGCCGCAGGACCTCGCGGTTGCCTCGATGGCGATCCAGATGGCACTGCAGGCGCAGATCGAACTCGCGGTCCAACAACGCGAGGAAGCTGCTCAGGAGCAGCAAAAGGAAAGCGATGCTGGAGCCAGTCCGTTCGCCGGCGAGCGCATGCGTGAAGCCTACGCCGCGATCTCGTCGATCGCCGGTGAAGTCAGTCGCGGAAGTATTGACGCTTTCGCCTGACGGGCTTCAGCGGGCGCCGTCATCCGGGAACATGTCCCAGATCCGGATCTCTCCTTCCTGACCGCGCCAGTCGGCGACCTGATTGACCGGCTGGGACTGAACCTTGCGAAAGGCCTCGTGAATGCCTTCCTCGTCGGCGTGGCGCTCGATCACCAGCATCGTTCCGGGTGCGTCCTCGCACAGGCTGGCCGCGTATTCTATCTCCTGCCGTGCAAACGGTAGCGCCTCGTCCACCGACGGCGCGCCGTGCTGGTCGACAAGATGCTGGGCGAGGGTTGCCACGATGCGCTCGTACTCCACCTCGTCGATTTCCTCGATCCGGGCAATCGTACTCCAGCCGAAGCTGTTCAAGCCGAGGAAACCGGACCGGAACGCCTGTCGTGCCTTGCCTGAGAGAGTCTCCGGGTCTTCCTCCGCAAAGCTGAACACGAAGGTCCCGGTCACGGCGGGCTCACCAGCCACAGCGGCTGGCGAATAGACATGGTCGTCGCTGTCGTCGAGTCGCGCAGTGCGCAGGAATTTCATCGCTTCTCCGCGAATGTCTTGCCATTGTTCGAAGTGGGCCGCGGTCACGAAAGCGGGAACTGGTGTTCGATCGCTGCGCGCACTGAGGAACCCTGGGGACACCAGGGTTCGCCCGATTACCAACCCAACCCGCTGCCAGCCTCCCCCTTGAGGGGGAGGAGCTGGTCATGAGACGCCGCGCTCAGTGACTCGGCTGCCCCACGGTGCCCACCGATCCGGTGGCGGGAGCCTCGGCCTGCTGCGGCTTCACACCCTTGGCAATCTCGTCTTCGTACCACAGGTCATGGTGTTGCTTCGCCCAGTTCACATCGACCCGGCCGGTGGTCATGCCCTCGAGCGCGCCTTCGGTGCCCAAGGTACCGATGTAGGCGTGGCCGAAGAAGAAGGCGATCCACAACAGCGAGGTGATGGCATGAATGGCCTGGTAGAGCGCCATGTCGGCCCGCGTCTGCCCGAACAGAGGGAAGTTGAGGAGGAACCCGGACACGCTCACCATGATGCCGAACACCACGATGCCAACCCAGAACCACACCTTCTCCCCGCCATTGAACTTGCCAGCCGACGGGTGACTCTTGCCAAAGATGCCGCCACCGGCTGCAAACCACTTGAGGTCCACCGCCTTGGGCATGTTGTGCCTTACCCACATCAGAATCATCAGCAACACCGCGACCGAGAAGGCCGGTCCAACATAGTTGTGCACGACCTTGCCGATGTCGGCCCAGGCTGCGAAGGCCTGATGACCCATCACCGGGATCAGCACCGTACGCCCGAACAGCAGGCTCAGCCCGGTGATCGCAAGCACGATGAAGGTTGTGGCGGTGAACCAGTGCAGATAGCGCTCGAAGGGTTTCCAGCGTTCGATCGTCATCCCTGCTCGGCCGTGCGCGAGCTTGATCCGCCCCACGAAGGTGAACACCAACGCCACGAGCGCGAGCGCGCCGATCAGCAGATAGCCACCGTAGGTGATCAGCGGCCCCATGCGAAACTGCCGCCAGGTCTCGCCGACATTCGAGATCATCGTATTGGTCACATACGGGCCGGTCTGGGTGGTGAAACCGCCCTGGCCTTCACGGGCCTCGCGCCACATGTCGGATCTGGGATTGGTTGCCCGATCCTGCCCGAAGCGCTGCTGCTGTTGCTGCTGCACACCCTGACCGCCCGACTGCGCGAGGGCATACCCTAGCGGCAGCGCGATGGAGAGCACCAGAATCAGGGCAAGGCTCCACAACATGGAGCGGCGCCTGCGCTGGCGCGCTTTGCTTACATTTGAATCACTCATGGCAAGGACTCCTAGCGGTCTGTCATGCCTGTCATGGCGCGCTCACGCAACTGCTCCTGCCTGCGCTCTGCGGCCTCTTGCGTCGCCGTTTCATCGTGCTTGCCCTTGTAGACGCCCGGTTCGTGGAAAACGACTTCCTGCTCACAGGCGGTCAACAGGGACAGGCTGGCGACTGCCAGCGCTACAAGCATCGCTTTGTACGGCATCTTGATCACTCCTCTCGTCATTCCGGTCTTACCCTCGGATATCGGGCAGCCCCCGTTTGGGGGCCGCCCTCATCCAGTCAGGCGTTGCCGTAGGCGGCCTGCCAGCCCCAGGTCTGCGGACGACCCCCGCGACGCATCACGCGCTGGCGGTAGATGTCCGAAACGACATCGCCGTCGCCGGCGAGCAGCGCCTTGGTGGAGCACATCTCGGCGCACAGCGGCAGCTTGCCCTCGGCAATCCGGTTGGCACCGTACTTGACGTACTCCGCTTCGGAATGCGCAGTTTCGGGACCGCCGGCGCAGAAAGTGCACTTGTCCATCTTGCCGCGCACCCCAAAGGCCGACTGCTGCGGATACTGCGGCGCGCCGAAGGGGCAGGCGTAGAAGCAATAGCCGCAACCGATGCACAAGTCCTTGTCGTGCAGCACGATGCCGTCGGCGGTGGTGTAGAAGCAATCCACCGGGCAAACCGCGGCACATGGCGCGTCGGAACAGTGCATGCAGGCCACCGACACCGACTTCTCGCCGGGCAACCCGTCGTCCATGACGATGACTCGGCGGCGGTTCACACCCCAGGGCACCTCGTGCTCGCTCTTGCAAGCAGTGACACAGGCCTGGCATTCGATGCAGCGCTCCGCGTCACAGAGAAACTTCATTCTGGCCATTATGGCTCTCCTCCATCCGGTTTATGCGGGCACCACACGGCAAAGCGTGGTCTTGGTTTCCTGCATCATCGTGACCGCGTCGTAACCGTAGGTCGTCGCAGTATTGGTCGACTCGCCGCGGACGTACGGCGCGGCACCTTCGGGATACTTCGCCAGCAGATCCTCGCCCTGGAAATGTCCGCCGAAGTGGAAGGGCGTGAATACCGTCCCGCGCCCCACCCGGTTGGTGACCAGCGCCTTGATCTTGAGGCGTCCGCCTTCCGGCCCCTCCAGCCACACGGTCTGCCCGTCGCGCACGTTGGCGTTGTTGGCATCGGCCGGATTGATCTCAACGAACATGTCCTGCTTGAGTTCGGCCAGATAGGGGTTGGAACGGGTCTCCTCGCCGGCACCCTCGTACTCGACCAGACGGCCGGAGGTGTGGATCAGCGGGAACTCGCGCGAGTAGTCCTTGGCCTGCACCGACTTCCAGCGCGTGGGCAGGCGATAGAACACCGCGCGGTCCTCGTAGGTCGGGTAGTCGGCGGTGAGGTCGTGCCGCGGGGTGTAGAGCGGTTCGCGGTGAACCGGCACCGGATCCGGGAAGTTCCACACCAGGGCGCGGGCCTTGGCGTTGCCGAACGGATGGCAACCGTGCTTCATCGCGACGCGGATGATGCCGCCCGACAGGTCGGTGGTCCAGGACTTCCCTTCGGCCTCGGCCTTCTCTTCCGGCGTCAGCTCATCCCACCAGCCGAGCTGCTTGAGCAGCGCATGGTCGAACTGCGGATAGCCACCCTGGATCTCGGCCCCCTTGGACCAGGAATCCTCGGCGAGCAGCGTCACCCCATCACGCTCGGTACCGAAGTTGGCGCGGAAGTTGCCGCCACCTTCCATCACATGCTTGCTGGTGTCGTAGAGCACGTGGGTGCCGGGGTGCTTCATTTCCGGCGTGCCGTAGCACGGCCAGGGCAGGCAGTAGGTCTCGCCGTCGAGCGGACCGCCCTCGGCCTTGAGGCTGACGACGTCGAAGTGTCGCTGGTTGGCCATGTGCTCCTTGAGACGCTCCGGACTCTGCCCGGTGTAGCCGATCGACCATGCACCACGGTTGACCTCGCGCAACACGCTTTCCGGAGTCGGCATGTTGTTAACGATCTCGTAGTTCTTGAACATCTCTTCCGCGAAACCCAGCTTTCTTGCCAGCAGATACGCGAACTCGGCGTCCGGCTTGTGCTCGTAAAGCGGATCGATGACCTTCTCCCGCCACTGGAGCGAGCGGTTCGACGCAGTGCAGGATCCAGCCTGCTCGAACTGGGTCGCGATCGGCAGCAGGTAGGTGTTCTCCTTGCGGTCGTGCAGCACCGCGGACACCGTCGGGTAAGGATCGGCGACGACCAGCAGGTCGAGCTTCTCGAAGGCACGTTTCATCTCGGGGCCGCGGGTCTGGGAGTTCGGCCCATGGCCCCAGAACATCACCGCACGAATGTTGTCGCGCTGGGCAACGTTGGCCTTGTCCTCGAGCACACCGTCGATCCAGCGTGACACGGTGATGCCCGGAGTGAACATCGGCTTGGTGGTGCCGCCACGGCCGTCGCTGTACTCCATTTGCTCGAAGCGCGCCGCGAGCCAGTCGAAATCCACGCCCCAGACACGGCTCCAGTGCCGCCAGCCGCCTTCGGCGAGTGGATAGTAGCCAGGCAGGTTGTCCGGGTTGGGACCGATGTCGGTCGCCCCCTGCACGTTGTCGTGGCCGCGGAAAATGTTGGCACCGCCACCCTCGACCCCGATGTTGCCCAGTGCGAGCTGCAGACAGTTGTAGGCGCGCACATAGTTGCTGCCGATGGTGTGCTGGGTGCCGCCCATGCACCAGACGAAGGTGCCGGGGCGATTGTCCGCCATCAGCTTGGCGACTTCGTACATCGCGTCGCGGCCGACGCCGGTGACCCGTTCGACTTCCTGCGGGTTCCACTTGGCCACCTCCTCGCGCACATGCTCCATGCCGTACACGCGCTGACGGATGTACTCCTTGTCTTCCCACTCATTCTCGAAGATATGCCACAGCAGGCCCCACATCAGCGCCACATCGGTACCGGAGCGGAAGCGCACATATACATCCGAATGTGCAGCAGTGCGGGTGAAACGCGGATCCATGACGATCAGCTTGGCGCCGCCTTCCTTGGCACGCAGAATCATCTGCATCGCTACCGGGTGCGCCTCGGCGGCGTTCGAGCCGCACATGATGATGGCCTTGGCCTTGTTGATATCGTTGTACGAGTTGGTCTGCGCGCCGTAACCCCAGGTATTCGCCACGCCGGCCACCGTGGTGGAGTGGCAGATGCGGGCCTGGTGGTCGCAGTTGTTGGAGCCCCAGAATGCGGCGAACTTGCGCTGCAGATAGGCACCCTCGTTGTTGGCCTTGGACGAGCCGGCAAACCAGAAGGCGTCCGGACCGGACTCCTCGCGGATTGCGAGCAGCTTGTCGCCGATTTCCTCGATGGCCTGATCCCAGCTGATGCGCTGCCAGCGCCCACCCACCATCTTCATCGGGTACTTGACCCGGCGCTGACTGTGGCCGTGGTTGCGCAACGCCGCGCCCTTGGCACAGTGCGCGCCGAGGTTGATCGGGCTGTCGAAGGCCGGCTCCTGGCCAATCCACACGCCATTTTGCACCTCGGCGATGGTGCTGCAACCCACCGAGCAGTGGCCGCACACCGTCTTGACCTGCTTGACCTCGGCGCGGGGGTCGGGCACTCGCTTGGCCGCCTTGGCCTTCTTGACCATCGTGCCGGGAATCATCCCGGCAACCGCAGCGCCACCGACCGCGAGGCCGGAGCCCCGAAGGAAGGCGCGACGGCTGACCGGCTTGCGCAGCAAGCCACTACCCGAGGGCGACTGGGCGCTACCGCTTTTCTTGACCAGTTTCATGGTTCGTCTCCTGTTGGATGACCGCTGTCGCAAGCGATCGCGATCACTCTAGAACTGCGCCCGCGCGTAGTAGTCGCGGATATGCTGAGTTTCGTGATAACCGTGAGGCTGCTCGGCTGTCTGCTGCATCTCGACCTCCGGCGCAGCTGTCGCCTGACCAGTCGCCACGGCGACGGCGACGCCGCCGCCGGTCAAGGCCATCGACTTCAGAAACTGCCGCCGGGACGGCTGCCCGTTTTCGTCTCTCTTGTCCATTACCGACTCCTTCTTTCCGTTGACCAGAAGCGTTCAAGCCGCCCTGTTCCGTTTTGCCGGCTCATGCCGGCATTTCGTGAAACCTTCGTTCCATCTCGACGAAGGCATGTCCGACAGCCGCCACTGCACGATAAAAGTCCGCGCTCGACGCCTTGCCGAGATCCTCGAAAAACCGATCCATCCAGCCGCCCACATACCGGGAGTACAACTCGCGCTGCCAGTCGAGATCGACGTCCTCGTCCTGTGCCACCAGGGCCATGATTTCGCAAAGCGCGGCGACATGGTCCTCGGGCTCGCTGCAATCCGCGTTGCGCTCGATGCCCAGTGCCTCCAGATCGGAACGCAATTGGACCAACGGCCGGTCCATCAGCGTGCCGGTGAGATACCAGGAGGCGTACGGGGTGACTTGGCCACCGCCGACGCCGACGAAGATATCCTGGTACTCAGCGATCAATGCATCCTCCTGCACGCGACGGGCCGCGTCGGCCAGTTGCTGCCAGGCGGCAGCGATCGCGTCGGGTGCCTCGCCTTCGGCGGACAGCCCGGCCAGCCGTTCGATCATTTCAGGCGAAGGCGGCCCGGCCATCAACTGACCGAGCAGTGCCCAGGTGCCGGCCCTCAGGTGGTCAATCGAATCGACGTCCATGACGTCTTCATCGGTAGCGTTCATCGGCGCGCTCATTTGGGGCCCAGCCAGCGAGGTTTGGATCCGCCCTTCAGGTCTTCGGCGAACATGTCGACCACACGACAGTCGCCGCACATCTTCAGCCGGTTCAATGCGTCCGCTGACTGAAACATGTGGTGACCGGAGAGCTTGTCGACCATGCGACCGATGACGCTCTGGGTGGCGAAGGGTTTGCCGCACTTGATGCAGCAGAAAGGTTCCTCCTCGTTGAGTACCCGTGGCTTGCGGCGCACGTCCCAGTCGAACACGTAGCGCGGTTCGAGCGTGATCGCGTCCTCCGGACAGGCCTTTTCACAGAGGCCGCACTGGACGCACAGGTCTTCGGTAAAGGACAACTCAGGCTTGTCACCGGCGTCGGACAGCGCTCGGGTGGGGCACACCTGCGGACAGGACATGCACAATGTGCAGGCCTTGCGGTCGACATGGACCTGGCCGAACGGCGCGCCGGCGGGCAGCGCGGCGACCTGCGGACGCTCGGGCGCCTGAGCATACAGATGCTCCAGGGCCAGACGCAGACTGCCGCGCTTCTCGTTGAAGGTGTCGAAAGTTGCCGGTTTTGCAACTGCGGGCTCGCGGGCAGCAGCGAACAAGGTCGGCACGTCGGCGTCGGTGTCCACCCAGGACACACGCCTGCCGTCCAGACCCATGGCGTCGAGCATCGGTCGGACATAGTCGAGCTGTGCCTGCATCGCCGCCCGCACGGTGGGCGGGACTGCGTCCGTATCGAGCAGCGCAACTTGCGCGGCACCGTAGGCCAGCGCCGCCAGCCAGGTGTCCATACCGACCGCACCGATCTCACCGACCTGAACCGGCAGCACTCGCGCCGGCATAGCCGGGGCAAGCGCGCGCAATCGCTCCAGACCGGCTTCCTCGTCGTGGAACATCAATACCGGCGACTCGCCGCCGGCATCGCGATAGGCTGCAAGCATGCGCTTGACCCGCACGATCTGATCACGCGGGCCCGGGTAGGCGTATGTCATCGCCCCGGTGGGGCACACACTGGTACAGGTGCCTGCGCCCTGGCAAAGGTAGGGGTCGATGTCGACCAGATCGCCGATGGAGCGGATCGCCCCGGTCGGACAGGCGTCCAGACAGCGGGTGCAGCCGGTGAGGCCGCTGTCGCCGTGGGCGCAGATGTCTGGGTTGTAGTTGAAGAAGCGGGGCTTCTCGAACTCGCCGGTCATGTCCGGGATTTCGCCGAGCATGCGATGCAGACGCTCGGCGTCGCCGGCCGGGGCGTAATAGCCGAATGGTGGTAATTCGAAACGGATGCCGGGTTCTCGACGCAGATCGAGGACCAGGTCGAAGAAGGGCTGTTGCGGGCGGGTCAGCGCCGCCGGTGATATCTCTTCACCGCCGGGCAGGCGGAGATTCATCGCGAAATGGCCGAGGTGGCCGGTGATCTTACAGGGCTCTCCGCGCAGCAAGAGCACGCGGGCGTCATCGTCGCGGGCACGGGCGGCGGTGTCGGTCAAAACACCGCTCGCCGCTACCGTCGCCACCACGGTGCAGTGCAAATGCTCACGCAACGCGTCGGCGCATTCGAGCCCGTCCAGCTCGCTGCCAATGATGAGCACATGGCCGGCCGAGCGATAGGCGACGATGCTGGTGGGCTCGACCTCGACTTGGGCTGCGGCGCGCAAGGCCGCGACCCGAGCGGCACTGGCCGGGTCACCGGGACGAAAGACGGGGTCGTCGTAGAGTTCGGACAAATCGCTCATGTGGTCTCGGCTTGCACCGATGACTGATTGCCATCGGCCTGTTGGGTTGGGGGCAGTTGTGTCTCGATGACATCGTTCTCCGCGATGTCGACCGGGAGCGGCTCGAGCTTCTCGCCGCGAAACTCTCGCGCCATGCGCGCCTCGGCGTCTTCGGTAGTCATCTCGACACCTCTTTCCGCCAGCCGCTGGACCAGCTTGCCCGCCTCTCGCGCGATCGCCTGCTTGAGGTCGTGCGGCACGATGTCACCCATCGGCAGGAAGTTGGTGTAGTCGTCGGCATACTCAGCGCACAGACAGACCTGGTTGTATTTGGGCGAGTGGAAGACCTTGGTCAGCGCCTTCATGCGCAGTGCCTGTGACACCTTGCCCGACATGAAACAGCGCAGATCGGAATCGGCGTTGAGCGTCTCGATCTCGGGCATGTCTTCGTCGGTGAGCTCGGCCATCGGCTTGCCGGTACGCGGATCGATCGGCTCCGGGTCCGGCTCTGGCTCGACCACCGGTGCCGGCTCAGCCGCGACCGACTCGGCCAGCAAGATCTCGGCCGGCGCATCTTCGTGTTCGCGGCCGAGCTTGCGTCGCGACCAGCGCGAGAGAAAGCCGTCGGCGGCCTCGGGCACTTCGACATTGGCGCGAAGGGGTTCAAGGGGCTGCAAACTCACGCGCCGTCTCCCGCCCAGTCGCCGACCTCGGCATCGTAGATTGCCTTGCTGCGCTTCTTGCCGCGCCCCTTGCCTTTGCGTCGGGGCTGATAGTGCGCTGTAACGAAGGCCTCGAGCCAGCGCCCGACCTCGGCAGGCATTGGCGCACTCAACACGATCTCGTCGGCGCTGCGCAACTCGGTGGAGTCCAGATTCTGCGCCTGGTCGAGACTGACCGTGACCTCAAGCGGTTCGACGCCGGTCTCAGGGTCAAAGCGCGAGATCACGAAGATTTCGGGCCGGTCGCCGCCAAGATTGAGGGCGTAGTCCTCCGCTTGGGCGGGATGCAGACGCAGGCGGAAGCCTCGCCACAGGAAGAGCTTGCCGGCGGGCCCGGAACGCACGCAGACGCCGCTTCGCTCGTCGGAAGCGAATTGCTCACCGACGACGACACCGGTGACATGCCAAAGCAAACGGTCAGCCGCATGCTCGTCGGCCGGCGCGGCGATCATCACCGCCACTGGCAGAACCGCATCGTCGGACCACGCCGCAACTTGCTCCTCGGGGAGCCGCAATTCCGGGCTCAAGGCTTGTCTCCTCTTTTGTATCTGCTTATGTCGTCCCGTACATACGTTATAGCCGTTAGCAACACGCATGCCAAAGTCGAGTCAACCGTAAACCCCTGTCAACAGTGGGGTTCATGCATCCGAGGCCAAGATCGATATGGTCATTTTTGACCATTTGCGTAGAGACTGAGACAAAATGCACCACCCACCCCGCAGCGAACACATGATCAAGCGATATGCTCCGCAGCAATCGAGCTTCGCGTGAACCATAATGAAGTCGCTGCGGTGCCGAGACACCGCACAACAACCTGAACCTGTTCGCACCCATGATCGTTCTGAGCCCATCCCGCGAGTGTCTTCATGAAGCTGCCGCAGCGGAGCCCGGCGTCATCGGTGACAGCGCGGCCATGCGGACACTGGCCAGCCTGATCCGCCGCGTCGCTGCAGCGAACAGCACGGTGCTCATCGAAGGCGAATCCGGTACCGGCAAGGAAGTGGTGGCCGCGAGTCTTCACCATCACAGCGGCCGCACCGGCCCGTTCGTCGCGATCAACTGCGGCTCGATGTCGGCCGACTTGCTCGACAGCGAGCTTTTCGGTCACGCCCGGGGCGCCTTTACCGGCGCAGGCGCAGACCGCGAAGGTCTGTTCCGCCACGCCGAGCGAGGCACCCTGTTCCTCGATGAGGTGGGGGAACTGCCACTGTTTCTGCAGGCCAAGCTGTTACGCGTGCTCGAGACACTGATGATCCGACCGGTCGGCACCGAACAGGAGGTACCGGTGTACGTACGGATCGTCGCCGCAACAAACCGACCGATGACCGAGCTCGTCGCCAATGACGCCTTTCGCGGTGATCTGTTCTTCCGTCTCAATGTGGTGTCGCTGAGCGTTCCACCATTGCGGGAGCGTCCCGAGGACATCGGCCCCCTGACGGATTACTTCATCGACCACTTCTCGCGCCAGCTCGGACTCCCGGCGGTCCGCCTGGACCGCCTCGGCCTGCTCAGGCTGCACAGCCACGCGTGGCCCGGCAACGTGCGCGAACTGCGCAATCTGGTCGAACGCGCCACGCTGCTCGGCCGCTCACCGGCTGCGTGCCTGCGCCTGCAGACGCTGGACAGCACTGCCTTGCAGGAACGTGGCGCCAGCGGCTACCCCCCCGACATGCCGCTGGTCGAAGTACGCCGCCAGCATATGGCGCAAGTACTGCGCGCCTGCGCCGGCAACAAGTCCGAAGCCGCCCGACGCATGGGCATCTCGCGCAAGACCCTGGAGCGCAAGGTGCGGGAGGAGGGGCTGTAGCGACCCACCCGCTGGTCAGGTCTCTGCGATCGTGATCTTGGGGAATGCAGCGGGCGTGGCGACCTGACGCAGGGACAGTCGCGCTGCCACCGCACGGGCAATCCGGCGGTAGGATTCGGCGAGTGAGCCGTCCGGATCGGCGACCACCGTCGGCATGCCATTGTCGGCCTGCTCACGGATGCGGATGTCGAGCGGCAAAGCGCCGAGGAAGTCCAGCCCGTACTTGTCGGCCATGCGCGCGCCGCCGCCGTCGCCGAAGACATGTTCCTCGTGTCCGCACTGGCTGCAGCAGTGCAAACCCATGTTCTCGATGACACCGAGCACTGGTACGCCGACCTTCTCGAACATCTTGAGGCCGCGGGTTGCGTCCAGCAGGGCGATGTCCTGCGGCGTGGTGACGATAACCGCGCCCGCCACCTTGATACGTTGCGCCAGCGTGAGCTGGATGTCGCCGGTGCCCGGTGGCATGTCGACGACGAGGTAGTCGAGATCCTTCCACTCGGTATCGCGCATGAGCTGCTCGAGCGCCTGGGTCACCATGGAGCCGCGCCAGATCATCGGCTCCTCCTCGTCCACCAGGAAACCCGCGGACATCACCTGCAGGCCGTAATTCATCAAGGGCTGGAAACGCTTGCCGTCGTAGGAGCGCGGCCGGCCGGAGATGCCGAGCATGCGCGGCAGGCTGGGCCCATAGATGTCGGCGTCCAGCACACCGACACGCGCCCCTTCGTCAGCCAGCGCGAGCGCGAGATTGACCGAGGTCGTGGATTTGCCGACCCCGCCCTTGCCCGAGGAGACCGCGATGATGTTGCGCACGCCGGGCACCGCGGTCACGTCATCGGGATCAGGCTCGCGCGGCTCTATGACGCTGCGGATCGTGACCTCGACCGCAGCCACGCCAGGGAGCACGGCCAGCGTCTCACGCACTGCCTCACGCAGCGACGGCGCCAGGCGGCGGGCCGGAAAGCCGAGGCGCAGAGCGACACGCACCGTGCTGCCGTCGATGTCCACACCCTCGACACAGCCGGCAGCGACCAGATCGCGTCCGAGATGAGGTTCGATAAAGCCGGTCAGCGCCGACTCGACTTGTTGTCTGTCCAGTTGGGTCATGATTCTCTCCTGCTGTCGGGATGACGCTGCGGTGCAACTTGCACGCCCGTCTTCGTTCTGATAATTCAATTCCAATGCACTCGCTGCCACTCGAGGAGGCGGAAATGATGCGAATCCGGCAAGTCATGGTTTCCACGATGCTCGCAGTGATCTGCCTGCTCAGCACTCACGCAGCACTCGCGGATGCTGGCGAGGCGCTGCTCGACGCGGTCATGACCGGCCAGACGGCGCGGGTCGCGATCCTGCTCGATGCCGGTGTCTCGCCGGAAGTGGCCAGCGGGCCGGGCGAACACGAGGGGAAGACTGCACTGATGTGGGCGGCCGAAACCGGGCGAAGCGAGATCGCCGATCTGCTGCTGCAATACGGCGCAGAGGTCGATCGCGCCAACCCCAAGGGCGGTACCGCGCTGATGTATGCCGCAGTGTCGGGACACGTAGAGGTGATCCATCTGCTCGTCGCCGCCGGCGCGGACCCGCGTCATCGAGTCCGTCACGGATGGACGCCGCTGCTGCTCGCCACCGCCAAGGGGCATGTCGAAGCGGTACGCGCACTCGCTACGCATGGCGCCGACCTCGACACCCGCGACGTTTACGGCTGGACCCTGCTGATGCGTGCGGTCGAGCGCACCGACCCGGTGATGGTCAGCGCCTTGCTGGCCTTGGGCCTGGATCCGGCCATCGGCGACGGCAACGGCCTCGACGCCTTCGAGATCGCCCGTCGCCAAGCCGACCCCAGCCTGCTCGATCTGCTCAAGCGCCGCTGACACGGGCGCCGCAGCGCAGGAGTGCTTCCACCTGACCTGCATCAGCAACTCACCACGTTGCCGCTGAAATCGGCAAGCGGCATCACCCGCACCGCCTCACTCAGGGGCATGCGCTCGTCTCTCGACGGGTTCTCCAGGCTCAGTCGCAGGCCAAACTCGCTGAAGAAGCGCTGGAACATCTCGCCCCCGAGTGTGCCGACCGCGTACAAGGTGTCATCGGACGGATCATGTTCGAGCAGGATGGCCGCCAGCGGCTGAGGCGCCGGCCCATCCAGCACCGCTGCACCCGCTGCAGGGTCGTACAGGCTGTTCTCGGCGCAACAACTGATGACGCCGGTCTCGGGGTCGGTGTCGTTACGCGGCCCCCGGTAGCTGATATAGCTGATGGTCCGCGTGGGATGGGCCATCTTGTGCGCACAGATCGCAGAGTAGGCGACGATCGAGGCGCGCGGACCGACACCACCGGGCCAGTCGTACTGGCTACCGGTCTCGGTGACAAGCCCATTGCGACCGGGCAACTGACGGCCCAGATCAAGCAGAAAACATGGTGTGGCCGGAAACGGATAGTGGAACACGTATTGCTCGCCGGACATCAGCTCGCCGGCATGCAAAGGCATGTTGTCCGGGGCGAGGAGTTGCACACGTTGATAGGCCTGTACGCGCACGTCACCCGCGAGGGTGAGGCCACCCCCGGCGAGCAATCCAGCGCCAAGCGTACAGGTCTTGACGAAGGCGCGACGATCCATGCGAGCTCTCCTCTTCGACGGTGGCTTCGGGTCCGGATCGGCGACGCTCAGTCCACGGACGCTGGCGCCGGCTGGTGTCCGAAACAATGGGCAAGAACGAAATCTGCGACATCATCCGCACGATTGATGTCCAGAATCGGCAGACCGCCTGTATCAAGCTCGGCGTTATCGGTCGCGACCGCGACGATGTGGACGTCGTCCGGGAACAGAAGGGATTCGCAGGCACCCTCCCGGTACACCTCGATCTTTGCGATAGGCGCCCGCTTGAAACCCTCCACCAGCGCGATGTCGCACGGTGACAGGTGCGACAGCAATTCATCAAGCGAAGCCTCGGCCTCATCGCGCAGTTCGTGGATGAGCGACCAGCGATTGCGCGAGCTGACGATCACTTCCCGACAACCCGCCTGACGATGGCGCCAGGAGTCCTTGCCGCGATGGTCGATGTCGAAGGCATGGTGGGCGTGTTTGATCAGCGACACCCTGAGGCCGCGTGCGCTCAGCACACCGATCACCTGCTCGACCAGCGTCGTCTTGCCGCTACCGGACCAGCCGGCGAAACCAATCACCTTCATTCAGTCACTCCTGCGATATGGGTCGCGCCCATGGGCAATGGCAGGGAAGTCATACGCCGAAATCGGCGCACTTGCGGTCCAGCGTCTTTCGCGACACGCCAAGTATTCGCGCGGTTTCGGTCTTATTGCCTCCGCATGCCTCGAGCACGGTCAGAATGTGCCGACGCTCCACTTCCTCGAGCGAAAACTCGGGTGGCGCTGCGACCGGCGCCGGGGTCGTCACCGGCTGCAGACAGGCGACCGAGAAAGTGCCGAGAATCAGCGATCTTTCCACGAAATTGCGCAGTTCCCGCACATTGCCAGGCCATGAGTAGGCGCTGAGCGCCTCGATGATCTCCGGATCGGGCGTCAGTGGTGCTACGCCAAGCCGTTGCGACAACAAGGCAATGAAGTGATCGACCAGGGCCTGGATATCCTCCATGCGCTCACGCAAGGGCGGGATTGCAAGATCGACGACCGCCAGGCGGTAGTACAAGTCCTCGCGGAACTCACCCGCCTTGACCGCTGCAACCAGATCGCGATTGGATGCTGCCACCACGCGGACATCCACCGGCACCTCGCGCTCGGAGCCGACCGGACGCAGCTTCCGCTCCTCCAGCACACGCAACAAACGGCTTTGCATCGCGAGTGGCAATTCACTGATCTCATCAAGAAACAGGGTGCCGCCGTTGGCATAGTAGAACAGCCCGTTGCGGCTGCCGGCCGCGCCGGTAAACGCGCCTTTGACATGACCGAACAACTCGCTCTCGATGAGCTCGGTCGGGATGGCTGCGCAGTTGACCGGCACAAAAGCCTTCGTTCGACGCTTGCTGAGTCGATGCAGGGCGCGGGCGACAACTTCCTTGCCGGTGCCGGACTCGCCCTGCAGCAGAATCGTGCTCGGCGTCGGCGCGACCCGCTTGAGCACTGCCCTGAGCTGATTCATGGCCTCGGATTCACCGACCAACCCTTCTGCCTCGCTCTCGCGCGCCCACAACTCGCGGCGCAGAACGAAATTTTCGCGGGCCAGCGTGGCACGCTGGAAACAGTTCTTCATCGCGTTGAAAATCTGATCGACGCGGAAAGGCTTGAGAATGAAATCAGACGCGCCGGCGCGCAGCGCGTCGATGGCGCTTTCCAGATCGGCAAAGGCGGTGATCAGGATGACGTCTATGCCCACGCCCTGGTCGCGCAGCTCATGCAGCCACTCGATGCCGGATTTTCCCGGCAGAGCAATGTCGAGCACGATGAGATCGAAATGACGCCGGTCCATGAGTTGGCGCGCCTGTTCGACGTCGCCCGCGACCTCGACACTCGCGCAGCGAGGCGCCAGCGCGCGCGCGAGAAAGCTGCGCATGCCTTCCTCGTCATCGACGACGAGCACGGAATGTTCAGGCCAGCTCAGGTCCATCTGGCCGACGGCGTCGCTTGCCGCGCGCGTGCTCCGCACTACCTCAGCGTGCTGCATTCAGTCTCCTCACCTCCGGCTCATCCTGAAGATCTGGCCGGTTATCGTCGGTGTACGCATAGTCTGCGCAAACGGCCACAGGTTCCCCGTCCTCGCGGGCTAGGATCATAACCGACAGATCCGCGTCGCGTCAGGTCAAACCTTCCAGCGTCGCATGAAGCCCGGCGCCTCAGGGCCGCCGCGATACGCCGCTTCCCGAAGCAGCCAGACGCTGAATACCGTGCCCTCACCTGGCTTGCTCTCCACGGTGATGCGCCCGCCATAGCGCTCGACGATCGTGTAGGTTACCGACAGCCCCAGGCCAGTGCCGCTCTCCTTTTTCGTGGTGAAGAAAGGATCGAAAATAGTAGCGAGATGCTCCGGCGGGATGCCGTATCCGGTATCGCGTACCCGCAGTACCACACCCTGTGCGGAGCCGTCTTCGGCCAGCCAGTCCTCGCTCGCGAGCGTCAGTCGTCCGCCCGCGGCCATTGCCTGGGTGGCGTTCACGATGAGGTTGATCAGCACCTGCTGCAATTCGCTGCGATTGATCTCGACCGGTGTCGTCGCAGCGAGTTCGAGATTGACCTCGACGCCGCACTTGTCGATGTTGTGACGTGTCAGCACCAGGCAGTCCTGAATTACGGCACCGACCTCCACTGCCTCGGTGTAGCCAGCAAAGTCACCCGGTCTAGCGAATTGCAGCAACTTGGTGACGATCAGGCGAATGCGTTCGACCTGCTCGTGGATCAGCCGGATCTCGTCGCGCACCGGTTCGGCTGCCGGACCCAGCACCTCGCGAAGGACATCGAGATTGCCCTGGATGACCGCCACCGGGTTATTCACCTCGTGTGCGACACCGGCGGTCAGTTCGCCGATCGCTGCGAGCTTCTCGCTCATCACCAGCTGCTTCTGCGCCCGACGCAGAGTTTCGTTTGCCTCGCGCAGCTCGGCGGTGCGCTCGGCCACCTTGCGGTCGAGCTCGTCGGCCCAGCGTTGCAATTCGGCCCTTTTGGCGGCGAGCGTGTCGAGCAGGTGGTCGAACTCTCCGGCCAGGCGACCGAGTTCATCGCGGCTCGTAACCGCCCCGACACGTGCATCCGACTCCCCCAGCTCAACCCGCTGAATCACTCGGTTCATGCGTTCAATCGGTTCAAACACGCTGCGCGCCCAGCGCAGACTGTAATACGTGCCCGCCACGCTGATCAGCAGAAAAAGCCCAAACAGCGCCGCCATTGCCTGTTGCATCGCCCGCCGCAGCGGTGCCTCCAGAAAGCCCACATAGAGCATGCCGATGCGCTCGCCGCGACCATCCTCGATCGCTTCGTAACCCGAGACGTACCAGTCATTGACAACGAAGGCTGTACCCAGCCAGAGCTCGCCGCGCCCCAGCACCTGATCCCGAACCGCCTGGGATACACGCGTACCGAGCGCTCGCTCGCCCTCGAACAGGCGCACATTGGTCGCGATTCGCGTATCGCCCATGAAGAGCGTCGCCGTACCCTGGCTACCGAGCGGCAGGGAGCCGTCGCGGTACACGATCTCGTTGATGCGATCGACCAGATCGAGGTTGCCGTTGAGCAGTACTCCCCCCTCGACGAGTCCCACCGTGATTCCCTCTGCATCGAGTACCGGCGCCGATGCGTGGATCACCATGCCACGATCCTCAGCAATACGCGGGTCAGGCGCCGCAGCGGCAGTCGGCACCAGCGGTTGCCAGGCGCGCGCTTGCAGCTCGGGGGCAATTTCCCCGAGCGCTTCCGGTGAGAAACGCTCAATCGTCACATGGGCACGCCCTTGCATCGCGGCGGCCACGGCCGGCCAGTTGTCTCGGGCGGCAGCAGGCAAGCCCTCATCGCGCGACGTCACCAGGGGTGTGGCGTCCGGGTCGAGGTAAAGCAGGTAATCCAGGGCATACCGATTCGCCAGTTCGGTAAGAAGCGCGGCGAGTCGATCATCGTCGGCCGCTTCGAGGGCGAGTACCAGCCGGTTCGACGACGCCAGTGCGGACACATCGCGCCCGACACCGATGCGCACCCGCTCGAAATAGCCGTTGGCGGTAATCATGTCGGAGCTGACCTTGAAGGTCAGCAGCCGCTCGTAGGCCTGGTTGCCCCAGCTCCACACCAGACCGAGCAGAACCGGCACACCGGCGAGCAAAGGTGCCAGCACCAGGACCAGCAACTTCAGCCTGACCGAGCTCCGAATGCGGTCGATGAGGCCGACTCTGCGATTGGCAGCGGCGCTTGCGAGGGGTGCGGTCATGCGCGTTTTCCGCCCCCGTGCGCGGCGTTAGACGCGCCCGACCAGCTCGCGCAGACGCGCGATGCGATCCTGGGTCGCGGGATGAGTCGAAAACAGCCCGCGCATGCCGCCTGAGAGCGGGTTCATGATCATCATCTGAGCAGTCTCGGGGTGACGCTCGGCGGTTTCCATGGGGATACCCTTCGCATAGGCTTCGATCTTGGCCAGCGCACTGGCGAGAGCCTCCGGATCACCGGAAATCTCGGCCCCACCGCGATCCGCGCCGAATTCCCGGGTACGGGAGATCGCCATCTGGATGATCATCGCCGCCATCGGCGCGAGAATCATCATCAGGATGGCAAACACCGGATGCGGCCGGTTCTCGCCGCGACCGCCGAACAGCATGCCGAACTGAGCGAGCATCGAGATCGCGCCCGCGACCGTCGCGGACATGGTCGAAATGAGGATGTCGCGGTTCTTGACGTGCGCAAGTTCGTGCGCCATCACGCCACGCAGTTCGCGCTCGGACAGCATGCGCATGATGCCGGTGGTTGCCGCCACCGCAGCGTTGTCAGGGTTGCGCCCGGTGGCGAAGGCGTTCGGCTGCGCCTCATCGATGATGTACACCTTGGGCATCGGCAGATCGGCCCGCTGCGCGAGCTCTCGCACCATGTTGTACAGGTAGGGCGAGGAGGTCGCATCCGCCTCGCGTGCGTTGTACATCTTGAGCACCATCTTGTCCGAGAACCAGTAGGCCCAGACATTCATCGCGCCGCCGAGCAACAGGGCGATCAGCATGCCCTGCTGGCCACCGAAAGCGGCACCTACCGCGCCAAACAGCGCGACGATGCCAGCCATCAGGATAGAGGTCTTCATCCAGTTACCAAACATGGCAGGACTTTCCGTAAGTAATCTGATTGCAGATAGAGATGAGGGCTGTCACGCCGACTTTCAAGCCCGATCAGGCGTCGACACCAAACCGCTCTCCGGCACAGACCGGGAAGCCGCGCAGGAATTCCCCGACCGGCAGTCTCCGGCTGCCAGGCTTTTGCAGCACGGTCAGACGCACGGCTCGATCGCCACAGGCCACCACGATACCGTCGCCATCGGCGGACAAGACGGTCCCGGCCGGTCCATCGATTTGCTCGACCACCGCTCGCCAGACCTTGATCGACATGCCCCGCATGGTGGTGACTGCACCTGGAAACGGGTCGAAGGCGCGAACCGCTCGCTCGATCTCCACCGCCGAACGGCGCCAGTCGATCGCTGCCTCCGCCTTGGTGATCTTCGCTGCGTAGGTGACGCCCTCCTCGGGTTGCGGCTGGCCTACCAGCCCACCGCCTTCCAGCGCGCCAAGCGTTTCGACGATCATTGCGGCACCGAGCGCCGCGAGCCGGTCATGCAACGTGCCGGTGGTGTCCTCCGGGCTGATCGGCACGGCCCGCCGCAACAGCATTGGCCCGGTGTCCAGCCCCTCGTCCATCTGCATGATGGTGATCCCGGTCTCGGCATCGCCGGCCTCGATCGCGCGATGGATCGGAGCGGCACCGCGCCAGCGGGGTAGCAACGAAGCGTGGATGTTGATACACCCGAGACGCGGCAATTCGAGCACTTCGCGTGGCAACAGAAGGCCGTACGCGGCCACCACGAGCACATCGGGCGCACAGGCGGCGAGGGCCGCACGCTGAACCTCGCTGCGCAGCTTCTCCGGCTGATCGACTGGAATACCGACGGCCAGCGCGGCCTGTTTGACCGGACTGGCAACCAGCTTCATGCCACGCCCGGCGGGGCGGTCCGGCTGGCTGAGCACCAGCGGCACCTGATAGCCGGCAGCGATGATCGACTCGAGCGCACGGGCGGCGAACTCGGGCGTACCGGCGAACGCCACTTTCAAGGTGTGCTTGCTCAAGCGGTGATCCGTGCTTTCTTGGCGAGTTTGGTCTTGATCCGGTTCAGCTTCAGGCTGGACAGATACTCGACGAAGACCTTGCCGTCGAGGTGGTCGATCTCGTGCTGGATGCAGACGGCAAGCAAGCCGTCCGCTTCAATCCGGAAAGCTTGGCCGTCGCGGTCGAGAGCCTCGACGGTGACCTCCTCGGCACGTGTGACCTTCTCGTAGATTCCGGGCACCGAGAGGCAGCCCTCTTCACAGGTCTGCTCGCCGCGACGCTCGACGATGACCGGGTTGATCAGGGCCATCAGGCTGGACTTGTCCTCGCTCACGTCAATGACGATCACCCGTTTCTGGACATTGACCTGAATCGCTGCCAGACCGATGCCGGGCGCCTCGTACATGGTCTCCGCCATGTCGTCCACCAGACGACGGATCTCGTCGTCCACCTGCTCAACCGGCTTCGCCTTGAGGTGAAGTCGCGGGTCGGGATATCTCAAAATCGGTAATAAGGCCATATAAATGCTTGCCGGGTTAAGACATTACGTGCAGAATTTCAAGTGCTTTGGCATGCCATCAGGCGGATTTCCGCGTATTCTGTTGGCAAATTGAACGATCGCGGATTGGACCTTGGCCTTGAGAAGATGTTCCGGCCAGGGGTTTTTCCGGTCTGCTCCATTCGGAAGCGAGCAATGATCCGCATTATATTCCCTATACTGTTCGCCGCACTGACCCTGATCAGCATGCCGGCACTGGCGCAACCGGTGGAGATCGCCGACGACGCCCCCGATACCTACACCGTGGTCCGTGGGGATACGCTGTGGGGAATCTCCGGCCGCTTCCTCAAGCAGCCCTGGCGCTGGCCGGAAGTCTGGCGCCTGAACCGCGACCAGATTCGTAATCCGCACCTGATCTATCCCGGCCAGGTCATCATGCTTGACCGCAGCGGGCCTTATCTGACCATCGGACGCCGAATCGGCGGCGACCAGCGACTGTCGCCACAGGTCTATCACGAAGCCCTGGATGCCGCCATCAGCAGCATTCCCTTGCGCGATATCGAACCCTTCCTCACCCGCCCGCTGGTCGTCGACGAAGCCATGCTCGCAGGTGCCGGCACGATTGTCGCCACCGAAGAGCAGCGGGTATTCATGGGCAATGGCGACACCGTGTTCGCCAAGGACGTCCATGTTGAAGGCGGCACCCTCGAAGTATTCCGAAAGGCCAAACCGCTGATCGACCCCTTCACCAAGGAGTTGCTCGCCTTCGAGGCGCAGTATCTCGGCAGCGCCCGCGTGGTTGCGGCAGGGGAGCCGCCACCGCCCGAAGAAGATCTCACCCTGCCCCCGGGACAATGGCGCCATCCAACCGAGCTGGCACCGGGTGAGGAGCCGTGGATGCCTGAAGGCGCGGCCCAGCGTGATCGCGTCCGTTATGGCGGCGTGCCTGCCACGCTGGAAATCATCACCGCGATCGAGGAGATCGGCAGCGGCGATCGCGTACTCGCAAGCGAGCGGCCCCGCGTCTTCTCGCATGTGCCGCGGGCCCCCGAGCTGGATATCGACGGGCGCCTCATCGATATCTACCGCGGCGTCGAAGTCACCGGCCGGCATAACGTCATCACGCTCAACGTCGGCGCCCGCGACGGCGTCGAAACCGGCCATGTGCTCGCGCTGTACCGGAATCGCGGCGAAGTGACCTACAAGGAGGACGGCGTGCGCGAACGTTTCGACCTGCCGCAGAACCGCTACGGCCTGGTGTTCGTGTTCCGCGTCTTCGACAGAGTCGCCTACGGCCTGGTCATGGACTCCGACGGCCCCGTTCACATCGGCGACTTCGCTCGCAAGCCCTGACTCGCGCCTCACTCTCACGCGGCCGTCGCACACAGCGTCGGCCGCGATCACGTCCACCGTTTCCATGCATGATCTCGCCGACTGGCTGCGCCTGACCAGCACACCTGGGCTCGGTCCGACGACACAACGCGCGCTGCTGGCCGCGTTCGGTCTGCCGGAGCGCGTATTCGCAGCCGGACACAGCGCCGTAGCCGGAGTCGTCGGACGCGAAGCTGCGCTGTTACTCGACACCCCGCTCGACGACCAACGGCTGGACCACACCCTCACCTGGCTCGAAACCCCGGGCAATCACATCGTCACCCTCGCCGACCCGGCTTACCCAAAGTCTCTGCTCGAGATCGCCGACCCACCTGTCCTGCTCTATGTGACCGGAAATCCTTCGGTCCTGGCCACCCCCGCACTCGCCATCGTGGGTGCGCGCTCGGCCACCCGCCAGGGCGAGGAGACCGCACAGGCATTCTCACGCGCCCTCGCCGAAGCGGGACTTACAATCGTCAGCGGCCTTGCCTTGGGCATCGACGCCGCCGCTCACCAAGGTGCGCTGGCAGCGAAACCGGGGCTGACCATCGCAGTGACCGGCACCGGCGCCGACCGGGTCTACCCGGCGCGCCATCGCAAGCTGGCCCATGCGATCGCCGAGCACGGTGCAATCGTCAGCGAGTACCCACTGGGCACGCCTCCGCTGCCGCACAACTTCCCGCGACGCAACCGCCTGATCGCTGGATTGAGCGCCGGGGTACTCGTCGTCGAAGCGGCGCTCAACAGCGGCTCACTGATCACCGCCAGGCTGGCGGCGGAGGGCGGTCGTGAAGTGTTCGCCATTCCCGGTTCGATCCACTCGCCGACTGCACGCGGATGTCACCGCCTCATCCGCGACGGCGCGAAGCTGGTCGAGACCGCAGCCGACGTTCTCGACGAGTTGCGCTGGTCCCGCAATCGACAACAGGATGCGCCCCGGGCTGCCGGTCAAACCACACTGTCAGAACTTGCCGATGACGACCCGCAGACCGCCGCCGTACTGGTTCAAATTGGCTTCGATCCCGTGGACATCGACACACTCGCGACACGTTCCGGCTTGACGGTGGATGCGCTCTACGCCATCCTGACCCCACTGGAACTCGCCGGCCGAATCGCCCGAATGCCGGGTGGCCGCTTCCAGCGCATCTGAAACAACCCGGTCCGATATGTTCGATATTCTCGTCTACCTCTTCGAAAACTATGTCCGCGCGGAGGCCTGTCCGGCAGCCGAGCACCTTGCGCGCAAGCTCTCCGCGGCAGGTTTCGAAGATGAGGAAATCTCCGAGGCACTGGAGTGGCTTGACGGCCTGCGCGGGTTCGCGGCCTCCAGTCCCATGGTGCGCGCGCCGAGTCCGTCCGCTGCTACGTGCCCGAGGAGACTGCACGCCTCGATGTCCATTGCCGCGGCTTCCTCGCGTTTCTGGAAAGCGCCGGCGTGCTCGACCCGCTCACCCGCGAACTGGTCATCGAGCGGGCCCTGGCTCTCGACGGTTTCGGGATCAATCTGCACCGGATCAAGGTCATCGTGCTGATGGTCATGTGGCAGCAGGATCGCGCCATCGACACATTGATTCTCGACGAGCTGCTCACCGGCGAGGAGGACGAGGATTACCTCGTTCTGCAGTAACGCTCACCGCCAACGCTTGCCAGAGGCGCGGCGCGCTCTTTATCATGCGCCGCAGACAGGGCGGTGAGTCGCAGCAGCAGCATCGATAACGGCCACTCTGAGGATCAGCGGCACGCGCTGCCGGCTTCACACTCAGGCTAGTGGCCCTCCACCATTTGGGCCGGAAACAACAGCGGCATCCAGAACGGGCGCCAAGAGGTCACCCCACAGCCATGAGCAAGCAACTGATCATCGCGGAAAAACCTTCGGTCGCACAGGACATCGCCCGCGCGCTCGGTGGATTCACCAAGCAGAAGGACTACTTCGAGTCCGACGACTACGTGCTTTCATCCGCGGTCGGTCACCTGCTCGAGCTCGCCGTGCCGGAAGAGTTCGAAGTCAAGCGCGGCAAATGGACTTTCGCCCATCTGCCGGTGATTCCTCCTCACTTCACGCTCAAGCCGATCGAAAAGAGCCACGAGCGGCTCAAGCTGCTTACCCGGCTGATCAAGCGCAAGGACGTTGAAGGGCTCATCAACGCGTGCGACGCGGGCCGCGAGGGCGAGCTGATCTTCAACTTCATCGTCGAACATTCCAAGACGAAGAAGCCGGTGAGCCGTTTGTGGCTGCAGTCGATGACACCTGCCGCGATTCGTGACGGCTTCGCCCAGCTCAAGAGCGCCGAGGAGGTCGAGGGTCTGCGTTCGGCCGCGGTGTGCCGTGCCGAGAGCGACTGGCTGATCGGCATCAACGGCACCCGGGCGATGACCGCCTTCAACTCCAAGACCGGCGGCTTCCACCTCACCACGGTGGGTCGGGTGCAGACGCCCACCCTGGCCATCGTGGTCGAGCGCGAGGAGCGCATTCGCAAGTTCAAGCCCCGGGACTACTGGGAGCTCGAAGCCGACTTCGCCTGCAAGGCTGGCAACTATCCGGGGCGCTGGTTCGACGAATCGTTCAGGAAGAAGGACGGTGACGAGCACGCCACCGCATTCCGTATCTGGGAACGAGCCAAGGCCGAAGAGATTCTCGCTCGCTGCGCAGGCCAGGCCGGCACGGTCACCGAAGAATCCAAGCCCTCCACGCAGCTCTCGCCGCTGCTGTTCGATCTGACCAGCCTGCAGCGCGAGGCCAACGGCCGCTTCGGTTTCTCCGCACGCGCCACCTTGCAGATCGCGCAGGCGCTGTACGAGCGGCACAAGGTGCTGACCTACCCGCGTACCGACGCCCGCGCTTTGCCCGAGGACTACATCGGCACGGTCAAGGATGTCATCCGCGATCTGCCGGACAGTTACGCGCCATTTGCCAACGAGATCGTCAAGCAGGGCTGGGTCAAGCCGAATAAGCGCATCTTCAACAACGCGAAGATCTCGGATCACTTCGCGATCATCCCCACCGGCACGGTGCCCAAGAGCCTCTCCGAACCGGAGCAGAAGATCTACGATCTGGTTACCCGCCGTTTTCTGGCGGTGTTCTACCCGGCCGCGGAATACCGGATCACCACCCGCATCACCCGGGTCGCCGGCGAAGCCTTCAAGACCGAAGGCAAGGTGCTGGTCAATCCAGGCTGGCTCTCGATCTACGGGAAGGAAGCCGCCGCCAGCGAAGACAAGGACGGCAAGGACGTCGGCGCCCAGCTCGTGGCGGTAGAACCGAACGAAACCGTCGGCACCGAAGACATCGAACTCAAATCCCTGCAGACGAAACCACCCGCCCGCTTCAACGAAGCGACATTGCTGTCGGCCATGGAAGGTGCGGGCAAGATGGTGGATGATGAAGAGTTGCGCGCGGCAATGGCCGATCGCGGGCTCGGCACGCCGGCCACCCGGGCGCAAATCATCGAAGGCCTGATCACCGAACAATACCTGCATCGCGAAGGTCGCGAGCTGATCCCATCGGCCAAGGCCTTCTCGCTGATTACGCTGCTCAAGGGCCTGGGTGTCGATTCGCTGACTTCGCCGGAGCTCACCGGCGAGTGGGAGCACAAGCTCGCACGCATGCAGCACGGCGAATTGTCGCGGCCAGTGTTCATGCAGGAAATCGCCAAGATGGCGAGCGACATGGTCGAGAAGGCCAAGCGCTACGAATCCGACACCGTGCCCGGCGATTTTGTCACGCTTGCCACACCCTGCCCGAAGTGCGGCGGCACCGTGAAGGAGAACTACAAGAAGTTCGCCTGCCAGAAGTGTGACTGGAGTGCCTGGAAGATCGTCGCCGGACGTCAGTTCGAGATCGAAGAGATCGAGACGCTGCTGCGCACCGGCCGGGTGGGTCCGCTCACCGGCTTCCGCAGCAAGATGGGCCGGCTGTTCAATGCCGAGATCCGCCTCAACGACGACAAGCAACCGGAATTCGATTTCGGCCAGCCCAAGGAGGGCGAGGGTGAAGCCGAGGCGGTGGACTTCTCTGGCCAGGAGAGCCTGGGCGCCTGCCCGAAATGCGGTGCCGGTGTTTTCGAGCACGGCCTTTCCTATGTCTGCGAAAAGAGCGTGGGCGCAGGCAAGAGCTGCGACTTCCGCTCGGGCAAGATCATTCTCCAGCAGCCAATCGAACGCGAGCAGATGGTGAAACTGCTCAGCGACGGCAAGACCGAACTACTCAAGGGCTTCGTGTCGGCCCGTACACGCCGCAAGTTTTCCGCCTTTCTGGTGCGGGGCAAGGACGGCAAGGTCGGCTTCGAGTTCGAGCCACGCAAACCCAAGCAGGCTGACAAGTCCGCCTCCCCCTCCCGCTCCGCTGGAAAAACCCGCTCGGCACCTACCGAGAGCTGAATAGCACCTCACGCTACCCTCACGATCCGGTCGGCGACGCCTGCATACCCAGGGCGATCGCTCCGGCGCCCGTGCACTTCCAGGCACGAAAGCCTGGCGTCAATGCGCAAAATTGACTTGGGTTCAAGTTTTTGTCGCCCGGGTGGGTTATAGACATCCAATCACTCCATTCACTTCTGGAAGTGCCCGGGCAGGCAACAGAGGGATCAGCATGAGTAGCAGCGAAGTCGCGGCCAACGAGAATGTCGAGGCCGATACCCATAGTTCGTACCAGATCGAAGAGCGGGACGAGCAAGCCATTCTGGGCTTGCTCAAAGACATACCGCTGCTTGAAGACACTTCTGCGGACTCACTCAGGCGGCTTGCCGCGGCGAGCGAGGTCCGTACGTACCCTGCCGGCGGCTCGGTTTTCGAACGCGGCTCCCAACCGACCGGACTCTACTTCGTCGTCGACGGCTGTGTGAAGCTGGTCGTGAGTGGCCCCGACTACCGGAAGCGGGTCGTCGAACTGTTCCACAAGGGACGGATGTTCGGTGAAATCGGCGTATTCAGTAGTCTGGCTTTCCGAACCTGGACCGAGGCAACCACCGCGACAACCCTGATTCATGTCGATCAGGCTGCCTTTCTCGACGTGATCGCGATCGACCATGCGCTGACCCGACGCATGCTGGTGACCGTGACGGCACGAATCCAGCATCTGATCGATGCCATCGGCGCAACCTCCCACCACAGCGCCGACGCACGGATCGCGGCGTACATCTTCGAGCTCGCGGAAAGCGACAAGACCGACACCGAGCATGAGTTCAAGGTCACGCTGCCCACGACCAAGACAACGATCGCGTCCCTGCTCAACCTGAGCCAGGAGAGTCTGTCGCGCGCATTGGGTCGAATGCGCAATACGGAATTGCTGCACGTACATGGCCGTCGGCTCCACGTGCGCGACCCGCGTCGCCTGCGGGAACTGGCCGGGCGCTGAGCGGACGGCCGGTCTCAAAAGAGTCCTGCCGCGTTCATCCGGCCCACGCGACAGTTCGTTCGCGCTTGCGGGTCGCCTCGCCGTTCGCGCGCCTGCGAACGGCGATCACTTCATCGAAGCACAATAGTTCTCAAGTACTAGTTCTCGAGGATGAGGACTAGCGCCTGGCTCATGCTTCCGGCGAATTGGCACGTGTTTGTCGCCCCAATATGCTGCAGGTCAACTTCAGCAGTGTGTTCGACAGACACGAGGACGACCAAAAGTGACAGTCGCCAGGCGCACCCAGCAGCTTTCCGTGCTGATCATGAGCACCACGGCGTTCACGATGTGTTTCGCCGCCTGGATGTTGTTCGCTGTAATCGGTATTCCCATCAAGGAACTGCTCGCACTCAACGAAACGCAGTTCGGCCTGCTGATCGCCACCCCCGTGCTGACCGGCTCTTTGGTGCGTCTGCCACTGGGCATCTGGACTGATCGCTTTGGCGGCCGAGTCGTGTTCTTTGCGCTGATGCTGGCGACCGTCCCCCCGATCTTCCTGATCTCCTACGCGACCGAATACTGGCAGTTCCTGCTCGCGGGTCTGTTCGTCGGCCTGGCGGGCGGCTCATTCTCGGTGGGCATCGCCTACTGCGCCCGCTGGTTCGAACGCGACCAGCAGGGATTCGCGATGGGGGTATTCGGAGCGGGAAACTCGGGCGCGGCCGTAACCAAGCTGGTTGCACCCATCCTGCTCGTGACTTTTGGCTGGCAGTTCGTGCCCATGGTTTTTGCCGGCGCCATGCTGATCACTGCCATCGCATTCTGGTTCTTCACCTACGAAGATCCCGCCCACCGCATTTCCTCCGCAACGACGCTCGCGGACCAGCTCAAGGTGCTGCGCGACCCCCGGGTCTGGAAGTACTGCCAGTACTACTCCATCGTGTTCGGCGGCTACGTCGCTCTCGCGCTGTGGATGACGAAATACTACGTCGCGGAGTTTGGTCTGGGCATCGAAGTCGCGGCTTTGCTCGCGGTCTGTTTCTCGCTACCGGGAGGCGTTTTGCGCGCGGTCGGCGGGTGGCTCTCCGACCGACACGGTGCGCACAAGGTGACCTGGTGGGTGATGTGGGTGTCCTGGATTTGTCTGTTCCTGCTCTCCTACCCACACACCGAGTTCACCGTCATGACCGTGGATGGTCCGAGAAGCTTCGAGATCCATCACAACGTCTGGTTCTTCACCTTCCTGATGTTCATCGTCGGGGTGGCCTGGGCCTTCGGCAAAGCCTCTGTCTTCAAGTACATCGCCAACGATTTCCCGAAGGAGATCGGCGCGGTCTCGGGCGTGGTCGGCCTGGCCGGCGGTCTCGGCGGTTTCCTGCTACCGATCATGTTCGGCGCCCTGCTCGATCTGACTGGTGTGCGCTCCAGCGCATTCATGCTGCTTTACGGCATCACCTGGGTCTCGCTCGTCTGGATGTACTGGACCGAGGTGCGCACTCGCGACGTGTTGCATGACGAAGCGGACGAGGCAAAGCCCGAGCCGGCGCACTGACCCACACCCAATTTGATACTAGCCGGAGAACCAGAACCTATGATCAGCTCCAACGAAGCCACCCGCATGACCCGGCAGAGTGGCGTGGACATCGAACACTGGGATCCCGAGAACGAGACCTTCTGGAAGCGCGAGGGCTCGCGCATCGCGAATCGCAACCTGTGGATCTCGATTCCCAGCCTGCTGTGCGGCTTCGCCGTGTGGTTGATGTGGGGCATCATCACGGTGCAGATGGCGAACGCCGGCTTTCCGTTCTCGCCCGAGGAGTTGTTCTCCATCGCCGCGATCTCGGGCCTCGCCGGCGCGACCCTGCGCATCCCGGCTTCGTTCTTCATCCGCATCTGCGGTGGACGCAATACGGTGTGGCTGACCACCGCCTTGCTGATGATTCCGGCTGCCGGCACCGGGTTCGCACTGCAAAGCACCGCCACACCGCTGTGGGTATTCCAGTTGCTCGCCCTGCTTTCCGGCATCGGCGGCGGCAACTTCGCCTGCTCGATGTCCAATATCAGCACCTTCTTTCCCAAGAGCAAGCAGGGAACGGCGCTGGGCCTGAACGCCGGTCTCGGCAATTTCGGCGTCACGACGTCGCAGCTGCTCATCCCGGCGGTGATGACCGTGGGCGTATTCGGACTCATTGCCGGCGACCCGATCCCGCTCGTCCGCGACTCCGCGACCCTGATTGGCCGCATCGAGGCCGGCACCCCGACGTGGGTACAGAATGCTGGCTTCGTATGGCTGGCCCTGCTGGTACCGCTGGCCGTGATCGGCTGGTTCGGGCTCAACAATCTCAAGACGGTGTCACCCAATATTGGCTCCACCGCCACCGCCTTCGGCCGCATCCTGTTGTTCTATGGCGTCGCACTCGTCGTTTCGGCGATCGGCCTCTACCTCTATCTTCCGGCGCCGACGGGTCTTGGGATTCTGTCCGGAAACGGCATGTGGCTGGTACCACCGCTGGTAATCGTGGGCACCCTGTTCGCCATGAAAGCGGTCGCCACCGGCGAAATGAAGACCAACCTCAACAAACAGTTTGCGATCTTCAGCAACAAGCATACGTGGTCGATGACCGCGCTGTACGTGGTCACTTTCGGCTCCTTCATCGGCTTTTCGATGGCACTGCCATTGTCGATCACGGTGATCTTCGGCGATCAGCACATCTTTGATCCAGTCACCGAAACCTGGACCCACATCAAGAATCCGAATGCGCCATCCGCGCTGATGTACGCGTGGATCGGTCCGTTCGTTGGCGCACTGATCCGTCCGCTCGGCGGCTGGATGTCCGACAAGCTTGGCGGGTCGATCGTCACGCAGTGGATTTCGATCGTGCTCGTCGTGGCGTCGGCGGTGACCGGCTACGTCATGCATCTGGCGTATCAATCGGCCACGCCCGAGCAATACTTCTTCGTATTCATGGCGCTCTTCATCGTTCTGTTCGCCGCCTCCGGAATCGGCAACGGCTCGACCTTTCGCACCGTGGGCTATGTCTTCGACCAGAACCAGCGCGGACCGGTACTGGGCTGGACTTCGGCAGTGGGTGGCTACGGCTCCTTCATCGCCCCGGTGGTGATCGGCGCGCAGATACGTGCGGGCACCCCGGAGTACGCGATGTATGGCTTCGCTGCGTTCTATGCAGTCTGCCTGATCCTGAACTGGTGGTTCTACCTCCGCAAGCACGCCTACATCAAGAACCCCTGAATCCCGACCGGCGTGCGCTCGCCGCGTCGCCGACGTAACGAACGATGAACTGAGAGGAGCAAACCATGAGTCATTTTCTTGACCGCCTGCGTTTCTTCGACAAGGTGAAGGACACCTTTTCGAACGGACACGGCATCGTCACCAACGAGGACCGCAACTGGGAAGACGCCTACCGCAACCGCTGGCGCCACGACAAGGTGGTGCGCTCCACTCATGGTGTGAACTGCACCGGCGGCTGCTCCTGGAAGATCTTCGTCAAGAACGGGCTGGTCTCCTTCGAGATGCAGCAGACCGACTACCCCCGCACTCGTGAGGATCTGCCCAACCACGAACCCCGCGGCTGCCAGCGCGGCGCCTCGTTCTCGTGGTATCTGTACTCGCCGCACCGCATCAAGTATCCGATGATCCGCGGTCGCCTGCTCGAGGTCTATCGTGCCGAACGGCGCAATGGCAAGGATCCGGTCGAAGCCTGGGAGGCCATCCAGAAGGACCCGGCCAAGCGCGAGAAGTATGTTCATGTGCGCGGCCTCGGCGGTTTCGTGCGCACGAGCTGGGACGAGGTCACCGAGATCATCGCCGCCGCCAACGTCTATACCATCAAGAAGTGGGGCCCGGACCGCATCTACGGTTTCTCGCCGATTCCGGCGATGTCCATGATCTCCTACGCCGCCGGGAGCCGCTATCTGTCGCTCATCGGTGGTGCCTGTGGCTCCTTCTACGACTGGTATTGCGATCTGCCGGCCGCGAGCCCGCAGACCTGGGGCGAACAGACCGACGTGCCCGAGGCCGCCGACTGGTACAACTCCACCTACCTGATCATCACCGGCGCCAACCTGCCGATGACCCGCACGCCGGACGCCCACTTCGCCACCGAGGTGCGATACAAGGGCGCGAAGATCGTTTCGATGGCACCGGACTACGCGGAATACGTCAAGTTCGCCGACCTGTGGATGCCGGTCAAGCAGGGCACCGACGCCGCCGCCTTCCTCGCCATGGGGCACGTCGCGCTCAAGGAATTCTACGTCGAGAAGCAGGATCCCTACTTCCAGGAATACGCGCGCAAGTACACCGATCTGCCGATGCAGGTTCTGTTGCGCGAGCACGAGGGTGGCTATGTGTCCGATCGCAACCTGCGCGCGTCGGATTTCGACAACAACCTCGGCGAGAGCAACAACCCCGACTGGAAAACCATCGTCTTCGACAGGAAGAGCGGCCGCTTCATCGCGCCCAACGGTTCCATCGGCTTCCGCTGGGGCGAAGAAGGCAAGTGGAACCTGCTCGAAAAGGGCGGCGCCGATCAGGCCGAGACCGAGGCCGAACTGAGCTGCATCGACGGTCGCGACGAGGTCGTGTCGGTCGGCTTCCCGCATTTCGTGCCGGGCGAGCCCGCACTGCTCTACCGTAACGTACCGGCCCGACGCATCAGGCTTGCCAACGGCGAAGAGGCGCTGGTGACCTCGGTGTTCGACATGCTGCTCGCACAGTACGGCATCGACCGCGGTCTGGGCGGCGACAACGTCGCCAAGTCCTACGACGACGACAGCGTCGCCTACACCCCCGCCTGGGCTGCCAAACAGACCGGCGTCAAGGCGGCCGATCTCGAGCGCACCGGGCGCGAATTCGCGGACAACGCCTCGAAGACGCGCGGCAGGTCGATGATCATCATGGGTGCCGCGATCAACCACTGGTACCACAACGACATGCAGTACCGGTCGATCATGAACCTGCTGCACATGTGCGGCTGCGTCGGCCAGACCGGCGGCGGCTGGGCGCATTACGTGGGTCAGGAGAAACTGCGTCCGCAGGCCGGCTGGGCCCCGATCGCCTTCGCGCTCGACTGGCAGCGTCCGCCGCGCCACATGAACTCGACCTCTTACTGGTACTTCCACACCGACCAGTGGCGTTACGAGACCATCGACGCCGACGCGCTGCTGTCGCCAGCCGGACGCAACCGCAACAAGGGTCTGTCACTGGCCGACTACAACGTCAAGGCGGTTCGCATGGGCTGGCTGCCGTCGGCGCCGCACTTCAACCGCAACCCGATCGAACTCGCCGCCGAGGCTGAAAAGGCGGGGGCGACCGACGAGGCCGGTGTGTCGAACTATGTCGTCGAACAGCTCAAGTCCGGCAAGCTCGACGTCGCCTTCGCCGACCCGGACGCCGAGGAGAACTGGCCGCGCAACCTGATCGTGTGGCGCGCGAACCTGATCGGCACCTCGGCCAAGGGTCACGAGTACTTCCTCAAGCATCTCCTCGGCGCGCAGAACGGCGTCATGCAGGAAGGTGGCGCGGGCAACAACTGCAAGGAAGTGAAATGGCACGAGAACGGCCCGACCGGCAAGCTCGATCTGATGGTGGACATCAACTTCCGCCTCAACTCCACCGGCGCCTACTCCGACATCATCCTGCCGACCGCGACCTGGTACGAGAAGAACGACCTCAACACCACCGACATGCATCCGTTCATCCACCCGCTGGGTGAAGCGGTGACGCCGGGTTGGGAGTCAAAGTCCGACTGGCAGATCTTCAAGACACTGGCCAAGACCTTTACCGGCCTCGCCGCCAAACATCTCGGCACCCGCAAGGACATCGTCGCGCTACCGATGCAGCACGACTCGCCAATGGAGCTGGCCACGCCGATGGGCGAGGGCAAGGACTGGAAACACGGCGAATGCGAACCGATCCCCGGCAAGACCATGCCGATGCTCAAGCTCGTCGAGCGCGACTACGCGCAGATCTACAACAAGTACATCGGCCTCGGCCCGCTGATGGTCAAGCTCGGCAACAACGTGAAGGGCCTGGACTGGAACACCGAGCAAGAGTACGAAGAGCTCAAGAAGTGCAACTACCCGGTGCAGGTCGAGGGCGTATCCAAGGGCATGCCGTCGCTCGAGGAAGACATCTATGTCTGCGACTCGGTGATGCGCATGGCGCCGGAGACCAACGGCGAGGTAGCCCACAAGTCGTGGAGCGCGCTGTCGAAGAAGACCGGCATCGATCACCATCACCTCTATGCGGGTCGCCACGAGGACAAGATCACCTTCCGCGACATCGTCGCCCAGCCGCGCAAGATCATCACCGCGCCGACCTGGTCCGGCATCGAGTCGGAGACCGTGTCCTACACCGCCGGCTACACCAACATCCATGAGCACATCCCGTTCCGCACGCTGACCGGTCGGGCGCACTTCTACCAGGATCACGAGTGGTTCCTGGATTTCGGCGAGGGCCTGTGCACCTACAAGCCGCCGGTCGACCTGAAGGCGCACGAGATCATCCCGGACAGCGTGCGGCGCAAACCGCACCTCACGCTGTCGTGGATCACGCCGCACTCCAAGTGGGGCATCCACTCGAGCTACCAGGACAACCTGCGCATGCTCAACCTGTTCCGCGGCGGCCCGTACATCTGGATGTCGGAGGAAGAGGCCGCGACCATCGGCATCAAGGACAACGACTGGGTCGAGGCGATCAACGCCAACGGCGCCACGGTGGCCCGCGCGGTGGTCTCGCAACGGGTGCCCCGCGGCATGGCACTGATGTACCACGCTCAGGAGAAGAACGTGAACGTGCCCGGCTCCAACACCACCGGCAAGCGCGGCGGCATCCTGAACTCGGTCACCCGGGTCATCGTCAAGCCGACCAACATGGTCGGTGGCTACGCCCAGCTCTCCTACAGCTTCAACTAC
>NZ_WTVM01000219.1 GCF_012910885.1 Azoarcus taiwanensis | reverse complement strand
GTCGTCGGTTGTCGCTGCCAAGGCAAGGCTTGTGAGTTGTCCGTAGACCGTTGGGAGCGACATCGTATGCTCGGTCTTGAGGATCTGTTCCTGAAGCCGCTTCAATGCTGGCTCGGCGTGACGAGTGAGGGTCTGGACAGCATCGGTCAGCGTCTCGAGCAGGGCTCGCGTGTCGCCGGCCAGACGGTGCTCTTCAGCGTGCGCCATGAGCCACCCAAGAAACTGCAGATAGAGGGCGACATGGTCGGCCGCATCCTTGAAATGCTGCGCATCGCGCTCGAGGCCATACTTCAGGTACAGGCTCTCGATCGTCTGGCAAGTGCTGCCCATCATCGCGCCGTCGAGATAGAAACCTAGATTGGGCAGCGCCGGCGCCGGCGGGGCCAGGAAAAGTCGGCTGTAGGTGGTCAGCAATTGCTCCGCGCTGTCGAGCGATTCGATCGTACGCTTGAGTGCGACTGCGGGTTCGGGGTTGCCCCCGAGTGCGTGCTGAAGTTCTAGCAGATCGGCAGCAAGGTGACTGCAGATTGCTTCGCGGGCACTCTCGGCCCTGGGTGGCAGGAAGGCGCGAGCGAGGCAGAGCAGGCGTTCGGCGCGTTCGGTCAGCATGAGTGGCGGGAGTGTCATCGATTTGTCCGGTTTTCGACAGAAAGGCCACGGCACATATGGGAGTGTGCCGTGGCGTGCAGCGAGCGTCAGGCGCTGGCCGTGACGCCCGCACCTGGCGCCGGACTGGCCACTGTGGCCGGCGGTTCGGCGGAGAGGTTCATCATGCGCTCACCGAGCACATAGAGCGTGAAGAGCAGCGCCGAACCCATGATCGTCAGACTCCACTCGGTGGCCGATGGCGTGTACTGGATGAGATTCCATTCCCAGGTGCCTTTGAACAGCGGCACGACCTGGCCACCGACGACGAAAAAGAAGCGCTCCGCGAACAGCCCGCCGAACACCAGAATCGACACCAGCACCTGAGTCGAGGCGTTGTTGCGCAGGTTCACCATCATCATCAAGACGAAGGGCAGAACAATACCGAGCCATAGCGAGGCCTGATAGGTGCTCGACGCGAACAGGTAATCACGCCAGACGACGTAGATCTCGGGGTTGTTGGTGTAGAGACCGGTGATTGCACGAACCGCGATGAAGAGCAGGGTGCCGCCAAGCACGGCCGCGAACAGCTTTGGCAACGATCCCTCCAACAGGCGTTGCAGCGTCGACGACATGTTTTCGCGACTGAAGCCATGGGCCAGGTAGATGAAGAACACCAGCGCCGCGAGGCCGCTTGCGACCGCAGTCAGATAGAAATAGATCGGCAGCAGGCCGTCGAACCAGAAAGGCCGCATGCTCATCATGCCGAAAATCAGTGCGAGGTTGCCACTGGCGAGCAGCACGGCCAGGAAGGAGCCGATGCCGACCTGTTTGCTGGTCTTGCTGTCCCACTCACCCTTTTCGAGTGTCTGCAGTTTCCACAACAGAAAGATGAGATCGGCGACGTAGAACACACCCATCCAGAACATGGCCGACTGGATCTGCATGTTGAATGGGATTACCCACAACATGCGGAACACGTGGCCCAGTTCCATGGCAAGCACCGCCATCCCGGACACCAGGATGACGAAGGCGAGGAAAATCGCACGCTTGACCACCGGATAGAACTGCTTGAAGCCGAACACCAGGGGCAGCGACGCGATCATGCCCAGGCCGGACGAAGCCAGCGCAAAGTAGAGATAGGTTGCGATCGGTTGCCCCCAGGGGAGCGTCGAAGACGTGTTGAACGACGCGTGCCCCTGGCTGGACAGGTTCATGAACGCATAGCCGAAGGAGACGACCAGTACGATGGCCGACAGGACCAGCAGGCCGAGGCCGGCCGGCCCTTTGAGTATGTTTTGCTGATTCATTTTTCAGTGTCTCCTCAGGAACGCGGCTTGGGTTCGAAGGCCGGTACGCCGGCACCCGCACCGAGGTAATAGACCTGCGGCTTGTTGCCGGTGTGGTCCTTGAGCCGTACGCCGTGCTTGTCGCCGATGAGCTGGTTGACCTGGCTCGTCGGGTTGTCGAGGTCGCCAAAGAAGCGGGCCTTGGGCGGGCAGGTGCGCACGCAGGCGGGCACGTATTCCTTCATCTCGGGAACGTCTTCGTCCAGATCGACCGCCCCGGCCGGTGCCTTGCTGACCTTGTGGTAGCAGAAGGTGCATTTCGACACCACGCCCGGCGGCTGCACGCCGATGCCGCGCTTCCAGTCCTGGTCCGGATTCTGGTAGGGCGGACTCCACATCTGCCCATCTGCGCCCGGGAAGATCTCGCGCAAGTCGGGCTCCAGCAAGGGTTTCTCGTCGGCATAAAAGCGCACGCCGTAGGGGCAGGCGATCATGCAGTACTTGCAGCCGATGCACTTGTCCCAATCGACGAACACGATGCCACCGGCATCCATATCCTTGTAGGTCGCCCGGGTGGGGCACACATGCACACACGAAGGGTTTTCGCACTGCATGCAGGGGCGCGGCAGCCACTTCATCTGCGCGCTCGGGTAGGTGCCCTCGTGGTAATAGAGCACGTCCTGCCAGCTCTCGCCGGGCAGGGTGTTGTTTTCCATTGCGCATGCCGTCGTACAGGCCTGACAGCCGGTGCACTTGTCCAGGTCGATGACCATTCCCCACTTTGCCATTGTCTTAAGCTCCTCTCGTTCTCAGGGGTCAGGCCCGTTCCACGGTGACCTTGCCGGTGTAATAGCAGGCCAGGCCGGAAATCGGATCGGACACGTTCTCGGTGAGTTCGCCCGAATGCCCGGGCAGTCGTCCCTGCGCCCAGCGACCTTGCGCCCAGTGTCCGTGCTCCATTGGCATGACCAGGGTGTCGGGGCGGTGCGCTGGCATGTAGCGACAGTAGGCCTCGATGGTGCCCAGGTTCGAACGGATGCGAACCTTGTCACCATTCCGGATGTTGCGCGCACGGGCGGTATCGGGGTGGATCTCCAGATACACCGTATTACGTCCACCCACTATCGGTTGTTGGTTGGCGATCGCATGCGGAATGTTTCCAGAGCGCCCCTCGGCATGCAGCGGTGTCTTGGGCGTGACGAAGTACAGGTCTCCCTGGCCGGTATGCTTGGGTTCCACCCACTGGATCAGACCGGCCCGTGCGGCTGGAATGCCCAGTTCCCGTTGCACGTAGTCGGCGTGCTGCTCGAGGCGGCCCGACTTGAATTCAAACTTGCCGGAAGGCGTCTTGATGAGCTTGGTCTTCACGTCCTCCGGCGTCATCAGGGTGTTGTAGCCGCGACCGTCCCATTCGTAGAACTCGCCACGGAACTGGCGCCAGTGATAGGGTTTCTTGAACCAGACACCCTTTTCCTTCCAGCTTTCGAAGCTGTTCACACC
>NZ_WTVM01000218.1 GCF_012910885.1 Azoarcus taiwanensis | reverse complement strand
TCCCCCACCTGGCCTCCCCCCCCCTGAGGGGGGAAAAAAATTGCCAACCGGCTCTGCGCCATGCCAACGAACATACCCCGGAATACCCACAGGAGTCCCTAAATGTCCGACCCCATTGTCATCGTTTCCGCCGCTCGCACCCCAATGGGTGGTTTCCAGGGCGATTTCGCCTCCCTGACCAGCCCGGAACTCGGCGCGGTTGCGATCCGCGCAGCCGTCGAGCGAGCCGGTCTCAGCCCCGAGAAGGTGCAGGAAGTCATCATGGGCTGCGTGTTGCCGGCCGGTGTTGGTCAGGCACCGGCCCGTCAGGCCGCGCTTGGCGCAGGGCTGCCGTTGTCAGCGGGCTGCACCACCATCAACAAGGTTTGCGGCTCTGGCATGAAGGCCACGATGCTCGCCCATGACCTGCTGATGGCCGGCACCAACGACGTGATGGTCGCTGGCGGCATGGAGTCGATGTCCAACGCTCCCTATATGCTGCCCAAGGCGCGCGGCGGCTACCGCTTGGGACACGGCCAGGTACTGGACCACATGTTCTTCGACGGCCTCGAGGACCGCTATTCGGCCGAGACCAAGGGCCGGCTGATGGGCACCTTCGCCGAGGAATGCGCAGACCATTTCGCCTTCACCCGCGAGGCGCAGGACGCCTTCGCGGTCGCGTCCACCGAGCGTGCGCAGAGAGCGATTACCGAAGAGCGCTTTGGCTGGGAGATCGCACCGGTGACAGTCGCCGGACGCAAGGGCGACACCGTCATCGAGCAGGACGAGCAGCCGATGAAAGCCAAGCTCGACAAGATCGGCAGCCTCAAGCCCGCCTTCCGCAAGGATGGCACCGTGACTCCGGCCAATTCCAGCTCGATTTCCGATGGCGCCGCGGCCCTGGTGCTGATGCGCCGCTCCACAGCCGAATCCCTGGGTCTTGCGCCGATTGCGACCATCGTCGGTCACGCCTCCCATGCGCGCGAACCGCGCTGGTTCACCACCGCGCCGGTTGGTGCCATGGAAGCGCTGCTTGCGAAGGTGGGCTGGACTACCAATGATGTCGATCTGTGGGAGATCAACGAAGCCTTTGCGGTGGTCACCATGGCCGCGATGCACGAGATGAAGCTGCCCCACGACAAGGTCAACGTTCATGGCGGCGCCTGCGCGCTCGGCCACCCGATCGGCGCCTCCGGCGCCCGCATCCTGGTCACGCTCTTGGGTGCGCTCAAGCAGTATGGCGGCAAACGTGGTGTGGCCAGCCTGTGCATCGGCGGTGGCGAGGCCACCGCGGTCGCGGTCGAGATGGCCTGAGTCGGCGCGTACCCGACACTACACGGAGACGACACATGATTCTCACCGAAGAACAGGAGATGATCCGCGACACCATGCGCACCTTCGCGCAGGAGCGGCTCGCCCCATTTGCTGCCGACTGGGACCGCAACCACACCTTTCCACGCGAGGCGCTGAACGAACTCGCCGAACTGGGGGCGCTGGGCATGGTGGTGCCCGAGGAGTGGGGCGGCGCCGGTATGGACTACATGAGCCTCGTGTTGGCGCTGGAGGAAATCGCCGCCGGTGACGGCGCCACTTCAACCATCGTCAGCGTGCAGAACTCACTGCCCTGCGGCATCCTCAACCGTTTCGGCAGCATCTCGCAGAAGGATGCGTGGCTCAAGCCGCTTGCACGCGGCGAAAAGCTTGGCTGCTTCTGCCTCACTGAACCGCACGTCGGCTCCGATGCCTCGGCAATCCGGACCACAGCGGTGCGGGACGGAGACGAATGGGTACTGAACGGCGTCAAGCAGTTCATCACCACCGGCAAGTACGCCGACATGGCCATCGTCTTCGCGGTCACCGACAAGACCGCCGGCAAGAAGGGCATCTCGTGCTTCCTGGTACCGGCCGACGCCCCGGGCTACGTGGTCGGCCGCCTGGAAGAGAAGATGGGCCAGAAGGCTTCCGACACCGCACAAATCCTGTTCGAGGACTGCCACATCCCGGCCGATGCGCTGGTCGGCGAGGAAGGGCAGGGCTACAAGATCGCGCTGTCCAACCTCGAAGCCGGGCGCATCGGCATCGCGTCCCAGTGCCTGGGTATGGCACGCGCCGCCCTCGAAGCCGCGGTCAAGTATGCGCAGGAGCGCGAAGCGTTCGGTAAACCGATCTTCGAGCACCAGGCGGTCAACTTCCGTCTCGCCGACATGGCCACGCAGCTCGAAGCTGCGCGCCAACTCGTGTGGCACGCCGCCAGCCTCAAGGACGCCGGTCGCCCCTGTCTCAAGGAAGCCTCGATGGCCAAGCTGTTCGCGTCCGAGATGGCCGAGAAAGTGTGTTCTGACGCCATCCAGGTGCACGGCGGCTATGGCTATGTGAGCGACTTCCCGGTCGAGCGCATCTACCGCGATGTGCGCGTGTGCCAGATCTACGAAGGCGCGAGCGACATCCAGCGTCTCGTGATCGGACGGGCACTGGCGGATTAAAAACTTTTTGAGCAGCCTTGCGGTCGAGACGGCGACGGGGTCATTCCTTGAATGCCTCCCTCTCCACCCCGCGCCTGCCGCAAGGCCATTTTTTATTCCACAAGGAGCCGTGCATGAGCGGACCGATCGACTTCTACTTCGATTTTTCTTCACCTTACGGCTATTTCATGGCTGAGAAGGTCGATGCGCTCGCTTCCGCGCATGGTCGCAGCGTGCGCTGGCGCCCCTTTCTGCTCGGGGCGGTGTACAAGATCACCGGAGACGTGCCCTTGCCGTCCAAACCGATGAAGGGCGATTACGCGAAGCGTGATTTCGAACGTTCGGCGAGGTTTCTGGGTCTCGTTTGCCGCATTCCCGATATCTTTCCGGTTTCATCCCAGCATGCCGCTCGTGCCTTCTACTGGTTGGAGGGGAAGGATCCCGATCTTGCGCGTCGCTTTGCGCTCGAAACCTATCGCGCCTATTTTCGGGACAATCGTGACATCTCCAAGGCGGAAACCGTGCTCGACGTCGCGGCTTCGCTCGGTGCAGACCGTGTAGCCCTCGAGACCGCCTTGGGAGACGATGCGCTGAAGGCGAAACTGCGTGGCGAATGCGACGCAGCGATTGCGCGTGGTGTGTTCGGCTCGCCGTACGTCGTCATCGACGGGGAACCATTCTGGGGTGTTGACCGGTTGCCGCAGATCGAACGCTGGCTCGCGACTGGCGGATTCTGACCTCAGATCGCAAGCGCGCCGACTCAGCCGGGTGGCGCGCTGAGGTCTTCCCAGTTCGCCGCTTCCGGCAATGTGCTTGCCGCCGCGAGCGTGACGACGTTCTTCCGTGCCCCTTGGCCAGCGACAATGGCACACCAGCCACGTAATACGAGGTTTGAACCATGAAAGTCATTCTCGATCTGTGCGTCGTTCCGTTAGGGGTTGGGCTATCAGTCTCGGAATATGTCGCCGCCTGCCACACGG
>NZ_WTVM01000217.1 GCF_012910885.1 Azoarcus taiwanensis | reverse complement strand
GGCTTCGGCTCAGGCTTCGGCTCAGGCTTCGGCTCAGGCTTCGGCTCAGGCTTTGGCTCGGGCTCTGGCGCTTTGGTCGCGATGTCCGGAGGTGGCGCCGGTCTGGGCGGCTCGGGTGCGGGCGCCGGGCTGGGTGGCTCAGGCGTTGGTGGCGGCGGCGGTGGTTCCGGTGCCGGCGCGGGGCGCGGCGGTTCCGGTGCCGGTTGCGGGCGCGGTGCAGGGGCTGGCGCAGAAGGGGGCTGTGCGGCGACGAGCTCGACCTCCAGCGCGGCCGGCGGCCGGCTCTCCCATTGCACTCCCATGAACAGAAACACCACGAGGCCGACGTGCACGACTACCGTCAGCAGCACGGAGATCCATTTTCCGGGGGCTTCCCGCCCTTCCAGATGCGGTACGTCGGTCATTGGAGGTTCGCGGTCTGGGTTTCGAGGCCGACCCGGGTGAAGCCTGCGAGCCTCAGCGCGTTCAGCTCCTGCATCACGATCTCGTAGGTCAGACTCTTGTCAGCCGACACGACGATCGGCTGGGCGGGGTTTTCCGCCAGTGCTTCGGAGAGGCGCCTCAGGATTTCGTGGCGTTCCATGTCGGCGATCGCCGGGGCGCCGGCCTCCCGCAGTGCGTAGCTACCGTCTTCCTTGATGATCAGGTACATGGCCTCGGCCGGAGCCTGTGGCACTTCTCCGACCGTCGGCAGACTGACGACGCCGGTCTGGATCATCGGGGCGGTGACCATGAAGATCACGAGCAGCACGAGCATCACATCGATGTAGGGGACGACGTTGATCTCGTTCTTGAGGCGACGCTGGCGCATGCCGATGACTCCGGGTTCAGCGCAGATGGCGCTGGAGGATGTTCGAGAACTCCTCCATGAAGCTATCGAACCGGATACCGATCCGGTCGATGTCGTGGGTGAACCGGTTGTAGGCCACCACCGCCGGGATGGCGGCGAACAGGCCGATGGCTGTTGCGACCAGCGCCTCGGCAATGCCTGGTGCGACCGAGGCGAGCGATGCGGTGGTCACGTTGGCGAGGCCGCGGAAGGCGTTCATGATGCCCCACACCGTACCGAACAGGCCGATGTAGGGTGCAACCGAACCAACCGTGGCGAGAAACGCCAGGTGGGCTTCGAGGTCGTCCATCTCGCGTTGCTGGGTGGCGCGCATCGCCCGGCGGGAACCGTCGATGATGGCGGCGTGATCGTGGCTCTTCGCGCGAAGTTTGGTGAACTCCCGATAGCCCGACTCGAAGATGCGCTCGATGCCGCCGGCATCCTCGCGCGAGGCGGCCGCCGATTGATACAAGGTGTTCAGATCCCCGCCGCTCCAGAACTCGCGCTCGAAAGTGCCGGTGTCGCTGTAAGCGGCCCGGATCTGGAACCATTTTCGGAAGATCCAGTACCAGGACACGACTGAGAGCACTACCAGCAGCAGCATGACCAGCTGCACCAGAAGGCTGGCCTGGCTGATCAGGTAGAGGATTGACAGGTCTTGGGTCGGAGTCATTTTTAGACGCGTGCTTTGAGCTTGCTATGCAGCTCGGAGGGGATGGAAGTCGGGTGCTGACGAGTGAGATCGATGCAGGCGATGATGATACGGGAAGAGAACAGAAGTTCCTCTTCGCGAAGGATTTCTTGCAAAAAAGTCAGACTCGCACCACCAAGCCGCTCGATGCGCGAACGCACTCGCAGGGCGTCGTCAAGCCGTGCAGGCCTCAGGTAGTCGGCCGCGACCGATTTCACGACGAAACCGAGCGCACGCTCGCGCATCAGCCGATCCTGCTCGAAGCCGAGCTCGCGCAGTGCCTCGGTACGGGCGCGTTCGCAAAACCGGAGGTAGTTAGCGTAGTACACCACCCCGGCGGCGTCGGTGTCTTCGTAGTACACGCGTAGCGGCCAGACGAAGCAGTTGCTTGATGGTTTTGTGGCGGTGTTCATGGTTGGGGTCGCGGCTGCCCTTGTTCGATTGAGTTTCCACTTCCGCCATTCCGGGCGGACGGCGTTCAGAAAGGGAGGCGCCGTTTCGCGGGTGCGGGTGCGGCGCTTTTCCTTGCCGGCTCGGCGCGCACCGGTTTTCTCGGCGTATTGCGCGATTCGTCCGCAAAGCGCACCTTCCCCTCGAGCGTGCAGCCGCGCATGCCGGGCTCGCAGCGCGCGCCCTGAACGCGTTGGCAGATTCCGTCAAGGTCGTAGGGGCAACTCCAGGCTGTCATCGCGAGGTGAGTGTGGGCCGGCGGAGTTGCCGGCGGGCGAATGCTAGCAGATGCCGCGTGCAGCGCAAGACCCTCGCTGCACTGCGCGACCGTCTGGATACGGGCGGCGCCGAACGTCTCATCTGTATCCCTGGAGGCCGACCCGAGCGCGCAACCGCCTGACGCAAGATGCTATCCTTCATGTCTCATGCAGGACTCGCGCCCAGCGTGTGGTATCCAATGACTCAGGGTAATGCTCGATCGTGAATCCAGGTAGATTCGGAAATAAAGGTTCGGCAGCGAAGGGTGACGTCAAGTCCCCGGACGGTGCATCGCCCCCGCGAACCGAGCTTTCGATGGTCGACTTCTCAGGTGCCGACCTGTCGCATGCGCTGCTCGCGACCGCCGATCAGGTCGAGGTGCGAGAAGGCGGGGCGGGTTTGGGGGCGCTCTACGAAGAGGCTGCAGTCCTGTACGCGAACTGCAATGCGCGTGAGGCTGAAGCGCTCCTTGAAGCAGCCGTCGGCGACCCGGGTGTTGCGGCCGGCGAGGGCTTGTGGATGATGCTGCTCGACCTGTATCAGCTTACCGGCCAGCGTGAGCGCTTCGAGTCGCGGGTACTGGACTACGCCACCCGCTTCGAGCGTTCGCCGCCACCTTGGGTGAATCTTGCCAGCACGGCGCCGCGACGCAAGAGCGAGGTCGTACCCCTGATCAATCTGGGCGGCAGTCTCTCCGCTGCCGCCGAAACCCAGTTCCAGCAACTCACGTTGATCGGTCAGCGCAGCGGCGCGCTGCGCATCGACATGAAGCGACTCAAGTCGGTTGATGACACGGGTTGCAGAATGCTGCTCGATCTCGTGCGCCAGTTTGCGCTGGATCGGGTGAAGCTCCTTCTGCTGAACGCCGGCCAACTGGCGACCTTGCTGGAAAAGCAGATCGAGAGCGGTCGAGCCGAGGGTCGGGAGCGTTGGCTCGCTTTGCTCGAAGCATTACAGCATGCCGGCGACGAGCAACGCTTCGAAGATGTCGCGCTGGAATATGCGATTACCTTCGAGGAGTCGCCGCCGTCCTGGGAGAACAAGGCTGCGGCCGTTGCGGTGGCAGTTGCGAGTTCGGCCGGGGAGGAGCGGGAAAGCGACGGCGGGGCGGTGCTCGAGGGTGAGCTGACCAGCGCCAACAGCGACAGCATCCGCAATCTGGTCGCCTTGGCAAGCGACAGCAAAGCGATCGAGGTCGAGTGCGGACAGTTGCGACGGCTCGATTTCGTCAGTGCAGGCATGTTGTTCAACGTCCTGGCGTCCTTGCAGACGCAGGGCAAGACGGTATCCCTGCGCAACGTCAACGCC
>NZ_WTVM01000216.1 GCF_012910885.1 Azoarcus taiwanensis | reverse complement strand
GTTGTGGCGCTACCGCTACCGCATCGCGGGCAAAGAAAACGTCTTTGCCATCGGCGACTATCCAACCATCGGCCTATCGGACGCACGCGACGAACACCGCAAGGCGCGGGCATTGGTCGAACAAGGTATTCACCCTTCCCACAATCGACAGGCTGAACGGCTGGCGAACGTCACGGCGAACGCAAACACCTTCGAAGCCGTCGCGCGGGAGTGGATAGCGAAGAAGTCGGCAGGATGGACGCCGTACTATCTGCGGCAGGTTGAACGCTTCTTGGCCGCCGACGTGTTCCCCTATGTGGGCAAGCTACCGATTCGCAGCGTCACGGCGGCGCACTTGCTCGAAATCATCCGTCGCATTGAAGGCCGGGGCGCTGAAACCGTCGCGCTGTTGGTTCGGCAATGGTCTTCGGCCATCTTCCGCTATGCCGTCGCAACGCTTCGCGCCGACAGCGACCCCGCCGCAGCGTTGAAGGGCGCGATTCATCGCCCGAAGGTCGAACACCGCAAGCCGCTTTCGCGCGAACAAATCGGCGACTTTGCGAAGGCGCTAGACGAATACGGCGGGTATCGAACAACCGTTATCGCGCTGCGGCTGATGTTGCTTACCTTCGTTCGCACCGTCGAACTTCGTAAAGCCGAATGGTCGGAATTCGACCTAGACCGGGCCGAATGGCGGATACCCGCCGAACGAATGAAGATGCGCGAACCGCACGTAGTCCCGCTGTCGAAACAGGCCGTCGAACTGCTGCGCGAATTGCATACCCACACGGGCGGGCGCGGAATCCTGTTCCCGAACTACCGCAACCCGAAAGAGTGCATGACCGCTACCACGTTGAACCGGGCGCTTGAACGTATGGGCTTCAACGGTAAAGACAGCATCGGGTTTTCCGCGCACGGCTTCCGCGCTACCGCTTCGACCATCCTTAACGAAATGGGCTACCGGCCCGACGTGATCGAACGCCAGTTGGCACACGCCGAACGCAACAAGGTTCGCGCCAGCTACAACCAAGCGCAGTACATGGAAGACCGCCGAAACATGATGCAGGAATGGGCGGATATGGTCGGCGAAATGACCGCAGGGGCGGCGCAATGACGAAGTACAGCATCGAAGACGGCTTGCCGATACCCGAAGCCAACAAGGGCGGCAGGCCAACAAGCCAGCGACTTGCCGAAATCGACGAACAGGCCGCGAACGACGTAATAAACGGCAAGTTTGCGAACGATTGCGAAGCCGCCGACGCTTATATTTGCGAGTACGCCGGGTACAAAATCACGAAAGACGACGGCGAAGTTTATTCGCACAAGAAAAAAGATTTGGTGAAGCGTATTCGCAAGTTCCGCGAAGATTTGCAGCAGAAATAACGAACAGGTTTTTCCCCTTAATGGCCTAGCTTGGCCGCCATAGGATTGCCCCATACCGCAACGGACGGGAGCAATCCACAATGAACCAACTTCCTGAAACTGGCTTTCTGCGCCTGCCGCAGATCATCGGCGACCCCGCCAAGGGTTTGCCGCCCCTTATCCCGGTCAAGAAATCGACTTGGTGGGCGGGCGTCAAGTCCGGTCGCTATCCGCAGCCGGTCAAGCTGTCGCAGCGCGTTACTGCGTGGCGTGTCGAAGACATACGCGCCCTGATTGCATCGGCTTGAAGGGGGTTCGCTAGTGTCTGCCCACAATTCCGCACCAGACTTCGGCTTTACGTCGTCGCCTGCCGAAGAACTGGCAGCGATGCGCGGGATTCTGTCGCACCTTGCACCGAAGAAAGAAGACGACGTGCGGATGGTTGCCGCCGCGTTGAAGACGCACGGCCCGAAGTTCGAAGAACTCTTTTTTGAATGGGCTACGCCGTTCGGGCGCTACAAGGCAAAAGGCTTGTGGGCAAAGGTGAAGGCCGACCCCGACGCGATGACGGAAGTTATCGAACGGCAGGTTACAGCCCTTAGCAAGAAACAGCGTTTCAGCCCGCTACCCGTCGAAGCCTTGGAAGCAATGCCGCCGCAGCAATGGCGAATCAAGGGCGTATTTCCAATCGAAGGGCTGGCCGTTGTTTATGGCGCTTCGACCGCTGGCAAGTCGTTTCTTTCGCTCGAAATGGCCGCTTCCATTGGCGACGGGTTGCCGTTCTTCGAACACGCCACAAAGCCCGCTGCCGTGCTGTATGTCGGCCTTGAAGGTGAAGGCGGATACCGGGGCCGGGTTGTCGCGTGGCAACGTCACCACGGGCGCGCCATACCCGATAGCGTGCGGTTCCTGCTGCAACCGTTCCGCCTTACCGACCCGCAGGACGTGGCAGACCTTGCCGCCGTCTGTCCGCCCGGCTGCGTCGTGTTTATCGACACGCTGAACAGGGCTGCGCCCGGAATGGACGAAAACAGTAGCCGCGATATGGGCGCAGTGATCGAAGGCGCGAAGACGCTTCAACGTTTGATCGGCGGGCTTGTCGTTCTTGTTGCCCACACGGGCAAGGATTCGGCGAAGGGGCTTCGCGGGCATTCAAGCCTGTTTGCTGCGCTAGACGCCGCCGTTCTGGTAAGCCGCGAAGGCGACGCCCGAAGCTGGAAAGTCGATAAGGCGAAGGACGGGCGCGACGGCGACGTTCATTACTTCCGCTTGCATGTCGTCGAAATCGAAACAGACGAAGACGGCGACGTAGTTACTTCGTGCGTCGTGGTGCCGGATAGCGTCATGCCCACAAGGGCCGAAAAGCCGCTAACCGCAAATCAGAAGATGGCGCTTGAATCGTTCCGCGCAGCGGCGGGCACCTTCGGCGGTCTTGACGAACAAGGCAACTTCAACGGCCTGCATTTGAGCCAGTGGCGGCCCGTGTTCTACCGCATGAGTCCCGCCGATTCGGACGCAGCGAAGAAAAAGGCTTTTGAGCGCGCACGCAAAGACTTGATCGAACTTCAACGTATCGAAGTCGAAAACAACGTTTATCGGTTGGCAGGCGATACCGCACCGATTGAAGAAAAGTGCATTGCCGAAGTGTTGAAGGCCGCACGCGACAAGGCGACAGGACAGCGACAAACCGGCGACATGTCCCGCGTCGCATCCCTGCCGTTGGGGGACGACAGCGACACACTCCCTTTAGGGAGTGTCGCATGTCCCGCTGATGCGATAGCCGATTTTTCAAATGCCAACAGCCGCCCCATGTGGGCACCGAATTTCAAAAGGTGATCGTATGTTCAAGCCCGAAGCGTACCAACTCGATGAGGCGTTTTTGCGCGAAGTGAATCAAGCCCTTGACGCAGTAGCGCGCGAACTTGGCGGCGTGCCGACGCTGAAAAAGCAATTCGCATCGCATCTTTACTTCGAACGTAAAACCGTCTTCGACGTAGCCGCAGCCGCCTACAACGCAGCGCGCAAGGTGTATCCGTATGACGTATCAACGAAGGTCGCGCGCTATATCGCTATGGAATGGCCGAAAGACCCCGAAGTAGTGGCGCACTTGCTGGCGATGAACGAAGGATTCGAAAGCGGGCAGTACGCCGTAAGCAAGTCGCAGTTTTTCGACTTCGTTTGCCGCTGCATTGAAGACATAAGGGCGCCTCGAAAAACCTCGGCACCTCTGTGATTGGTAAAATTGGATTGTCCTGATTTCGTTCTCTGCCGCCAGCCATGAAGAAACGCCCCGCCATCAAGCC
>NZ_WTVM01000215.1 GCF_012910885.1 Azoarcus taiwanensis | reverse complement strand
CGCTTGGATGCTGGTCTCTCACGCAGCTAGGCGCTTGTGGGCGGCAACGTCACCGGTGCGTCGGTCTGAACTGCCGACTGATCCGAATGCGGTGAGCGACATGCGCGAGTATGTACCGTTCTTAGCGAAGGAGACGCTGGTTGCGGCCGTGCACGAAGCCACTGGCATCCCGGTCGCAAGAGCGCAGGCCATCATCGAGTTTCTGACTTTCCGTGGCAAGGGGGGGCAAGAATTCTGGACGCAGCCACTGGTGTCCACTGGAGATCCGTCAAAGCTCTATCCCGTGTTCGGAGCCGTCGCAGCACCTCCGAATTTGCGGTTCGCACTTGAGCGCTGGATGGCACAGCTCAAGGTGAAGCTCAATGAGCGAGGCCCCGCGTTTGAGGAGTACCTGCGCGCCAGTCTTATTGAGGCGGTCGAGACGTCGCCGATGCTGTCCCAAGTAGCGAAGGTCATCCCCCGCGACTACACGTTCAGGTGCGCCGACAAGTCCTTCGTCCAGATTGACGCGGTCTTCTGCGTCGGATCACAAGTTTTCGTGGTGGAAGTAAAGTGCATCCTAGAGCCGACCGAGTCCACTTCTATCGGTACGCATCGCGTGGCCATCGAACAGGCGGTGGAACAAGCGAAGACGCGCGTGAAACTGATCGATGAGCACCGAGACGAGTTCATCGAGGATATGAAGCAGTTTGGCTGGCGCCTTCCGCCGGAGTTTCATGTCTATCCACTGGTTGCGGTGAGCACTGTCGCGCACGTAGGTGTTTCGTGGGACGGCGTACCCGTCGTAGACGAACTCGTTCTTAGTAGGTTCTTCGCCGGCAGCTACGAGCGTGTCGGCTTGAACCCCGGCGACTTCAAAGTCGTGCAGCGTACTTATCATCCCTTTTACACGGACGCAGCGGAGGCGGAGGCCAACGCAGCTCTCTATTTCGAGCAACCACCCCAACTGCAGCAGTACAGCGAGGGCCTGCAACTGCGGAAGATGCCGATGTACGCGGTGTCGGAGGACGACTGGGGCGGCTTGGTGGCCGATTTCGTGCAGGGCTAGTAGCCCGAGGGGTGAGCAGTACAAGATGTGCGCCTGAAAGTCCGCAATCAGCTGCGGATTGAACCGGACAGTAAACTATTCCCCATGTCTGACAGCTTCCGGGCGGTAGAGGACGACCAACCCCATCCGCCCGAACGACCGCGCCGGCCGACGATAGGTCGTCGGCCGGAGCAGCCAGTTACGGATGCGACAGCAAACCGCTGGAAAACACAACGATCCGGAGCCCCCCGCCTGTCACTGAACCAGGCCCGATTTCGGATCAAATACCTTGTTGTAATGCTCCAGGTCCGAATTCGGATCGATCTTGTCACCTTGCGACTTTCGAAGTGTTTGTACTAGGTCAGTGCGCTCTTTCTCGTCGCGCAGTTGCTGAGCCACCTTCAGCTTGAAATCTTCAGCCTCATCGATCCAGAAGTGCGTGAGGGCGAGGAGGTACAGGGCGAAGAAGAACCCGGCAACCCAGCTCACGGCCACCAGATAGCCAAAGGGGGTGTCTGCCGTGACACCGACAGCGAAGCCGAGCAGAAAGACTGCAAGCAGGTAAAGGGAAGCCAGCCAAAACCGCAGCGTTCGCTTCCGAACGATGGTAACGAGATTGGCTCGCTGAATATCGGTTAACCCATCCATCCCGCACAGATCGCGGAATTTAGAGATTGCGAGAGCGACTGGTGCTAGAGCCACGCTGCATACCCAGGTCAGCTTTCCGCTCCACTCCGCGAGGGTTTTTGCGCCCAGCACTTCGACCAGCCAGATTGCCACAAAGGCGAAGATCGGTGCCAGGATCACTGGCACCGAAATCTTGAAGTAGATCGACTTGTGAAACGCCATCTCATGCCGGGACTGCGCCAGTGGACGCAATCAGCGAGGCATTCAACGGTACTTGCTCGGTCAGCGGCCCCTTCTCATCCTTGAGGAAATCGCCTTCGGCCAATCCCAGCAACCAGCTGTGCATTTCATCAAAGAGCTCAGGCATATCAACGTGGCCATTGTGGCAGGCGACGAGAATGGGCTTTGAGAGCTTCAGGTCGTCACCTTTCAGCGTGCCTAGGCCAGGAACTTGTACCGAGATATCGTCGCCATCGACATTGCGCAGTGCCCGCGCAATGTCGTTGATAACCTTCTGCCCCTCTTGAGTGGTGGTGCGTTGGTAGGTCACCTCCAAGGACACTTGGAGATTTCCGTCCAAGGCGTCGTCTAACTTCAATCTCTCAAACTCCTTGATGCCGATAGCGGCCTTCAGGATGTCCACTGCCCGGCCGACCGGCGTAAGCCGCAGCTTTTTCTCCTTCTTGACCTCAGTTGGACTGGGAGGGGTATCGGGAACCGTTTCGTGAGCCATGGCAGATACATAGCTAACCTTCTTGACCGGCCTGGACGCCAGCTGGTCGGTGGTGACCCTGGGTGGATGATCCACCAATTCGAGGCGATTGTGCGTACCCAGTACCCCGCAGGCGGACAGGAACCAGTTCAAGTACAGCTCCAACTGCTTGCCCTTCAGGCCGCTGGACTGCATCAGGACGACGTGGTTCCCCCTGACGCCGAAGTACAAGATGGAATCGAGGAACTCTGTCTGCTTCTTGTTCGGCAGCTCGGGCGGCGCCACCTGCGCAACCGGGAAGGCCGTCAGGTTGCCGTCCACCGTCAGGAAAAGCTTGTTGGTACCGTGCTCATAGGTGATTAAATTCCCGCAGAGCAGGCCGCGGCGGTTGGTAGTGTGGTTGATCAACCGGCAGTCCCCCGCCGTCGTCAATTTCTCGATCCGATTGGCGACCAGGCTGTTGACCTTGAGGGCCGCCGACAGTAGATCCTCCAGCGTGCGGGTGGGGGTCAGGAATTGCGCCCTGCGATAGTGGAGCGTCTTCGGCTTGTTATCGGTCGCCATTGTCAGCCTTCGATGTGTATGAGCTGACGGTAATGATACCTAGCATTACGCGGTCGTCCTACATCGCGCCACTGCCAGAACTACAGCAAATCCCGCGTGTAGTCCTTCCGTGTAGGGGCGGGAAAGTGAGTTCGTCGATGGCGGAAGCATATGTTCGACGGTCCGAGCCGCCGCCGACAGCAATCGGCCACGTTGCTGACGTAGGTCGGGAAGTGCTCCAACGGCCACAAGGGCCGAGTTGCCCGCGTAGATCGGACGGCAGGTGTCAAAGCCAAGCGGCTTCTCGATCGACCGATTCGCGAAGGCGTCGACGGGCAGCAGTTGCCCGCATCTCGCCCGAGGGGACACATAGGCTGGGCGCACCACTTTGGGTGCTGGGGACGATCAGGGAGCGGTTATTCAACTACTGGTATTGAAACGCCCCCGGAGCGGGGGCAGGGAATGTGGGACCGTCAGTTGCTGATCGGCGGTGGGACCACGGCCTGCAATGACAGGTGTGTCACGGTCGCGGACACTTCGAGGTCGTTCGCGTTGTGCAGGATGAGTGCAAAGACACCGTCGCGCGGATCGAAGAACTCGCCGAAGTCGTCACCGCCAAACTCGGCGTGCGCTAGCTCCGACCAGCCATCGAATGTATCGACATCCGGATTGCAGCCGACGGCGTAGGCGATGAGCTTCTGGCGCCCATCGGGCCCACGCTCGCCGCGCTCGGCCAGGAAATACACGCCCTGATCCTTGACCAGGACGATACGACATTGGTTGACCACCGCTTCGAGGAGCACAGGCCGCAGGTCGGTACCTTTGAATCGAACAGACATGGATGGGATCTCCGGGGAAAGGATTGAAG
>NZ_WTVM01000214.1 GCF_012910885.1 Azoarcus taiwanensis | reverse complement strand
GCCAGAAACTGGGCCGGATCGAGCGCATAGTCGAGCCCGGCCAGACGCAGCCGCGCGAGCGAGGCGGCATGCAGGCGATCGGGCATCAGGCCGCGCAGGTAAAAGGCGAGCCACTGCACCGGCCACCACAGCACCCGAAAACCACCCGGTGGGGCGTCGAGCCACAGGCGGTCCTGCCTGGGCACGGCGGCGGCCGAGCGCGACACCAACCAACCCAGCAGCGCCACCGACAGGCCGGCGCTCAAGGCAACGGCGCCGACGACCCAGCGCGGGTCGAGCGCGAGCAGCAAGGAATCGGTCTGTGCGCTCATACGTCGATGCTCACGATGCGGCGGATAAGGAGCACGCCGAAGAATTCCATGATGGCGACCGCGGCGAGCACCCCCCAGCCGATGCGGGTGGTCCACAGCAAGGCCATCGCGTCGGGCTCCATGCGCGTGAGCGCCCACAGCAGGAACACCGGCAACAGTCCCACCACCCACGCCTGGAGCTTGCCCTGGGCGGTAAGTGCACCGATCTTGAGCTCCATCGCGTGCTGGCTGCGCAGGGTCGTGGCGGTACGTTCCAGGGTTTCGGCCAGCCCGCCTCCGGTCTCCGAGGCGATGCGCATGGCCGAGACCATGAGCTTGACCGGTTGCGCAGGCACGCGAAACGAGAGGTTCTCGAGCGCGTCGTCGAGACTTACGCCGAGGCGTTGTTCGTGCTGTACCAGCATGAGCTCCTGCGACAGCGGGGGCGCCAGCTCGGTGGTGACCTGGCGGATGGCCGCCGGTAGCGACAGGCCGGCGCGTGCGGTGCCGGCGAGCATTTGTAGCGCGTCGGGCAGTTGCGCCTCGATGCGTGCGATGCGGCGTGCGCGCAGCCAGCGGAAGATGAGCCCGGGCGAGATCGCGAGCAGCGCCGCTACGACGAGCGCGAGGGTGAGGCTGCCCAGACCGAGCCAGACCGAGCCAGCAACCAGCACGGTGAGTGCGAGGTTGAGCGCGTAGAGCCGGGCCGGATCGACGAACAGGAACAACTCGCGCAGATGAAAGCCGGTGTCGCGAGTGAAGCGGGTGCGCCAGGCATGCATCAGGCGGGCGCCGATGTCGATCAATGCCCAGGTGGCAAGTGCGATAGTGAGCGCGACCGCGAGCAGGACCAGTTCGAAGGGCAAAGCGGTGGGCGTCATACGTTCTCAGGCCCGTTGAAGAGCGACAGGTCGAGCTGGCTGCCGGACTCGGAAAGCCCTTCGAAAAAACCGGGGACTGCGTTGCATCCGGCGAAACGGCCGATAACGCGGCCCTCGGCGTCGCGCCCGAGCGTGTCGTGGCGAAAGAGCGCCTGCATCTGGATGCGGCCGGACTCGATGCCGGCGACCTCGACGATGCCGGTGATGACACGCCGGCCATCGGGCAGGCGGGCCTGCTGGATGACGATGTCGATGGCCGAGGCGATCTGGTCGCGAATGGCGGTGAGCGGCAGATCCATGCCTGCCATGAGCACCAGGGTTTCGAGACGGGCGAGCGCATCGCGCGGGCTGTTGGCGTGCAAGGTGGTGAGCGAACCGTCGTGGCCGGTGTTCATGGCCTGGAGCATGTCGAGCGCCTCGCCGCCGCGGCATTCACCGACGACGATGCGGTCCGGGCGCATGCGCAGGGCGTTCTTGACGAGCTCGCGAATGGCGATCAGCCCGCGCCCCTCGGCATTGGCCGGACGGGCTTCGAGGCTGATGAGGTGGGAGTGAGCCAGTCGCAGTTCGGCAGCGTCCTCGATGGTGATGATGCGTTCGCCGTCGGGGATGAAGTTGGACAGCACGTTGAGCAGCGTGGTCTTGCCCGAACCGGTGCCGCCGGAGATGAGGATATTCTTGCGATGGCGGACGCAGATGCGCATAAATTCGGCCATCTGCGGACTCATGGCGCCGAGCGCGACCAGATCGGCGTCCGAGAAGAGCTTGCGGCCAAACTTCCGGATGGTGAGTGCCGGCCCCTTGAGGGCGAGCGGCGGGATGATGGCATTGACCCGCGAGCCGTCCTTTAGGCGGGCATCCACCATCGGCGAGGCTTCGTCGATGCGCCGACCAATGGGGGTGACGATGCGTTCGATTACGCCGAGTACTGCACGGTCGCTGGTGAAGGAGATATCGTGGCGTTCGAGCCGGCCGTTGCGTTCGATGTAGATCTCGTCATGCCGATTGACCATGATCTCGCTGATGCTGTCGTCGGCCAGCAGTGCGTCGAGGGGCCCGAGACCGACGGCTTCATTGAGTACGTCGCGGCGCAGGGTTTCGCGGTCGATTGTGTCGGGCAGGGCGGATTCGTTTGCGATGACGTCGACGAGCAGTGCCTCGGTTTCGGCACGCAACTCGTCGTCGCTCATGCGCACCAGATCGCGCCGTCGCAGGTCGATGGCGTCGAGCAAGGCTTCGTGGATGCGCTTTCGCCAGTATTGGTCGGGGGTGGTCGTGGTCCGCGCGTTGGAGGGGCGTGCAGTGGCGGCAGTCTGGAGTGGAGCAGTGTGCTCTGAAACTGCGGAGGGTTCAGCACTGCGCTCGTTCTGAAGCTGATCCTGGATGACGAGTGTGAACTGGCCGACGACGATCTGGTCGCTTGGCTCGATCGGGCCGTGTTGTTGCACACGGCTGCCATTGACGCTGGTGCCGAAGAACTGGCCGAGATCCTGGATGAAAAGTCCGGATTTGGTGCGGTAGATGCGCGCGTGCTCGCGTCCGATCTTCCAGCCGGGCAGGCGAACCCGGCATTCACGGCTTTTGCCGATGATGGCCGAGGTATCGCTGACGGACTCGATCCGCGTGGGGCTTTCAGGGTGGCTGATGGTGACCTGGAACATGATGAGTGATAGCGGTTTTCAGTTGCCGACCCAGGGGTAGGGGTAGCCGAGGTGGTCGTGTTGTCCGGGGAGGTTGCGCTGTTCGACAGGAGCAGGCAGACCGGGCACTGCTGACATGTCCGGTTGCTTGGCGCGCGGCGCCTCCTGTAGCCGTTGTTGTGCGCGTAGCATGCTTTCGGCCTGTTCAAGGGTGTGTTTGTCGACTGCGTACGGGGTGACGAAGACGACGAGTTCGGTTTCGTTGTTCTGGAAACGACGCGAGCGGAACAGCGCACCGAGAATCGGCATGTCGCCGAGGACCGGAACCTTGTCGATCGAAGAGCTGATGTCGCGGGTGAGCAGGCCGCTCAGGACTATGGTGCCGCCTTCCATGACGTTGAATTCGGTCTCAGTCTTGCGAGTGCGCAGCGCTGGGCCGGATACGGCGGCCACCGAGAGGTCGAGGTCGCTGACCTCGCTCATGATGCGGGCGCGGATCACGCCGTTGTGGTCGACCGTCGGCGTGATCTCGAGGCGGATGCCATAGGGCTTGAACTGGATGGTCGTGCCGTTGATGTTGCTTACGCTGTAGGGAAACTCGCCGCCCGCAAGAAAGCTTGCGTCCGAGCCGCTGCGGGTGGACAAGATGGGCTGGGCGAGGATGGTGGCCGTGCCGTTCTGTTCCAGCAGCCTCAGTTGTGCGTTGAGCCCCATGTTGACCGCACTGAGGATGTTCAGGCTTGAGCTGAGTGGCACCGGGCCGCCGGATCCGTCGGGGTTGACGATGGGCTGCGCATTTTCGCTGCCAGTGCGCAGGTTGATTTGCAGCGGTGAGCTTCCGCGACGCCCGGGCATCCAGATGCCGCCCACCGCGACGCCCCCGGTGGCGTTCCATGCGAGGCCGACCTCACGCAACATGTTGACCGGAAACTCGACGATCTGGACATCCATGACGACCATCTTTTCCCAACCGACGGGATTGGTGAAATTGATGATCTGCGGGTAGTGGCGGGTGAGTTCTTCGATG
>NZ_WTVM01000213.1 GCF_012910885.1 Azoarcus taiwanensis | reverse complement strand
GTCCGGTTTCGGCCGGACGCAGAGTTTCGTATCCGGGTGCCTCTTGGAGTTCGTTCCAGGCGCGCTCAAGCGTTTCACGGGGGGCGCTGGCGAGTGCGGACATCCATCTTTGTCGGTCTGTTTGCATGCCTTTTCCGGTGGCTTCAGGTGTCATAAAAATGTCATCTAAACATCTAGACGAATTGCTGAGCATCATGCATCATGAGCACCGGGGTAACAAGATGGATCATGTGGCGTATTGGTGGAGGTAATGGACGTGGAGCGTGTAACCGGAATTGCGCTTTGGCGGCAGATCGAGGAGTCGATCACCCGTGAAATCCGTGCGCGTGTCTACAAGCCGGGCGACAAGTTGCCGACCGAGACCTCACTCGCGGCGCACTACGGGGTCAATCGACATACCTTGCGCCGAGCAATGGCTGCCCTGCAGGAAGCCGGTCTGATCCGTGTCGAGCAGGGGCGCGGCACCTTCGTACAGGAAGACGTGGTCGACTATCGGGTCGGCAAGCGGACCCGCTTTTCGGAGAATATCGCGAGTCGTCAGCGGTTACCCAGCGGACGGCTACTTCAGGCGCAAGAGGTCGCGGCCGATACTGAGGTCGCCAAGGCGCTGGGCGTCGTCAACGGTGAGCGGATGCTGTTGATCGAAATGCTCCGCGAGGTGGATGGCACGCCCTTGAGCGTTGCCACGCACTATTTTCCGAAGGCTCGATGCGAGGGGTTGATCGAGGCGCTGGAACGCACAGGGTCACTGACTCAGGCCTTGTTCAGCATCGGCATCAAGGACTACACGCGCGAACAGACCCGAGTGACGACGCGATTGCCGACCGGGCCGGAGGCGCGCCTTCTGGATCAGTCCAGGGGCCAGCCGCTGTTGGTTGCGGAAAGCATCAATGTCGATCCGGGCGGCATTCCGATCGAATACGTCGTCGCTCGCTTTGCGGGGCAACGCATTCAGTTCGTCTTCTCTTTCTGAACGAATCCTGCGCTGCAATAAGCGTGCAACCTTCACCGTCTAGGATCTTGCCAGTCTTGTGACTTGGGCGGAGGCCGAGCATGGTGGTGAAGAGCAAGATCATCCTGGCTTTGGGTGAGGATGCCATTGCCATGCCAGCGCTGGTCAATGCCGCGCTGGCTGCAAATGATCGATTGAAATATCGATTCGCCTTGCTGCAGGCGGCCCGCGCGCATGCCCTGCACCCGGACCAGAATCATGCCTGCCTGCGGGGCGAGCGGCTGGCCTGTGGCATCGAGGCGGCGGAGCTCGACTCGGTGGTGCTCGGCGCGGCGCGGGAGAACGGGGGCTTCCGGATCCCGCAGGCTACCGCCTTGCTCGGTGGCATCTGCGAGGACATGCAAGAAATGCTCGCGCCGTTCGAGGGCGGCACGAATCTCGTGCCTGAGCTGCAACCACAGGGCTTGCGCGACCGATTCGAGCTGCTCCTCGCGGACCTCGAGATGCCCGATCATGAGGTTGTCGACGACAGCTTGATCGCGCTATTGACCTCCGGAAGGCGGGAGACAGGCGACAGCCTGCATCTGCTCGTGATGGACACTCACAAGGCGCTCAACCGCCTTCAGGTCGAACTTGCGGCAGAGGAGATAGACGGTGCGGCGGTGTATGGCATCGATGATTCCGACCGCGCGGTGATAAAAGCCTTCATGGCTGGTTTGCGACGAACCGCTGCGCTCAAGTTCGATCACCCGGGTCTTGGCACGACCGCGACCCGGTCCGGTGAGAAGCTGGTCATACAGAACGATATCGGTACCACCGACGCGCATGTTCTCGTGGTCCACGTGATCGGATCCCGTGTCAGCGTCACCTATACCGATGTTCATCTGCAACGTCTGCTCTTCTTCCAGGGTTTGTTCAAGGGTTGGAAGGTCGACTGGGAGGACGCTCGTTCGCGTGCAGACCAGAGCATGGAGGACGGGGTCTATCACCTTTCCGTTGGCTCGCATGAAGGCCGGGACCACGAAGGCTGCCTTCGCTTTCTCGAGTATCTCGGTTCCAGATTGGTCTACCTGATCGATTGGAACAAGGCGCGCAAGCAGCTCAAACTCTTCGTTCCCAAGGGCGATGCGCGAGAGTTGCTTGCGTGGGCGGCCGACAACGACCACGGCCACATGGCCTTTCTGCGCTGCGGCGGGCAGCAGATGCTCTTCGAATTGCTTGAGCTGGTCGGTCGCGGTGCCTTCCGCTACGGGGAAGCCCTGCACCAGATCGTCGGAATCGAGCGCGCACGCAGTTTTCTGCAGTTCGCTTTGCGCATCTGCAGTGCGGCGATGCTGACCGGTCGGCAGGTGGATCTGGTTCGCGATGAATTGCGGGCCGAGTTGATCGGCTACTTCAGAAGCGCGGAGCAAGGGCTCTTCGATTTGCTGGTCGAGCACGCATGCATCACCGTCGAAATCGCGGCGTGTTTGCGTGACGGTTGGCTCGAGACCGATGATGCGGGCTTTCATGGGGCGATGCGGGCGCGGGCGGCTCGAGCCAAGGTGTGGGAGCGACAGGCCGACGAGATCGTGATTCGAATACGGGATGCCGCATCGCGTGCCCAGGCCGAAGGCATTCCGCTCGAGTTGGTTCGCATGGCCGACGATGTGCCCGACGAACTGGAGGAGGCAGCCTTTCACTGCTCACTGCTCCCTGGCGGACGTTCTGCCCACAAGGCGATGAGTGCCATCGCTACGTTGCAGGGGCTGACCCTTTCCGCCACGCAGGAGTACGTGAAGGCCTTGCTTGCCGCGCGGAGCTTCAAACAGGGCGGGGCGCGCGAGGACATGCAGGACTTCTTCGAGTCGGTGCACCGTGTCATGGATCTGGAGCGTCTTGCGGACGATGCCTTGCGACAGGTCAGACGTGATTTGCTGGGCGGCGCGATCGACACTCGGGAGCTCTACGTGCTGGATGCCATCGCGGCCAACCTCGAACGTGCGACCGACGCACTGATGCACAGCGTGCAGTGGCTCAGAGACAGGATGCTCGCTCAGAGCGTCGCATGAAGTGGGGGAATGACGATGACCGGGACTGACTACAGGGAGCAGGTCTTTCACATAGCCGTCGGTGACGGCGGAACGTCCGGCGATTGCGACATGCTGGGCTTCAAGGCGTGGAATCTCGCACGCATGGCTCGCGTCGGCCTGAATGTGCCTCCGGCGTTTGTGCTCGGCACGAGCTGGTGTCGCCGTTGGCGCGAGGGCAGGGAGGTCAGTCTCGATTCGATACTCCCGCTTCACGTGCGCTGGCTGGAACAACGAACCGGGCGGCATTTTGGGGGCGCGCACCGACCTCTGATGGTTTCGGTGCGCTCAGGCGCACCGGTGTCCATGCCGGGCATGATGGATACGCTGCTCGATATCGGTCTATGCGACGCGAGTCTGGAAGGTTTTCTGCGAGCAACCGGCAACCCGCGACTGGTATGGGACGCCTACCGGCGCTTGGTACGTTCTTTCGGCGAAGTCGTGACCCGGCTTCCTCCGGACCCCTTCGATGCATTGGAGGCTGACTGGGTGACGCGCCATGGTGTGCAGCGCACCGGTGATCTCGACTATGCGGCCCTTCGGGAGCTGACGCGTGAAAGTCTGCAGGTCTACCGGCGTCTGTGCGGCGAGGATTTTCCTCAGGACCCGCGTGAGCAGCTGTTTCGCTCGATCATCGCCGTATTCGAGTCCTGGGACAGCGAACGGGCTGTCACCTACCGAGGACTTAACGCGATCGATGATAGCCTTGGCACCGCGGTGACCGTACAGGCGATGGTGTTCGGCAACGGGGGCGGAACCTCGGGGTCGGGCGTGGGCTTCACCCGGGATCCCGGAAATGGCCTTCGCGGTCTGTATGTGGATTTTCAGTTCAACGCACAGGGTGAAGAC
>NZ_WTVM01000212.1 GCF_012910885.1 Azoarcus taiwanensis | reverse complement strand
GCCGGCGCACATTTGATCCCGCGCACCGGTGCCGGCCAGGTGCCGCGCGACTGGGCTCGACCCTGTTCGAGAATCAACCAGCTCTGTTGCCGGTAGTGGGGCAGTGGCCGCAAGGCAAGCGCCAGTGCAGCCGGGGTATCAGTGGCGATGACTGCGAGCGGGGCGCCGGTGGGCAGCCGGTGGGTCCACATTCGGGCGTCTCCCTTCCCGGCCACTTCCTCGGGTGTGGCGGGTAGGCCGTGGCGAGCCAGCCACGCGGTAACCTCGCGCTGCTCGCCGATGACCAGCAGTGGCTGTGCCGGATCCGGCGCGCGGCGGGCAGAGAGTTGGCGTGGGCGGTCGTCGAGAAGTCGGGTGGCCAGGGTTTCGGCGTCGCCACGCATTGCACGAGGCGCGACGATCGCCAGCTGCGGGGCGCGGGCGAACTGCAGTTCGCGCAGAATGGGTGGCGCCTCAAAGCGGTCCAGACGGCGCATTGTGCGGTTGTCCGGGTCCAGCCTTGCCTCCAGCGGCAAGCCATGGCCCGACAAATCCAGAGATGTGAGGCTGTCCTCGATGCGTACGATCAGAGCCTCACGACCGGCTCGTGTCTCGATGTGCAGCGGCAGATCGAGTTGCCACGGTTCGCCTGCCTGCACGATCTTGAGGGTGAGTCCTTCACCGGCCTCCAGGCGGAGTTCCGGCAGGCCGCGGCGGGTCAGCCACTGGTCGAAGAAGCGATCGAGCCGCTCGCCGGCGCTTGTTTCGAAGGCGATGCGCAAATCCTGCCAGCCGGCGGTATCGAAGCGATGCTTATCCCAGAAGCTGCGCAGGCCGGCGTAGAAGGCCTCCGGGCCAATCATGTCGCGCAGCATTAGGAAAAGCATCGCCGCCTTGTTGTAGCCCACCGCCTGCGACACGCCATGGTGGCGCGCGGTGAACTCGGCGAGCGGCCGGTCAGCCACCGTCGGAATGCCGGAGAGCTCACGCAGCCAGTTGAGGCGCATCTCCAGGGCACGGTCCTCACCCTGCTGCTCGGCGTGGGCGTAGTCGGCCATGAAAGTGGTCAGGCCTTCGCTCCAGTTGCCGCTGGCGTAGTCTGGAAAGACGCCGTTGCCCCACCAGTTGTGAAGCACCTCGTGGGCCAGCGAGGTGTCGCGGATGAAGGGCAGGCGCAAGACCTGTATGCCGAGATACGTCATCGTGGGCATGCCGAAGCCGGTGGGCGTCGGGCTGGAGACCACCGTGAAGCTGTCGTAGGGGTACGGCCCGATCAGCGCTTCGTAGCGCGCAAGGTGGCGCTCGACCGCCTCGAGGTAGTCCGTCTCCAGCGGCATCAGTTCCTCGTGGAACAGGGTTCGCAGCAACAGGGGCCGACCGTCCTGGGTTGTCGTGTTGCGGTCAGCGATGCGGTACGGGCCTGCAATGAGGTCGATGCCGCGGCCCTGGTAGGGGAAGTTGTACTCGATCGTCGTGTCGTCACCCTCGGTGAGGGTGTCGCCGGGCATGCCGGCGGTCATCCCAAGCTGCCCGTTCGGTGTCGTGATGCGGACGATGTAGCTGTGTGGCGCCAGCTCGCGCGCGCGCACCGGAACGGGATACCACAGCCCGGATGCGGGCAGGAAACTGCCCTGGGGGTCGGCTGTAGGTGTTCTGTGAGCGAGCGTGTCTTCGTGCCGCATGTCCGGTGGCGAGGCGGCTAGCGGGCCCAGCCATCGCAGGTGGACCGTGCGCCCGGGATCGCCGGCCGGGATGTGCAGGCGTTGCGGTTCAGCTCTTCCGGACGAGGATGGAGGCAATGCATCATCGCCGATTGCCGCCGATTCGATGCGCATTGCCGGGTTGAGCAGCAAATCGAGCGCTTCGCCATCGTCGATTTGGATTCTCGCTTCTGCGTCCAGAGTTCTTTGCAGCGGATCCAGCCGCAGGTGCACTTGGTAATGCAAGCGGGTGCTTGGCGACGCAGCGGCGGTCGTCACGAACAACATGACGAGTAGCACCAGCGGCCACAGGTGTGGCCTGGGGATGCCGCGTTCAGACATCCAGCGCCGGGCCTCGTGTGCCGTAGTCGCGCAGGTTGTAGACAGCGTCGGCGAGGCCGTCGACCAACTCGTTGCAGTCAAAGTCTGCGTCCCAGGGCAGCAACGTCGCTTGCGCCGAGACGCCGAGATCCGCGAGCTGGTGCGGCACACCGTGGCCGTGGCGCAGATGACCGCTGCCGATCAACGCGACCACGAGGCGTCCCGGCGACTCGACGATGGCGCCGTGGATACCCTCGGCCATCGAGCGGTCCCACAGGAGCTGTGCCTCGATGAAGTTGCGCAGATGGCGCTCCGAATGCTCGCCAACACGGTTGCCGACGAGGTGCATCTGGTAAATCGTGGTCAGCCAGTCGGTGTAGGCGGCGCTGGGTGGCGCCGGGCGGCCTACACCCTCCAGTTCATCTGTAGGCACAGCGTCGAAGCCCTCGCGGCCGACCAGACGGGTGAGGTCGGATTCGACGTTGACGGCACGCATGGGTATGCGTTTGTCGCGTGCGAAGCGGAAGATGTCCATGTACAACTCGGGGTCGAAGCGCCAGACCTTGTGCCAGTCGCTCTGTGCGAGAAACTCGGCTTCGCTCAGCTCTCCCTCGACCCAGGCGTCGAGCGCAGGCTGGACCCGGCGCGGAAACATCTCGAGTGCCAGCGCAATGTCCGGATGCACCGCGTGAAGTGCGCGCAGAACGTCGAGCTGCCAACGGTGATGCTCGAGGCGATCGTGGCGCTCGCCGAGCAGCACTGCCGACTGTTCGCTGAGCCTCGCGAGCAGGGCGGTGTCTTCCAGCAGCGTGCCGCCCGGCACCGACCAGCCGGCCGGCAAGCCGCAGTAGTTGCCGGCCGCGGGGATGCTGCGGACGCCGAGCGCGTGCGAGAACGGCCCGAGCACGCCGAGCGTGAGAGCGAGTGCAGTAATAGCCGACAGAAGCAGCGCTTTGCTGGGCTTGGTGGGCATTGCATGTCTTCCGGTTCGATGACCGTTGCGCGGCGTCATCGGTAGCCGGCGCCGTCAGTGTGTGACGGCAGCCATAAGCGAAGGGTTCCCGGCGAAGTGGTTGCGTAAACGCAAAAACGCCCGCACTGCCATCGCAGCGCGGGCGTTCTAGGAAGCGACTGTCAGGCCGACTTCTTGGCGGCGCGGCGAGCAGCAGCCGGCGCATCCGAGGTGGTGCTGGCGAAACCGGGCACCGGGGTGCTGATCGCCTTGACGGCAGCTTCGGTGGCGGCGGTCAGGTTGCTCTCGGCCATTTCGACGGCCTGGCGGCTGGCACGGGTGACCTGGTCGAATGTCGAGTTGGCTGCGGCGATACCACTCTTGACTGCAGCGACTGCAGCTTCGGCGCCGACCGGCGACGAGGCGGCGGCTTTCTCGAGCTCGCTGGCGACAGTCTTGTTCAGCTCGGCGAACTGGGCTTCGTAAGGCTTGACGAACTCTTCGACACCCTGGGCCAGGATCTCGTAGCAGTTGCGATAGTAGGCCAGCACTTTCTCGGCCATCGGGCGTACCATCGCGGCCTGCATGGCGGCGAGTTCTTCCGGCGACTTGGCGCTCAGCAGGCTCTTGATGCCGGTGGTGCCTTCTTCAAGCAGCTCGCGGGCAGTGTTAAGGTTGAGGGCGGCCAGGCGCTCGGAAGAGTCGAAAGCGGTGCGCAGGGAGGTGATCCCGGACTCGACGGCGAGTTTCTGGGCGGCGGTGAATTTTTCGGGCTTGGCAATCATGGTCTTGCTCCTGAGGTTCGTTAATCGATGCAGTCTCGCGTTTCTAGCCGCTTTGCTGCACTGCACAATTTCATTCTAGGTGATTGATTGCATAAGGGCACCTCGAATAACGCGAGGTTTTCGTTGAATCCCGCCGCCAAACAATGACAGCGACCGAACTCGGTTCAATTTCTCCGGCAAATCACCGCTTTTCTCTGCGGTGTCGCCCCGTTTTCTCTTCGA
>NZ_WTVM01000211.1 GCF_012910885.1 Azoarcus taiwanensis | reverse complement strand
GACAAAGGTGTTGTTTGTCGAGAGCCACCCGGCCGACGCGCGCCACGCCTTGCCCGCCGGGCGTCAGGTAACGTAACCGAGGCGCGCGTCGGCCGGGTGGCTCTCGACAAACAACACCTTTGTCCGCGCACGGCGCGGCGGTGGCCGCAGCGCCGTGCCGATGGCCGCTCCGCGGCTACCACTTCCAGCCGAGTCCGGCGCGCAGCGCCGGCCGGCCGGCGCCCGCGTAGCCCACGCCCAGGTTCAATTGCGCACCGGAGCGGGTGGTGTGGCCGACCGTCACGCCGATCGCCGACTGTCCGTCGTAGTGCCCCATGCCGACACCAATGCCGCTCTCGCCGGGAGCCAACGCCAGCTGCGGCGCCGTCGCCATCGCCGAGGCCACGCCGCGCGCCGCGATGCGCCGCACTTCTCCGACCCGCTGGTCGATGCGGGCGGCGACCTGGCCGAGTTGCTCCACGTTGGCCGCATCGGTCGCCAGCACGCCCGGCGCCACGTGGGTGATGCGCCGCTCCGCGCCCGGCGCGCCCACGCTCATTGAGTCCGGCGCGGCAGTGACCGAACCGTTGCCGATCGCGACTGCGTTGTCGTGCACGGCCCGGGCCTCGTTGCCGATCGCCACGGCATGTTCGCCGGAGGCGACGGTGTTGTCGCCGACGGCGGTGGTGTTGGTGCCGATGGCCAGGGCGCCGGTGCCCACCGCCACCGACGAGTGCGCATGGGCGCCGGCGCCAATCGCCACCGAATTCGACTGCACCGCCGTGGCGTCCCGGCCCATGGCGATGCCGCCCGAGGACTGCACCTCGGCACCCTGGCCGATGGCGATGCCGTCCTCCGCCCCGGCGGCTACGGCACCGCCGGCGAGTTGCAGGTTGGTGCCGCAGGCGACGCTGGCGCCGGAGATGGTGCACAGGCCAGCCTCGAGCATCTGGTTGAGCGTGCTCTGCAAGGCGGCGAGCGCCGTATCCGCCGTGTTCTGGGCACCGGTCGCCACCGAATAGGCACCGGTCGCCACCGAATGGGCGACGGCGGCCTCGCTACGGGCGGTGTCGGCGGTGGCCTGGGCCGTACCGGCGGCCGAGAGGGCGGTGTTGGCAGTGCCCTGTGCCGCAACGGCCTTGCCATCGGCGGTGGCGGCGGCACTCAAGGCATTGTCGGCGGTGCCTTGGGCGACGGCGGCCTCGCTGCGGGCGGTGTCGGCGGTAGCCTGGGCCGTACCGGCGACCGAGAGGGCGGTATTGGCGGTGCCCTGTGCGGCGGCGGCCTCGCTGCGGGCGGTGTCGGCGGTGGCCTGGGCCGTACCAGCGGCCGAGAGGGCGGCATTGGCGGTGCCCTGTGCGATGGCGGCCTCATTGCGAGCGGTGTCGGCGGTGCCCTGTGCCGCAACGGCCTTGCCGTCGGCGGTGGCGGCGGCGCTCAAGGCGTTGTTGGCGGTGGATTGGGCCGCGCCGGCGACCGAGAGGGCGTTGTTGGCGGTGTTGGCCACGGCGTCGAGCTGGCTCTTGTTCACCGCGTCGGTGGCGTCCGTGCCGGCAGCGACGTTGACGATGCGCCTCTTGACGTCGGCGCTGCCGACCGAGACGGTGTAGTCTTGCGTGGCCACCGAGCCGGCGCCAAGCGCCACCGCGCTGCTGACACCCCCTTGGACTTCACTCTGGAGTCCTATTGCCGTGCTCCAAAAACCTTCAGCTCTGCTATGCGCCCCCACGGCGGTAGCGCTATCACCCGAGGCGTGGTTGCCAAACCCTACAGCGGTTGACTGGTGGCCGGAGGCTGTATTCCCTACCCCTACGGCTGTAGACGCCGTTCCGGTGGCACTGTTCGCCATGCCACAAACGAAGCCGCCGCTGGCGGTACCGGAATCGCCGTCGCAGTCACTGGTCGCCCCCGCCGGCGGCGCGGCCAGGGCGATGAGAAGCGTTGCGCCGGCCAGGCGCGGAAGGTGGCGGCGCCGTCTCCCGGCGCCGGGTTTGCGCGACGACACGGCTCTACTTCCAGTAATACTTCAGGTCCACCAGGCCGTGCCCGCCTTCCGAGCGGACGGCGATTTTTCGTATCGCAGTGCCCGCTCTCGGCCCTTCTCTGATCATTTCGGCGTCGCTGCCTTCGTTTTTCGTAAGCCAGCCACTGCCTTTCGACCCGAAATGAATCTTCAGGTTGACCAGCCCGTAGCGTTCGTACTTGGCGACCGTCAGGCCATCGATCGCCATTCCTGGGGGAGCATAAGCTGCGTACTCTTGCCCCTTGTCGAATAAGCCGAAAATGGGTGTGCCACATTCTCTCTCGTGCGTATCGTCCAGGGCATCGGCGGGAGCATGGCAGAATGCGATGTCTATCAGGCCGTATCCACGCTCGTTATAGACTCTTACGCCGACCAGCTTGCGTCCGTCGGGAATCCGGAAAGACGCTTGGCTGTCCCAGTCCACGCTGTTTCCGACGAGCCAGCCGGAATGCTTCGTGTCGACGAAATCGGGCTTGATGCGATTCAAATGTTCCAGCGCCTGTCGTTGAAAGCCTGAACCGATGAAATCGGTCGCAATGGTGTTGGGCGTTCTGCCGTGCTCATCGTAGAAATCATCGATGTGGCCGATCAGGTTCTTTTCGCTGCTGATGTTGCCTTCATAGTCACTGGTGCTCCAGGCGGGAACCGTCTTGAAGTGATTGACGATGGCCAGGGTGTCTTCCCTGCGCAACTTGCCACTTCCTCCCGACAAGATGGAGGATTCGTCTCTCTTCTTCACCCAGGAATTGTGGTCAAGGCTGGCCTCGCCGTAGACGGTTTCGACCGCGTAGTCGTACAGATAGGGGAGATTCATGCTCTCCCGGTCGGTGGTTTTCTCGAGAAAGGCGACGATCCGGTGTCCGTTCGCCAGCATCGTTTCGACTTCGGGCCAGCCATTCCTGGGGACGTCATAGGCCGAAAAATCGAACCAGTATCCCGTGGTCTGCAAGGCGTCCGCCAGTTTCCGGTAGTGGTCCGACAGGTAATCCTCGAAGAAGATCGTGACGATCTCCCGCCCGTTACAACGCAGAAAGTCACTGATTTCATCAAGAATTACCGCCAGATCGACATGGGCAATAATCGTACTGCTGCCATGCGCACAGACCACCTTCTCACTGCCGTCCCAGTAAATATCGAGCATCAAGCCACGAACGCCGCAGTTGAGTTGGTCAGTTACGCTCTTCTTCTGGTTGGTGAGCAGCGGGTCGATCAACTGGTATCCGTACTTGGGCGCGGCGTAGGCATTGTGCGCGGTCAGGTACTTCAGTTCGTTGTATTTCATCGCCCCCCCTTTTTCATTTCATAATCCTTGGTTGCCGGGTCCTCTCCCGCGTCGTCCGGCCGTCCCGGATTGTGTCGCCATATGATGTTGTGACACCATCCGCTAGTTAGCGGATGCGCCACCTCCGATGCGCACCGGGTGAAAGGGAGGCTCCATGAAACCGATGGGCATACTCAGGGACGCGGACATGCGCCTGCTGGCCGCCTTGTGGCGGGAGCTCGCCGAGGCGCCGGCGGCGCAGTGCGACGCGGCGCTGCGCCATTGCCTGGCGCGGCTGGCGAGCCACATCGGAGCCAGCAACGCCACCTGGGTGGCGGCCGGCCGCGAGGGCGCGGCGGCCGGGGACGCGATGTCCGGCTGGCGCATCCGCGCGGCGGAACACCTGCACTGCCGCGACGAGCGCCAGAAGATGGCGCGCGCACTGGCCGGCGCCCTGGAGGCGGGGGAGGTCGAGCCCTACGCCGGCGCCATCGTCCGCGACGCCGGCCGCACACGCTGCCAATTGCGGCACGAACTGTTGGACGACACGGTGTGGCGGCGTAGCTGGATCGTGCGCGAGGCGCTGGCGGACGAGCGCATCGACGACCGGCTCAATGGCGCCTTCACCGTCACGCCGGACTGCGAGACGCATCTGGTGCTCGACCGCCGGCACGGCGAGCGGCCTTTCGGCGAGCACGAGCGGAATCTGCTGGGGTTCTTCCTGCTCGGCAGCACCGCGTTCCAGCGCGAGCTGCTGCTGGCGCGCGGCCTGCTCGGCGCGCAGGCGCCGCTAAGCGCGCGCGAACGCGACGTGCTGGCGCAGCTCTTGAGCGATGCCTGCGAAAAGGACATCGCGCGACGGTTGGGCATCGGCCACCGCACGGTGCACCAG
>NZ_WTVM01000210.1 GCF_012910885.1 Azoarcus taiwanensis | reverse complement strand
ATATCGGGGAAGTGCGCGTCACCGCCGATGTCAGCCCAGACCTCGGTGATCAGCAGGCGGTCCGCGCGTTCGATGAACTGCCGATAGAGTTCGGCCCCGCCGATGATGAATACGCGTTCCGCGCCGTCGACGGCCGCCAGTGCCGCCTGCGGACTGACGAAAACCTCGGCGCCCGCTGCCGTATAGTCGGCATTGCGGGTCACCACCAGGTTGCGCCTGTTTGGCAGCGGGCGACCGAGTGACTCCCAGGTCTTGCGACCCATTACGATCGGATGACCACTGGTATGCGCCTTGAAGTGCTTCAGATCAGCCTTGAGCCGCCACGGTAGCGCGTTGTCTCGACCGATGACGCCGTTTCGCGCAACTGCCGCAATAACGATGATTTCCGACATTTCGCTCATACCGCCACCGGTGCCTTGATGTGCGGATGCGGGTCGTAGCCTTCGAGCTCGAAGTGCTCGAAACGGAAACCGAAGATGTCGTGCACCGACGGGTCGATGCGCATCGTCGGTAGCGGCCGCGGCTCGCGCGACAGTTGCTCGCGCGCCTGGTCCAGGTGATTGAGATACAGGTGGCAGTCGCCGCCGGTCCACACGAAATCGCCGAGTTTGAAGTCGCAAACCTGCGCGACCATCATCGTCAGCAGCGCGTAGGAGGCAATGTTGAACGGCACGCCGAGAAAGATATCCGCACTGCGCTGATACAGCTGGCATGATAGCCGGCCGTCGGCCACGTAGAACTGAAACAGCGCGTGGCAGGGTGGCAGCGCCATGCCCTCGACCTCACCCGGATTCCAGGCCGACACGATGTGGCGACGGGAGTCCGGGTTGCGCTTCAGTCCGTCGATGAGGGTCGCAATCTGGTCGATGCTTCGCCCGTCGGAGGTCTCCCAGCGCCGCCATTGCTTGCCATAGACAGGGCCCAGGTCACCTTGCTCGTCGGCCCATTCGTCCCAGATGGAGACTCCGTTTTCCTTCAGATAGCGGATGTTGGTGTCGCCCTGAAGAAACCACAGCAGCTCATGGATGATCGAGCGAGTGTGCAGCTTCTTCGTGGTCATCAGGGGAAAGCCCTGCGCGAGGTCGAAGCGCATCTGCCAGCCGAATACCGACAGGGTGCCGGTGCCTGTGCGGTCGGTCTTCTGGTGACCTTTCTCCAGCACGTGACGCATCAGCTCAAGGTATTGGTTCATTTTTACTTCCGGGAATTCGGGACATCGAATTCTACATCCATGCTCCGGTCGCGAGTCGCGCCTCGCATGCTAAGCTCCGCGCCAGACTCTTTGTCGCGACCAACTCGCGGGGAAACCCGGGCAGTGACGGACTTGAAGCAGATTCTCGACCACAAACCGGATGGCGGCGACGCGTCCGCGCCTACGTCTTCCGGCAGCTTGCTGGCTGATCGACTGCGCGCGCTGTCGCTGGTGACCGAGGCTCTGGGCGCAATGGTTCGGGCCGACTGTCTGGCGCTCGCGGAGAGAAACACCTGTATCGACGCATTCGAGCGGGAGGCGGATGGCCTGATGAGGGAGCTGCTCGTCGAGCCTTCCATCATCCGCCTGCCGGCTCGCTCCTACCGAGCCTTGGCCGCCGGTGCGCGGGACTGCTGCGCGAACCTGTTGCTGGCTTATCGAAGCTGCATTGGCCTGGCCGGCTATGAAGACCGAGGCGGCAAACTGAACCTGCGATTCTTGCGCGCAGCCGGGCGCTTCCTCAAATGGCAGGGGCTCGCGCGCGGCCCGGCCCATCCGGCGCTTTGGGCGTGGCTCGGTGCGGCGCTGGCCCAGATGCGCGCGGACTCGGGGCAGGGCGGAGCCGAACCCAGAATGCCGGAAACCGCCTGGCACAGCGAGCTGACCCGTATGCTGGCCATTGCCGGCTCGGGCTACGACCGGATTCCGATCAGGGCCTTGCCCGCCCTCGAAGTCCTGCGCCGGCGCCTGTTGCCGCAGTGCGAGCTCTCCATGCAGCCGGGAGGCGACTGGCTTCTCGCCCTGCCGCTCGATGCAAGTTCCGCGCCGATGCGGCCGGCGGCTGCGGCTTCGGATCCCGGGCCGCAGCTTTATTTTTCGGTGCGCAAGGCTCTCGACAGCGCCTCGCGTTGCGAGGCTGCGCTGGCGGCGGGCGTCACACCGGACTTGCTCGGCTTCCCCGGGCTCGAGCGCGACGACCTGCATCGAGCGCTGTCGCATCTGACCAAATGCTGGGGCACGGCCGGCGCTGCGCGCCGAAGCCGGAGGCATGGCGTCGACAGCGACGTCTACCTTGTCAGCGGGCAACATGCGATTCATTCCGCGCTTTGTGATGGATTGCCGCAGGGCATCGTCCGCTGCCGTCTGGTGGACATCAGCAAGCATGGCGCACGAGTACTCGTCGCCGGCCATCGCGGCGGACGGCTGGAGATCGGCGACCTGGTCGCCTTTCGTCCTTCCGACGGCTCGGCCTGGCATGTCGGCCACATACGCCGCGTGTGGCAAGAAGCCGAGGACGAGTTGTCACTGGGGATCGAAACCCTCGCAGCCCATGCGGTGCGCGGATACCTCGACGACGGACGAAGCGGGTGCGACGTCATCGTCTGCGGACCGCTGACGAGACGATCCAGCGTCCGCCTCATCGCCCCCTCGGACTGGAGCGGCGCTTGCGAAACGCTATTCCTCAAGGCGAATCAGACGGTGCGGAAGATCAGGCTGGACGGTCGTGCGGCGCTCACCGACGATGCCGTGCTTTGCGTTTGCAACGTGCTTTAACTGTCCGTGCTGCGTTCGATTGGCCGAATCGTGTGCGCTCGCAGTACGAAGCGAAACTCATCCAGGCGGTCGCTGGCTTGGCCTTTGCGCGACATAGCGACGGACTCGCGGCGGCCCGTCGCCGATGTGAAAACCGTGGCGACGACCACGCAGCCCGACGTCTGCCGCGGTGAAACGCTCGAGGCGGCGCTGGTGTTCGATCCAGTTCTCATCGAGAAAATATTCGATGTAGCGTCCCGGCTGCGCGGCGTCGCGGAACAAGCCCCATGACAGCGCGCCCTGGCGGAGTCTTGCCTGCCGGGTCTCCTCCATGACTGTGTCGAAGCCCTCGGCTTGATCCGGGTCGATCAGGTATTCGATGGTGACCATGACTGGCCCCTCTTCCGGGCGGATGCCGACCGCGGGTGGTTCGGCCGAGGACTGTACCTTGGCCGGCGTGAGGTCTTCGTCGAGACCGCCGCCGACACTGATGCGGAAGGTCAACAGCAGCATCAGCGGACCGAAGGCGGCCGCAGCGCAGACCGCAAACACCAGCGTGGTGTGGCTCGCCACCTGGCCCCACAGCGCCGCACCTGCAGCACCGCCCCCCATCAGCGCCATCTGGTAGATCGACATGCCCCGCGCGCGGACCCAGTTTGGCAGGGCCAGTTGCGCGGCCACGGTGAGTGAGTTGGCGGTGGCGATCCAGGCCATGCCGGCCACCGCCATCGCGGCGACCGCGAGAGGAAACGAGGGCGAGAGCACGACGACCACCGCAGCCAGGGCGTGGATGCAGGTGCCCCAGCGAACGAAGCCGTCACGGTCGATATGTCGGCGAAGATGTTGCAGATTCAATGCGGCTACGATGGCGCCACCACCCATTGCGGCCAGCAGCACGGTGAAGCCGACTGGCCCCCCGCCGTGGATGTCGCGCGCGATCAGCGGCAAGAGCGCGGTGAGCGAGGTCGATTGGAGGAAGAACAGGAAGATCCGGAACAGCACCTTGCGCATGCGCGGCGACTGGACCACGTGCTGCAGGCCCACGCGCATCGCGCCGAAGAAGCGCTCCCCGGGCAGCACGCTGGGCTCCTGTTCGCGTTTCCAGCGGGTGATCAGTACGAACGCGAAGACCGCCAGCAGCGCATTGAGCACGAAAACGTACTGGCTGCCGGCGTAGGCAATGAGCGCGCCGGCCACCACCGGACCGATGACGCGCGACATGTTCATCGCGATGCCATTGAGTGCGAGCGCGGCCGGCAACTCCTTGCGCGACACGATCTCGGGCACGATGGCGGCGAACACCGGCCAGCGCATCGCCATGCCGATGCCGTTGGCGAAGGTCAGCGCGAGCAGCAGCGGCGCGGTGAGCTTGTCGGCGAGCACCAGCGCAGCGAGCAGCATCGCGATGGCCGCGACATAGAGCTGGGTGAAGGCGAAGTACTTGCGCCGGTCGACGATGTCGGCCAGCGCTCCGCTGGGCAGGCCGAGCACGAACACCGGC
>NZ_WTVM01000020.1 GCF_012910885.1 Azoarcus taiwanensis | reverse complement strand
GGTATCGTCATCGACAGCGTCGCCAGCGACGAGTACGCGGAGTGCGAACTCAAGGCCAGTTTCCTGACCGGCCTCGACCCGGGTCTTGCGTTGTTCGAAACCCTCTACGCCACGCGCGAGTCGGGTGTGCGACAGTGCGGGCGGCATCTCGCGCGTCTAGCAGCGAGTGCGCAGGCTCTCGGTTTTCGGTATTGCGCGAAAACCGTCGAGGCGCGGCTCGATGCAGTTTGCGCGGACCTGGCGTCGGACCAGCCGCACCGGCTGAGACTGGTGCTGCACCGTGATGGCCAGGTCGAGCTGAGCGCGGTGCCGCTGGATGAGTTGCCGGCGGGACCGGTGCCGTTACTGCTCGCGGGTTCTCCCATGCTGGCCATGAACGCGCTGATGCGCCACAAGACGACCTGGCGCGACCGTTATGACGCGGCCTTGCGCGAGGCGCAGGCGCGCGGCGCCTTTGACATGTTGTTTCATGACGAAACCGGCCGGCTCACCGAGGGCGCACGTAGCAACGTCTTCCTGCGCCTCGACGGCCAGTGGCTGACTCCGGCGCTTGCTGGCGGTGGGATACTGCCTGGTACGATGCGCGCGAAACTGCTCGAGGACCCCGCCTGGCAGGCGCGCGAGGCCCATGTCACGCTCGCGGACCTGCGCCGTGCAGAGCGTATCGTGTTGACCAATGCCTTGCGGGGAGCGATCGAGGCCAGACTGGTAGAGCGCGTTTGATCAGGTCTCAGCAGTGCCCCCCTGCATCTTGACTGCGGGAGCAGACGCTCAGTCCGGTTCGCGCGTGATCACCACCTGCTGGCGTTCGGCATCGGCGTAGAGTACGACCTCGCCCGGCGTCGGATCGATGACCCGGACGACATCGACCCATCTCGCGGCATCGGGCTCGAGCTCAGTGAGCCGGTTCGGCCACGCGGTGATCGAGGTTTCGTCGAGCAGGTTGCCTTCGAGCTTGGGAAACAGCGCGAAGTACAGCATGTCCGCCTCGATGAGCTCGTTGAGAAAGTGCGTGCCGAGCGAAACGTCCGGCACGAGGTTGTCGTGCATCGCGACGATCTCGCACAGGGCTGCGACATGGTTGATCTCGGCGAAGGCCACCGGTAGCCCGAGAGCCGGATCGCGTGACCCCCAGCGGCCAGGGCCGAGCATCAGCAGCACGCGGTCGGCGCTGGCGCGGTTGATCCGGCCGACGAGCCGGGTGACGGTGAGGCGGTCGGCCTGGCGCAGTGGCGCGAAGGCCGACGGCACGACGAAGACGATGCGGTCGGGCTGCAGGGTTCGGCTGGGGCCGATCACCGCGCCACGCGCGTTGGCCAGGCGGGGCGCGTTGGCGGGGGGTTCGGAAGTGGTGCCGGCCAGGTCGCGGACCTGCATCGGGCGACACTGCAACAGATTGATGCGGTACTGGCCATCGGGCTGGAAGTTGAGCGCGAACTCGGTTTCGACCGCGTGCCGGTAGGCCTGGTGCAGACACTGCAGGATGGCGCGCATGTCGTCGACGAATGCGGTGCGTGTCACCAGCCCGTCGAAGGTCAGGAACGGCGGTCGGTCGTGGTCTTCGCGGGTGGTGAACAAGTCCATCGGGAAGTCGGACTCGCCGGCGACGATATCGGCGAACCGTCCGGAGATTACCTCGTTGCGCTCGAGATCGAGTGCGTCCATACGGCGCTGGGCGTGGCGGGCGATGGCGCCAAAGTTGCTCTCCGGGCGCAGGTCGGGTGCGTTGAGCGCAATCAGTCGGGTGTAGTCGTCATCGCTGCGATCCACCGCCCGGGTACCGAGACCGGCGACCAGGCGCACGACGCCAGCACGCATGTCGATCTTCGGGTTCCATGGATAGGGATTGACCGACAGGCCCACCCCGGCCGCGTGTGGATGAAAGTAGCGTCGCCCGGCAGTGCCCGAGACCCGCATGATGAGCAGCGCCATCTGCTCCTCATCGTCGAGCAGTCCGCGTCGCTGGCGGTAACGCAGAGCCTGTTCGGACAGTGTGCTGGCATAGACCTGGCGCACCGCGTCGAGCAGGTCGGCGAGGCGCTTCTCGCGCGGGCCCTGATTTACGCAGAACACGCTGTCGTACTGGCCCGCGAAGGCGTTGCCGTAACGGTCTTCAAGGCGCGAGCTCGAGCGCACGATGAACGGCCACTCGCCGAAGTAGTCGAGCATGCCCTCGAACTGACGGATCGTGGCGTCCGGGAAGGTGCCCGACAGAATGCGATCGCGGGCCAGGTCGAGGTCATCGAGAAAATGCTCGGGATCGCGCTGACGCCGCCGTATCCACCAGACCTTGTTGTAGACCAGAAAACTGTCGAAGACGACGGTGCCGACGTAGAAGGAGTCGTGCGCCTCGAGCTTCGCGTGTTGCTCCGGCGCCTCCTTGCGCAGGATCGCCCGCGCGAGCAGCATGCCCAGCGCCTTGCCGCCGATCGAGCCGATGCCGATCATGCGTTCGCGCATCGCGATCAGGTCGTCCAGCGTGAGGTAGGCGTCGATGAGACGTGCCATTGGCACATCGCCGGGAAACAGCAGACGTGACAGCCGCTCGAACCATTCGCGCTCGGCCTCGGGGTCCGGGTTGCCGGAATGTCTTCTGGCGAGCACCTGGCGGGCGGCTGCGAAGTGGCGCTGCCAGTGGCCGGTGATCCGGTCGTCCTCCAGACCAAGCCATTCCGAGCGCGCCAGAATCTCGGAGACCGTGCCGCTGTCGGCGACCGGCCGGAACCGGTCGCCGGGTTCCCAGGCGTGGATCAGGTTCATCACCGCGCTGGAGCCGTGTCGCACCTTGACCGGCCTGATGTAATGCTGGCCGCGGCTACGGAATACATCGAGCAGAAACTGCGTGGTTTCGGTGATCAGGGCGAGCGCCGGGCGCGCATGGGTGTTGCGGTAGATGCCGAAGTAGGTGACGGTATCGAGATCGAACAAACGGGGGCAGGTCAGGCGGAAGAAGTTCGCCATCATGCGGTCCGACTGCCAGGCCTCGGCCAGTTCGGACAGGCAGTCGAAAACGTACATCGCCTCGGTGCCGGCCGCTTCGATGACACGGTGGACCTGGTCGACGAAGGCGTCGAAACCGTCGGCGGGATCGGGATGATGGACCTCGGCATGAGTGTCTTCGGGCAACAGGCGCGGGTGCGCGGCAAAACGGAAATAGATCAGCGGACGTCCCTGGTCGCGGGCCGCTTCGGCGTAAGGCGTGACCAGGGCGAGATATTCGTCCAGCGTCTGGATCTGCCAGACGATGTTGTCACCCGGTGCGACACCGCTCAGGATTGCATCGAGACCCGGCAGGCCTGTCGTCGGGGCGAACGGGGGGCGGACGGAAGTACTCATGCGATTGCTCCTGTCGTTCAGTCACCGTCGGCAATGCCGTCGAGGCGGGGATCGGCCCCGCCACGCCAGCCCTCCGGCGTGCGCTCGATCGCGTGCAGGCCGCTCACCATCGTCGCTTCGGTGACCGTATGTCCGAGCTGCTCGAGCGCGCCACGATGTCTGCGCAGCGGCGAGCCAGCCTCGATCTCCAACACCTCTCCGCGATGGACGAAGTTGGGCAGCGCGATCGCGTGATCGACCTCCAGCTCCCAGTCCAGCACCGACACCAGGGTGCGCACCACATGACCGATGATCCGGCTGCCGCCGCGCGCGCCAAGCACGAGCCGCAGCTCGCCATCGGCGTCGAACACCATTACCGGCGACATTGAACTGCGCGGGCGCTTGCCGGGTGCGACCGCGTTCGGGTGCGGGCGTCCGTCCTGTAGCGGGTCGAAACTGAAGTCGGTGAGCTGGTTGTTGAGCAAGAAGCCGCCGCTCATCATGCGGCTGCCGAACGGCGCCTCGATCGAGCTGGTGAGCGCGACCACATTGCCCTGCTGGTCGACGATGCTGAAGTGCGAGGTGCCGGTCGTCTTCGCGCGGTAGTTGGCATTGGCATCGGCTTCGCGAATCAGTGCACGTCGGCCCGGTTCGCCGGGCAGGGCGCGGGGGTTTGCCGACTGCTCGTCGATGAGCATGGCGCGCGCGCTGAGGTAGGCGGGATCGATGAGTCCGCTGACCGGTACATCGACGAAATCCGGGTCGCCGACATAGCGCTCGCGGTCGGCGAAGGCGAGCCGGCTCGCTTCGGCGATGAGGTGTAGTGCGATCGCCGAACCGGGGCCGAAGTCCGCCATCGGAAAACGCTCCAGCATGCCGAGGATCTGCAGCACCGCGATGCCTCCGGACGAGGGCGGCGGCGCACCGCACACCGTCCATTCGCGGTACGGTCCACACACCGGCTCTCGCTCGACCGCGCGATAGCCGGCGAGGTCGGCCATCGTCATGTCGCCGCTGAGCGGCCGGCGCGTGCGCACCCGATCGACCAACGCTTCGGCCAGCACGCCCTGATAGAAGGCAGCGCCGCCGTCGCGGGCGAGGGCACGCAAGGTGTCGGCAAGTTCGCGGTTGGTCAGCCGCGGGGGCACGTCGGCGGACTGCCGACGAAAGTAGCCGCGCATATCCGAGAACACGCGCAGTGAACCGTCTTCGGCGATTTGTGTCTGGAGACGGTCTGGCATGGGCACGCCCTGATCGGCCAGCCCGATCGCCGGCTCGATCAGCTCGGCCCAGGCCATCGTGCCGTGCTGGCGATGGGCGGATTCGAGCATCGCCACCAGACCGGGCACTCCGACGGCTCGTCCGGAGGGGATTGCCGCCCACAGTGGCAGTGCCTGGCCCAGTAGACGAAAGCGATCCGGGCGCGCCGCAAGAGGCGCGGTTTCGCGGCCGTCGAAGAGCGTCGTGCGACCGCTCGCGGCGTCGTGGTACAGGAGAAAACCGCCGCCGCCAATGCCGGTTTCAGGCGACTCGACGAAGCCAAGCACCATCTGAACCGCAACTGCGGCGTCGATGGCATTGCCGCCCTTGCGCAGCACTTCCAGCCCGGCCTCGACTGCGAGCGGATTCGGTGCCGCGACCATGAAACTGCGCGCGTCGCCCGTCACCTCCGGGGAAGTTGCGATTTGTGACGTGGGTGAGGCGCCCGCCACCGGCGCCGCGGCGAGCACGACGAGCGCGAATGTTGCGAGCAGCCCTCGGGCCACGTGTCAGCGCTTGCTCAGCCGCACACCGTCGAGAGCAGCACCTTGCGATGGGACTCGGCGCTGGCGAGCAGGTCCGCCATCGTGTCACGGTCGACTCCCGGTACGCCGTTCTCGCGCAGGCTTGGCCGGTGGACCCCAAGCAGGTTGTCGAAGGGGTTGGGTGCCTCGGTTGCCAGCGAGGAGATGAACAGCACGTCGGCGAGGTCCTTGGGCGGCCAGCTGCCGCCGTAGGGGTCTTCGTAGCAGAAGGCGTCGACGATGCTGTCCGGAAGACTCAGTGCCTCGAGAATCGCGCGGCCCACCGGCTGGTGCCAGGTGTTCACGAATTCCGCGAAGCGGTCGATGTTCGCCTCCATTGCCGGATAGTCAGTCGCTCGGGCAAGCAGAAAGAACTGGCCGATGTCCACCAGCATGCCGGCAAACAACGCTGTGTCGGGCGGAGCCACCTTGAGTTCGCGGGCAATCGCCGAGGCCCAGCAGGCGACGTCCACCGAGTGCATCCACAATCCGGATGCCACGAGTCGGAGGTTGCGTGAACGGTGATCCTGGGCGAGTTGCTCGAATGACACCGCGAAGGCAAGGCAGCGCAGGGCGGACAAACCGATACGCGAGACCGCATCCTTTACGCTCGTGATCGGTGTGCCGTAAGGGTTCATCATCACCGCGTTGGCCATACGCACTACCTTGGCGCTCAGCACCGGCTCGGCCTGCACGACCTGAGCGATCTCGTCGAGCGAGGCCTTCGGATCGGCGGCGAGCTTGCGAATGCGCATCGACACGTCCAGCACGGTCGGAAAATTGAGCCGCCCTTCGACGATCTCCTGTTCGATGCGCTGGGAAAAGGCTTGCGCCTGCTGTTCGAAATCCTCCATCTACCCCTCCCGATTTGTTTCCTGAAGTGTAACCCGCTTCCGCAGGGCCAAGGCAGGCGAAGCACGTTCACGTCGTGTTGAGAATGGCCCTGCCGTTTTCCAGACGTCTGACCTGGGCAAGTGTGGCAATTGGTACCTCGAGTGCCTCGATGGCCTCATGGCCTTGCTTGAACCGCTTTTCGACAATGAAGCCTGCGCCAAGCACCTCGGCGCCCGCCTCACGCGCCATCTCTATGAGCGCCACCGCAGTACGACCATTGGACAGAAAGTCGTCGACCAGGACAACTCGCGTACCCGGGGTCAGGTAACGTTGGGATACGACGAGCTTGGTCTCGCCGCCCTTGGTGGGAGAGGGAATGATGCGCTGGAGGAAGGGGGACTCGACCTCTGGCGCGTACTTCTTCGCATACGGCATCGGCACGTTCAGTGTCTGTGCGACGACAAGGCCGGGTGCGATGCCGCTCGCCTCGGCAGTCAGAACCAGGGTTGGATGGAATCGCGACAATCGGCGGGCAAGCTCGCGACCCAGTTCCAGAATGAAGGCGGGTTCGATCCGGTGATTGAGGAAGTGGTCGATCTTGAGGATCTGGTCGCCGATGATCGTTGCTTCCTCTTCGATCCGCCGGATGAGCGGCAGGTAGGCCGCGTTGAGGTCGGTGTTGGATGGCATTGCCGGCGGGGCGAGGCCCCAGGGTGTTTTCGGAGTCCGATTGTAGAGGATCGACCCGGGCTTCGACAGGGCACTCGCGAGAACACGGGTGGGGCTTCGTTCCGCCGTCTTTCAGCGTGTCCAGCTCGCGCCGATGGCAGCAATACCGGCCCGGGCGGTTTCGGCGTCCTGGTCAGCGCGCACGCCCGAGACACCGACTGCGCCGACGACGCAGCCTTCGACGACGATCATCTCGCCCCCCTCCAGCGGCAGAATGGGCATCGTCACCGCGGCATTACGCCCGCCGTTGATCATGTCTTCGAGGGCTTTGCTGGGCTTGCCGGTCATGATGCAGGTTCTGGCCTTGCCCGCTGCGACCTCGGCGCTCATCAGCGGTGCGCCGTCCATGCGCTGCAACCACATCAAGTGCCCACCGGCGTCGCACACGGCGATGGTCACTGCCCAGCCCTTGGCGAGGGCTTCGGCTTCGGCGGCCGCGCCGATCGTGCGGGCGTCGTCCAGAGTGAGGGCGGGAATGTGTTTCATAGCGTTGTTTCTCCTGTCGGTTTTCTGGTGGCGAGCGGGCTCAGTCGCCTGTAATGAATACAGCCCTGAAATCATTGACGTTAGTGAGTGTCGGGCCGGTCACCAGGCTGTCGCCCAGCGACTCGAAGAAGTGGTGAGCGTCGTTGTCGTCCAGCGCTTGACGTGGGTTGATGCCTTGCTGCCAGCCACGAGCGAGCGTGTCGGGAGTGATGAAGGCACCGGCGATCTCCTCCTGCCCGTCGACACCGTCGGTATCTCCGGCCAGAGCATGGATGCCGGGTCGAGCGTCGAGTGCCAGTGCGAGCGAAAGGAGGAATTCGACGTTGCGTCCGCCACGCCCCTGGCCGCGCACGGTCACCGTGGTTTCACCACCCGACAGCAGCACGCACGGCGGCGCGAACGGCTCGGCCCACTTCGCCACCTGTAGCGCGATGCCGGCCATGACCTTGCCGACATCGCGGGCCTCGCCTTCGATCGCGTCACCGAGGATGTGGCAGTCGACGCCAGCCGTACGTGCGACCTGGGCAGCGTGCTCCAGAGCCAGCCGAGGTGTGGCGACGAGTCGGGTCGTGAGCTGGGAGAGGCGGGGGTCGTCGGGCTTGATCGACTCGCCTTCGCCGCTCTCAAGCAGTGCGCGTGCCGCAGGCGGCAGATCGATGCGGTAGCGGCGAACGATCTCGAGTGCGTCCGCGCATGTGCTTGGGTCGCCGACCGTCGGTCCGGAGGCGATGTCGGTCGGATCGTCGCCCGGTACGTCGGAGATCAGCAGGTTGACGACCCGCGCGGGATGGCACGCTGCGGCGAGTCGTCCGCCCTTGATCGCCGAGAGGTGACGCCGCACGCAGTTCATCTCCGAAATCGTTGCACCCGATCGCAACAGCGCACGGTTGATGTCCTGTTTGTCCTCCAGCGTCAGCGCCCCGGCCGGCAACGGCAGGAGCGCGGATCCGCCACCGGAGATCAGGCAGATCACCAGATCCTCCTCGCCGAGGCAAGATACCTTTTCCAGGATCCGCCTTGCCGCCTCGAGCCCCGCGGCGTCCGGCACCGGATGTGCGGCTTCGATGATCTCGATGCGTTCGCACGGTACCGCATAGCCGTAGCGGGTGACGACCAGCCCTTCCAACCGGCCGGACCAGTGGTGCTCAAGCGCCTGCGCCATGGCGGCTGAAGCCTTGCCTCCGCCGATGACGACCGTGCGGCCGCGCGGCGGCTCGGGCAGGTGCGGCGGGATGCAGTATTCCGGTTGCGCGGACTCGACGGCAGCCGAGAACATCGCAGCCAGGAGTTCGCGCGGTGCTTGTGCCATCACTGCGCGCCCGAGCTTGTGTGTCGACGGGTGAACCAGCCCAGACCGCCGGTCGTCGTCGCTGCCGGGCGGTACTCGCAGCCGATCCACCCCTGATAGCCCAGGCGGTCGATGAAGTCGAACAGGAAGTCGTAGTTGATCTCGCCGGTTCCGGGTTCGTGGCGCCCTGGCGTATCCGCCATCTGCATGTGAGCGATGCGGGGCAGCAATCGCGCGATGGTGTTGGCCAGTTCGCCTTCCATGCGCTGGGCGTGATAGATGTCATACTGAATGTAGAGGTTTGGGGCATTGACCTCGTCGACAATCTCCTCCGCCTGATTGCTGCGGTTGAGGAAGAAGCCCGGCATGTCGAAAGTGTTGATCGGCTCGATCAGCAGCCGCAAGTCCGCTCGCTCGAGTTCGGCCGCCGCGAAACGCAGGTTGCTCACAAAAGTGGCGTGGGCCTGCGCCTCGCTCACATGCGTCGGCCGGATACCCGCCAGGCAGTTGAGTTGCCCGCAACCGAGGGCCTGGGCGTATTCGATGCCCCTGGCTACTCCGTTGCGAAACTCATCGACGCGGTCCGGGTGGCAGGCGATGCCGCGTTCGCCAGCGTCCCAGTTGCCCGGCGGCAGATTGTGCAATACCAGCTTCAGGCCCGAGCGCTCGAGCCGCTCGGCGATCTGCTCGGCCGGCCAGGCGTAGGGGAACAGGAACTCGACCGCTTCGAACCCGGCCTCGGCAGCGGCTGCGAAGCGATCGAGAAAGTCGAGCTCGTTGAACAATAGGGTCAGGTTGGCGGCGAATCTGGGCATGCCGGTCTTCCTTTGCTGGCTCCTGGGTTTGGATGCGTGACTTTGGCCGAAACGAAAACGGCCGGCTATCCGGGTGTACCCCCGGTTGCCGGCCGCGCGAAGGGCGTATGCCTCAAAGGATGGGCAGTTCCTCCTTCTCGCCCTGTTCATAGACGACGTTTGCGCGACCGACCAGCAGAGGGTCGATTGGCCCGATCTGGTCCAGGCTCTTGTTCGTATAAGGCAGCTTGTGAAGCACGTAACGCATGGCGTTCAGGCGCGCGCGCTTCTTGCAGTCCGATTTCACCACCGTCCAGGGTGCGTCTGCGGTGTCAGAGTAAAAGAACATCGCCTCCTTGGCCTTGGTGTACTCGTCCCACTTGTCCAGCGAGGCGACGTCGATGGGTGACAGCTTCCACTGCTTCAGCGGGTGAGCTTCACGCTCCTTGAAGCGACGGCGCTGCTCGCTGCGACTGACCGAGAACCAGAACTTGATCAGGTGGATGCCGCTGCGCACGAGGTTTCGCTCGAACTCGGGCGCCTGGCGCATGAACTCGTTGTACTCGTCTGCGGAGCAGAAACCCATGACGCGCTCGACCCCGGCCCGGTTGTACCAGGAACGGTCAAACAGCACGATCTCGCCAGCCGAGGGCAGGTGTTGAATGTAGCGCTGGAAGTACCACTGACCGCGTTCGGTCTCGGTGGGTTTCTCCAGCGCGATGACCCGCGCGCCGCGAGGGTTGACGTGCTCCATGAAGCGCTTGATCGTGCCGCCCTTGCCCGCGGCGTCACGGCCTTCGAACAGGATTACGACGCGCTGCCCGGTCTCCTTGACCCACTTCTGAAGCTTCAGCAGTTCGACCTGGAGTCGATACTTCTGCTTCTCGTAGTTCTTGCGGGTCATCAGGTTGCGGTAGGGGTAGCCTCCGGTGCGCCAATTGTCGGACAGCTCGTCGTCGGCCTTGACGCCGGTCTTCACCGTGGCGGCGAGCTCCTCCTGAAACAGGGTCTTGCGAAGCGTGGCCAGATCATCCGGCGACATGCCCTGCACGATGGCATCGAGATGGGCTGCGAGATCGTTGATGTCTTTCTTGCCTGCGACGATGATATCGTTCAGCGCGACCTCCTTCGAACCGGTCGCACCCTCGACGGCCTGAGCTATTTCGAAGTCCTCGATGCCCTGCGGCGACTGATCCGGTGAGACATCGCCACGCTCGGCCCGGCGCGGGCTACGTTTGCTGGCGGAAGCGGTGGCTGGCTTCTTCTTGTTGCCGGTAGTGGTCTTGTTTGCGGTGTCCCTGGCTGCCATGCGCTTCCCCCTTGATGTTAACCAGAATAAATTCTACGCCTTCGCGCCCGGCCTTTCCGATTCCAACTTTGACTGAAGTCAATTGTTGTTCAGATTGAATTAGACTTGACCCCATGTTGAAGCTCTCGCGTCTGATTCAGCCCCGCAACCCATTGTTCTGGCTGATGCTGGTCCTGAATCTGCTGTCTTCCTTCCTCTCGTGGATATTGCACACGCGCGAGCTCGCCACCGCGCCGATGCTGGTGGTGGCTCTGTTTGCGTTGAGCAATGCAGTGCTCGGCATCTGGCTCGCGATCCGCCTGATGCGTGAGCCCATGCCTGGCGAGAGATCTTAGTCTCAGTCGAGACCGGCGTGCGCCTTGGCGCGCATGCGGGCGCCGACGTAGTCGGCGTGGGAGATGTAGAGCAGTGCCGCGACCTTGCGCATCAAGTGGTTCTCGTGGGCGCTGACCGTGCCGTCCGCGTGTGCGATGCGCCACATGTACTCGATGATCCGGATCTTCTGTTCGCGCGAGAAGCCGCGGTTGATTCGGCTGGTGAAGCGATGGTAGTCGTTGGCGTCCTCGGCCGTGCGCTCGGCCAGCTCGAGCAGGCGCTCGACCTCGTCCTCTTCGAGAGAGAACTTTTCACGCAGCGCGGCGAGGGTCGCCTGCCGCTCGCGATCATCGGTTTCCGGGTCGGAGCGCATGACTTCGACCAGCATCACCGCGGTGGCCAGTTGCAGCGCGTGCTCCCGCTCTTCGGGAGAGCTGGTTTCGGCAGGGGCGCCGATCGCTTCGAAAAGATCTCTCAGATTGCGCAGCATGGGTTCAAGGTGTTGGACTGAATGCTCAGTAGAGTGCGTTTATGGAGACTGCGTTCCACCGTTGAGAGGGCTCGCATACGGTTCCTGGTTCCTGGCTGGCGGGACCGTCACTCCGGCTCGCCGATCTCAAGCGCGACGTCTCCAACACCCTCGACATATCCTCTCAAGCGATCACCCGGTACAAGCGCACCGACGCCCTCAGGGGTGCCGGTATAGATCAGGTCGCCCGCTTGCAGGTGATAGAAACTGGAAAGATCCGAAATCAGTTCAGGAATGCTCCAGATCAGCATGGAGATGTCCGACTGTTGCCGGGTCGTTCCATTGACTTCGAGCGTGATTGCACCTTTTGTCATGACGGTTTCGCTCGGTACGATTTCCGAGCAGACCGCAGCATTCTCGAAATTCTTGGCAAGATCCCAGGGCTTTCCGGCCTCACGCGCCTGAAGTTGCAGATCGCGTCGCGTCAGGTCGAGTCCTGCAGCGTAGCCGTACAGCATTGCGCTTGCCTCGGTTTCGGAGACTCGGAAACCCGGCCTGCCTATGGCGAGCACCAGCTCCATTTCGTAGTGCAGGTTGGCCGTGCCTGGTGGGTAAGGGATACGTGATCCAGACGCCACGATGCTGCCGGCGTCCTTGAAGAAATAGAATGGCCTCATCGTGCGCTTGTCCACCGGGGCGCCCATTTCCGCCGCGTGGCCGAGATAGTTCCGCCCGACGCAGAAAATCCGCCTGATGGGCATTCGCCGGTCGCTACCAATGACTGGCAGCGAGGGCGTCGGCGACGGATTCCAGAGATAGCAGTCATCGTTCATTTTGGTGTCCGATTTGTTCGGCGTGCCACCAGCATCGACTGGAGGCGGCGACACGCGCGCCCAGGTTCAAGATAGGTGAGTCTAGCAGCCTGTCGGACTTGAGACTGATCTGCTGCGCCAGTGGGAGAAGCGGCCCATATTCGCCCGTCTTTTCGTTCCATAGAACCACTATGCGCCTCAAAAACGGGCGAATCTGGCCTCGCTTTTCCACTCGGCTCGCGACGATCGCTCAAGCCCGACAGGCTGCTAGCCGTTCGCGTCCGCTGTAATCACCCCGCGCCGGATCTGGTCGCGTTCGATGGATTCGAACAAGGCCTTGAAGTTGCCCTCTCCGAAACCCTCGTCGCCCTTGCGTTGGATGAACTCGAAGAAAACCGGTCCCAGCAGGGTGCCGGAGAAGATCTGCAGCAGCAGGCGCGGTGTGTCGCCCTCGGTGTTGCCGTCAAGCAGGATGCCGCGCGACTGCAGTTCGTCCACCGGCTGGCCGTGGCCGGGCAGCCGTGCCTCGAGCATTTCGTAGTAGGTCGCCGGTGGCGCGGTCATGAAGGGCAGGCCGGCACGCTTGAGGGCGTCCCAAGAGGCGAGGATGTCGTCGGTGTACAAGGCGATGTGCTGGATGCCTTCGCCGTTGTACTGCATCAGGAACTCTTCGATCTGGCCGGTCTTGCCGGATGCCTCTTCGTTGAGCGGGATGCGGATCTTGCCGTCGGGTGCAGTCATCGCCTTGGAGGTGAGACCGGTGTACTCGCCCTTGATGTCGAAATAGCGCAGTTCGCGGAAGTTGAACAGCTTCTCGTAGAAACCGGCCCAGTAGGCCATGCGGCCGCGATAGACGTTGTGGGTGAGGTGGTCGATGTACTTCAAGCCATGACCTGCGGGGCGGCGGTCGACACCTTCGAAAAAGTGAAAGTCGATGTCGTAGATGGACTGGCCGTCCTCGAAACGGTCGATGAGGTAGAGCGGGGCGCCACCGATGCCCTTGATCGCGGGCAAGCGCAGCTCCATCGGGCCGGTGGGGATGTCCACCGGCTGGGCACCGAGCTCGAGCGCGCGCTTGTAGGCGAGGTGGGCGTCCTTCACACGAAAAGCCATGCCGCAGGCCGAGGGGCCGTGTTCGGCTGCGAAGTAGGCGCCGACGCTGCGCGGTTCGTTGTTGAGGATGAAGTTGATCTCGCCCTGGCGGTAAAGGCTGACATCCTTGGAGCGGTGGCGCGCCACCTGCGTGAAGCCGAGCATCTCGAACACCGGTTCGAGGGTGCCGGGGGAGGGTGAGGCGAACTCGACGAACTCGAAGCCCATCAAGCCCATGGGATTGTCGAATAGATCTGGCATGTTTTGTATCTCCTGTCTTCGGCCACGCGCAGGCCGGCTCGGGCGGCCGTGAAAGGGGTGGCGATGGTGTCTGTCTGGCGAGGCGCTCCGCAAGCGACTCGGGCCGGGTGGGGAGGTTTCAGGCGCGTGGGGGAGCGCCCGGCAAGCCGCGAATGCTGCGGGCCAGATGGTCACCGATGAAGATCAGGAAGCCGGGTTGCATGGTGTCTCCTCGCGTGTCGGCGACATGGTCCGACATCTTTCGGGTGGCGGGGCGACGGCTTGTCTGGGCCCCTGCCGCGCGATCATTCTCTCATGATTGATCGCGCGTCTGTGTGTCCGTTCGGGGGGTGGGGCCAGCGGTTTCATCCACTTCGCGGATGACCTCTCCCTCAATGACCAGGCCGCCCGGTGGGTTGTCGCGCATGGTCTTGCGCACCGCGCGGGTCTTCCACCAGAGATAGCCCCATGCGACGGCGCCGGCGGTGAGCGCGGCCGCGAACAACACGACGGAGAACATCAGTACGACCGAGAAGAACACGATGGCGACGATGACTGCGCCTGCCTTCTGGACCCAGGTAGGTTTGGCCGCGGCGTCGCGACGCACTGCACGAAAGAGATGTTGGAAGCGGGGGTCGTTGTGAATCATGATGAATCCGGGTCGCTGAATGGTCGCATGGTGACATGAGACGCCGCGCGGGTGAAAAAAATCCCCGCGCGCAGTGCGACGTCCTGCAGATGGGAAGCGGGGAAGTCCGGTCAGGCCAATGCGGGGTAGTCGGTGTAGCCTTGTTCGCCGCCACCGTAATAGGTTTTTCGATCGCCCTCGTTGAGTGGGGCGTTTTCCCGAAGGCGACGGACGAGATCGGGGTTGGCGATGAAGGGTTTGCCGAAGGCGACCAGGTCTGCACGGCCTTCGCTGACGGCGGCTTCGGCCATGGTCTTGTCGTAGCCGTTATTGACCATCCAGGCGCCTTCGCCGCCTGCGGCGTGGTAAGCCGCCCGCAATGCGTTGTAGTCGAACGGCGAGTCACCCTGAGCATGGTCCCGGGCGCCACCGGTTGCGCCTTCGACGACATGAATGTAGGCGAGGGGGTAGCGCGCGAGCATGCGCACGACATGTTCGAAGAGCGGCTGTGGCTCGGAGTCCGCCGCATCATTGGATGGCGTGACTGGCGAAATGCGCACACCGGTGCGGCCCGGGCCGGTTTCGGCGACGATGGTTTCGATGACCTCTTCGAGCAAGCGGGCGCGGTTGGCGATGCTACCGCCGTATGCGTCGGTACGTTTGTTGCTGCCCGAACGCAGGAACTGGTCGATCAGATAGCCGTTGGCCGAGTGCAGTTCGACGCCGTCGAAGCCGACGTTCATCGCCGCCCGTGCCGCCTTGCGATAGTCCTCCACGATCCCGGGCAACTCCTCGATCGCGAGGGCTCGTGGCTCCGATGTGTCGACAAACCGCCCCTGGCCGTTTTCATCCACGACGTAGGTCTTGGCCGCTGCCCGAATTGCGGAGGGGGCGACCGGGGCGGCGCCTCCAGGTTGCAGCGAGGCATGCGAGATACGTCCGACATGCCAAAGCTGGGTGACGATGATGCCCCCGGCGGCATGCACTGCTGCGGTGACCTGACGCCATCCTTCGAGTTGTTCGGGCGCGTAGAGCCCGGGCACGTCCGAGTAGCCCTGTGCTTGCTGGCTGATTGCCGTTGCCTCGGTGATGATGAGGCCGGCGCTTGCGCGCTGGGCGTAGTAGGTTGCGGTGATCGGTGCCGGAATCGCGCCAGGTGAGCGGTTGCGCGTGAGCGGTGCCATGACGATACGGTTGGAGAGGCGTAGCTTGCCGGCAATGACCGGCTCGAAAAGTGATGGGGTCATGGTGATTTGCATTCGCGCGCGTGTCGCGGCAAGCGATGGTCGTGCGACGCCGCGCTTCCGAAAAGGATCAAGTGTAGTCGCTGATGATCTTGCCGAGCAGTTCGAACGCCTGTTCTTCGCTGAGTTTTTCCGACTGGGAAAGCTTGATGATCGTTTTGGCGAGGGCTTCCGCGATGGGGCCGATCTGGCCGACAGGCTTGTTGAACAGCGGGTTGAGTTGCTTGCCGCTCGTGGTAGCGCGGCCTTTGGCGGCGAGCGCTGCCAGAATGAAAGGGTCGGTGCCGGTCTGTCCGGCGCGAGCCGCGGCTTCGCGTGCGGCCACGGCGTCTTCGGGGAAACCGCCCAACTTGCGCCAGGTTTCGTTGGAAACCTCGTCCGGCTCATGCGGCGTGTCCATCCAACCGCGAGGCAGAGACAGCGCATCTTCGATGGCGATCGAAAAAGGATCGGAAACCGGCTTTCTGGCCGAGGTCATCAGACTGATGCGGCTGCTGTTCATGCCGGCCAGCGAGGCCAGAACCTGCTTGGAGCCCCGCGTGGCGGTGAGCATTTGAAGGTTTGCACGACGGATCTCGCCGGTCTGTGCATCGACGCGGGGCCGAGCCTGACGGAGCGGTGTTTCGGTATTACTCATTTTGGTTACCTCCGAAGACAGCGTTCTGGCGTCACCGTCTTGGGCCGTATGACTTCAGGAATCGTTCAAAAGACTCGTGATCTCTGACCTGTTCGAAGAGAGACGACTGTTCAAAGCTGAACCGCTTGCGCTGTCAGGGGGTGCCGGATCGATACGATCCCACGCCCCGGGCAATCAGCACGTGACGACGCCGACCCGGCGCTGAACGCCAATCAATCTCTTTAATAAATCAGTTTACGCCAAATGCGACACGCATGTTCGCTTGTTGGTTCATTTCTTCAAAAGTCGGTCAGTTCGAAGTGTTGGGCAAGGGTTACCGTGAAACACCGCAAGGCGTTGGCGAGCGCGACAACCTCTTCGCGAACGCATTCGTCCGCGTGGCCCGCATCCAGCGAGCGACGCAGCCGCTTGCATTCGGCCAGCAAGCGCGGTGCACCCAGGGTCGCCGCACTCCCCTCCAGAACGTGGGCCAGCGTGCGCAAACCCAGTCGGTCGGGGTTGCCGATGAAACGCTCCAGCATCGCCAGCCGCTCTGCCGCCAGAAGACAGAACTGGTGTGCGATCGTCTCCTGGGCGATGCGATTACACCCGACGTAGGTTTCCAGCTGGGTTTGGTCGAATTCGCGTGGGTCGGTCTTGCATGGAGGTATGGCGCTCTCCTTGCGCCCGGCTTCGGGCTTGCCCAGCTCCAGTTCAAGCATGTGCTGCAGGGTCTTGAGCTGGATGGGTTTTGAGAACCAGCGCACGTTCTCCAGATCACCGATGCGTCTGTGTGCCTCGTCGGCATCCGAGCTGATGACGATGATCGGCAGGCTGCTGAGCTCGGGCTTGCTCTTGACGATGGCAAGAAAGCCGGCGCCATCGAAACGGGGCATCGTGAGGTCGAGCAGGACGAGACGCGGCGTGCGCTCGAGCATGCGCCCCAGTGCGGCGTACCCGTCGGTGCACTCGACGAGCTCGTAGGAGCGATGGTGCGCTGAGAGCAAGTGACGATAGAGGCGCAGGAAGATGGGATCGTCTTCGATCACGAGAATGCGGTCGAGGCGGTTCTGGTTGCTGCGTTTCTTCTCGAGCGGCTGCATGCTGGTCCTGCCTTGAATGGATGCTCGTGGACGGATGGTGCGGGGCGTGTTCGATTGTCCTGCACTGAAATCATCCCACGGGCTGTGGCGGGCGAGTGACAACTATCTCACGATGGCCTGAGGGTTCCCGCGTGAAGGCTTTTGGCGCTCCAGATCGATTGCTGGTGCGCTTGACCTCCAACTATATGCGCGGATTCGCGCGGTCGATAGACCTCACCAAACGCGGTGAAGCAGTCATCCGCGATTGCACGCGGATGTGTTGCGATCCTCACGCCTCAGGCTGAGCGGGCGCGAGGTCGGCCAGGATGGGGCAGTCCGGTCGGGTGTCGCCGTGGCAATGCGCGACGAGCCGGGCCAGAGTGGCGCGCATGGCCTGAAGCTGGTCGATCTTGCTATCCAGCGTCGCGATGTGGTTGGCCGCAATCTGGCGCACGTCGGCGCTGGCGCGATCGCGGTCCTGCCACAGTGCGAGCAGGTCGGCGATGTCGTCGGCCGAGAACCCGAGATCCCGGGCGCGGCGGATGAAGCGCAGGGTGTGGATGTCCGACTCGGAGTAGGCGCGATAGCCGGCCGCGGTGCGCTCTGCCGGCCGAATCAGGCCCCGCGACTCGTAGTAGCGGATCATCTTTGCCGACACGCCGGAGGCTTGCGCTGCCTTGCCGATGTTCATGTTGTTGCTCCTTGTCTGGCCGCGGCGCTGCCGGCCGGCATCACCGCGTCGGCGGAGAAGCGCCGCAGGCGCAGCGCATTGCCGAGCACGAAGACGCTCGACAGCGACATCGCCGCTGCCGCGAACACCGGTGACAGCAACAGGCCGGCTGATGCGTAGAACACCCCGGCCGCCAGCGGGATCAGTGCGCTGTTGTAGGCGAAGGCCCAGAAGAGGTTCTGACGGATGTTGCGAATCGTCGCCCGTGACAGCGCCACCGCGCGCGGCACGCCGGCGAGGTCGCCGGACATCAGCACGACATCCGCGCTCTCGATCGCCACATCCGTGCCGGTGCCGATGGCAATGCCGACATCGGCATGGGCGAGTGCGGGCGCGTCGTTGATGCCGTCTCCGACGAAGGCGATACGACGGGCGCCTGCCTGCAGCTTTTGCAGGGCCTCGACCTTGCCTTCCGGGAGCACCTCGGCGATGACTTCGTCGATTCCGGCCTGGCGGGCGATCGCCTTTGCGGTGCGGGCATTGTCACCGGTGATCATCGCCACTTTGAGGCCCATCGCATGCAGTGCCGCGACAGCCTGCGCTGAGGTCGGCTTGAGCGGGTCGGCGACCGCGACAGTGGCCGCGAGCTTGCCGTCGATCGCGACATTAAGCGGGGTCTTGCCGGCCTCGGCCAGGCGCTGGGCCTCGGCTGCGAGCGGCGCAATGTCGACACCAAGGCGGGTCATGAAGCGCGCGGCGCCCACGGCCACCGTGTGTCCGGCCACCTCGGCCGAGGCGCCGAATCCGGCAACCGACTCGAAGCCTTCGGCGGCGGGGATGGCAAGCCCCTCTGCCTCGGCGGCGTCGACCAGCGCCTGCGCGATCGGATGCTCGGACTGACGTTCCACCGCGGCGACCAGCGCCAGTACCTCCTCGCGTTCGAACCCGTTGATGGTGACCAGGTCGGTGAGCTGCGGCCGACCCTGTGTGAGTGTGCCGGTCTTGTCGAGCGCGACGAGATCTGTATCGCGCAGCAACTGCAGCGCGTCACCCTTGCGGAACAGCACCCCCATCGCCGCTGCACGTCCGGTGGCGACCATGATCGAGGTCGGCGTGGCGAGCCCCATCGCACACGGGCAGGCCACGATCAGCACCGCAACCGCATTGACCAGCGCGAAGGTCAGTGCCGGCGCGGGGCCGAAGGCGAGCCAGACGAGAAAGGTCAGCACCGCGACGGCCATGACGACGGGTACGAACACCATTGTCACCTTGTCCACCATGGCCTGGATCGGCAGCTTGGCGCCCTGGGCCGCTTCGACCATGCGGATGATCTGCGCCAGCACCGTGTCGGCACCGACCTTGGTGGCGCGGAACACGAAGGCGCCACGGGTATTGAGCGTGCCACCGACCACCTCGTCGCCGGCAGCTTTGCGCACCGGTAGCGGCTCGCCGGTGATCATCGACTCGTCGACGAAGGATTCGCCTTCGACTACTTCGCCATCGACCGGGATCTTTTCTCCCGGTCGGACCTGCACCTGGTCACCGGCGACGACTTCCTCGATCGCGACATCGAGCGTGGCGCCGTCCCGGATCACTCGCGCGGTGCGCGGCTGGATGCGCATCAGCCGCCGAATCGCCTCGCTGGTGCGTCCGCGTGCGCGCGCTTCGAGCAGGCGGCCGACCAGAATCAGAGTGACGATGACCGCCGCGGCCTCGAAATACACATTCACCGTACCCTCCGGTAACACGCCCGGTGCGAGCAGCGCGACCATGGAGTAGGACCATGCCGAGCCGGTGCCGATGGCGACCAGCGCGTTCATGTCCGGGGCTCCCCGCAGCAGCGCAGGTACGCCCTTGCGGAAGAAGCGCAGCCCCGGGCCGAACAGCACTGCGGTGGCGAGCACCGCCTGCAGCCACCAGCTTTCGTGATGGCCGATGTGGGTCATGACCCAGTCGTGCATGCCTGGGATCATGTGCGAGCCCATCTCCAGCACGAACACCGGCAGGGTCAGCGCCAGCGCCAGCCAGACTGCGCGCTGAAGCGCGCGTTCCTCGGCCTCGCTGCGGCTTTCGCGTGTGTCTGCGCTTGTGGCGTCCGCCGGCCTGGCGCCGAAACCGGCGCGCTTGACCGCACTCAGCAGCGCCGGCAACGGGGTGCCGGAGACTGTCTTGAGGTGGGCACGATTGGCCGCGAGGTTGACGTTGGCTTCGAGAACACCCGGCACGCGGAGCAAGACCTTCTCGACCCGCCCGACGCAGGCGGCGCAGGTCATGCCCTCGATGTCCAGCGTCGTCTCGTCGGTCGCCACCTCGTAGCCGGCCTGATGCACCGCCGCCGCCAGTGCGTCGAATCCGACCTTTGGCGAGGCGGTGACGCTGGCGGTTTCGCTCGCGAGGTTCACGCTCGCCGATTCGACGCCTTCGACGCGCAGCAAGGCCTTTTCGACATGTGCCACGCAGGAGGCGCAGTTCATGCCGCGCACATGCAGCGTGCGCACTGCGTTGGCCGGGGCCGGGCTGTTCATGGTGGTACTCCGGGGATGATCGTGAGTTGAACTCTAAACCTTGACCCTGTTGGAAGGTCAAGCGTTCAATTTGTCCCGACGTGTAAAGCTTGAAGCGGATGTCGACTCGTCGGGTTCAACCCTTCACGCATATGATTTGCTTCAGGGTGTGCACCACCTCAGTGAGATCCGACTGGTTGGCCATGACGGTGTCGATGTCCTTGTATGCGCTCGGGATCTCATCAACCACACTCTTGTCCTTGCGACAGATCACGCCTTCGGTTTCGCGCACGAGATCGGCTGCGTCGAAGCGCTTCGTGGCTGCGGTCCGGCTCATGCGCCGGCCGGCACCGTGGGCGCTGGAGCAGAAGCTCTCCGGGTTGCCCTTGCCGCGCACGATGTAGCTGCGCGCGCCCATGCTGCCCGGGATGATTCCGGGCTCGCCCTTGCGTGCGCGGATTGCCCCCTTGCGCGTGACCCAGACGTCGGCGCCGAAATGGTGCTCCAGCTCGACGTAGTTGTGATGGCAATTGACCACCTCGGTGGTGACGTCGAAACGCGGCAGGTGTCGAGCCAGCGCTGCCAGCACCAGTTGCAGCATGCATGCTCGGTTTTGTCGCGCGTACTCCTGCGCCCAGTGCACCGCCTCCACGTAGTCGGCGAAGTGGGGGTTGCCCTCGGGAAAATACGCCAGGTCGCGGTCTGGGAGCTGGATCGCCTGGCGCTCCATGTCATTCCGCGCGAGCTGGATGAAGTACTCGGCAATTGCGTTGCCGACGCCTCGGCTGCCGGAATGCAGCATCACCCACACCCGGTTCGCTTCATCGAGGCAGATCTCGATGAAATGATTGCCCCCGCCGAGCGTGCCCATCTGGTTCATCCACTTGGAGTGACGGCCCAAGCGCTTCAACAGTTGCGGGTGGCGAGCGAGCAGTGTTCGCAGTCCGGCTTCGAACGGGCGGACCGCCTCCACTGCCACCTTGTCGTCGGGGTGCTGTTCTCGGCCCACCGGCACGTCGCGGGAGATCTGATCGAACACCCGACGCAAGGCCTTGTCGTCCAGGTCGGCAGCGGTCAGGGACAGTCGTGTGGCCACCATGCCGCAACCGATGTCCACACCGACGGCCGCCGGTATGATGGCCTTGCGCGTGGCGATGACCGAGCCGATCGTCGCGCCGATGCCCAGATGCACGTCCGGCATCGCAGCGACATGGTGATGGATGAAGGGCAGACTTGCGACGTTGGCCAGCTGTGCGAGCGAGCCTTCGTCCACGTCGTCGGTCCAGATCTTGACCGGGACGTGTCGACCCTGGATGGTTTTTCGAATCGGCATGCTGAGCGTGGGACTTCAGGTCAGCCCGAGAGCTTCGGGCGTTTGCCGGGCTGTCCGGCGCGCGGGACGGAACTGGCGAGTATCGGCATAGTATGCCTCTTGCTTGTTGTCCGGTGTGACGCCGGGGACGCCCATCAGCGGCAGCGGCGAGAAGTCGCGAGGATCGAGCAGGTCGCCGCGGCGCTCGAACTCGGTCGCGAGCCACTCGTCCGCCTCGGTCTGTTGCATCTCCGGAGTGAGGTCGAACCAGGCCGGCGACACGACCCGGTACAAGGCCTTTGCGCAGAGCCCGAAGAACGGCGCTCGCAACTGATCCCAGCTTGCGTGGCCGAGCACCATGAAGCGGGTGGTGCCGGCGAGCTGCGGACGCCGAGTCCAGAACGCCTCGTGCCAGGCGTGATCGGCCAGAGCGGCTGCGATGGCCGGCTCGCTCGTTACCACCAGCACGCCGCATTCGTCGAACTGGGTCATGGCATCACGTTGTCGGCCGCGACCGGTCAGGTTGGCGACCTCGCGCGCGGCGATGGTGCGCAGATGCAGCGCGTTGCACATAGCCTTGCTGCGCGGCCACACGCGCCAGGCCAGTGCGTTGAAGTAGTCATGCCAGTTCTGCGGGCGCGTCGGCACCTCGCCGGTGGCGTCGATATGGGCCTCGTAGCCGACTTCGCTGGAGAGCTGCGGTCCGAAGCGAACCGGCAGACCAGCCCGGGTGCGCAGTTCGGGCGCATGAAGGCGAACCAGTGCGTTCAGCTCGTCGAGATCGGCCGGCAGTTCAAAGTCGCTTTGCGCCATCAGTGTGAGGATCGGGTCGAACAGGGCGTGCTGGAGCCAGGCGGGTGGCGGGAGAAGTGCTGGGCTCATGACATTCTGTTGATGCAGCAATCAGACACACGGGATGAGGTCACACGCGCTTGCTCACCCTTGAACCGGAGAGGGCCTGCTGAAACGACTCCGCTCGACATTGGTGCTGGCAGTCAATCTGCCAGTTCTTCGAAGAATAGTGCGCTTCACGCGCTGCGTTCAAGTGCGTGTTGGCGCCACCCCGGGAGCGCAGCTTGTTCGCCCGACAGCGAAGCGCTGTAATGATCATTTGGCTGACAAGGGGTCGAACCACATGGCTGCGCGGCGCTCTGATTCGACATGACTCTGGAAACCCTCATTCTCGACAGCGAGCCTCTGATCCGGCTCGGTTTCTTCATTGGCGTCTTCGCTGCAGTGGCGCTCTGGGAGGTGCTCGCGCCGCGTCGGGCGTTGACACTTGGGCGCACAGTGCGCTGGGCGTCGAACCTCGGCATTGTCGCGCTCAATACGCTCATCGTCAGGCTGCTGTTTCCCGCGGCCGCGGTCGGCGTCGCGGCCTTCTGTGCGGCCCATGGCTGGGGCGTGTTCAACCTGATCGATCTGCCGCTGTGGATGGCGATCCTGCTGGCAGTGGTGGCGATGGATTTCGTGATCTGGCTGCAGCACGTCATGGTCCACGCGGTTCCGCTGCTCTGGCGGCTGCACCGGGTGCACCATGCGGATCTGGACTACGACGTCACTACTGGCGCACGCTTTCATCCGCTTGAGATCGTGCTGTCGATGCTGATCAAGTTCGCGACCATCGTGGTGCTCGGTCCACCGGTGGTCGCTGTCGTGATCTTCGAGGTGTTGCTCAACGCGACCTCGATGTTCAACCATGGCAACGTCCGCCTGCCCGCAGCGGCGGACCGCGTGCTGCGATTGTTCGTCGTGACGCCCGACATGCATCGAGTACATCACTCGGTGTATGAAGTCGAAACCAACTCCAACTACGGCTTCTGCCTGCCCTGGTGGGACAGGTTGTTCGGGACCTATCGCGCGCAGCCGAGGGATGGCCACGTCGGCATGCTCATCGGCCTCACCGAGTTTCGCGACGCGCGCCAGGCAGACCGGCTCGCCGGCATGCTGGCGATGCCGTTTCGGGACACGCCTTCGGCCCATGTCATCAACCGCCGGGACAAGGTGGGCCCCGAAGATAGGGGGCGCCAGGATGCAGGCTGACCCGGGGAGCGGACAGCATGGTCACGTTCAGCCTGTGTGTTTCTTATTCCAGGTCATTTACTCGCACTCGTGGAAGGCTCAGCATTCACACGCCGGTTTCCGCCCGTCGTGTGGCGGAGCCGATCTTTCTGTAAACGCTTTTGGGTGAATTCATGACCAGTATCCAGATCTTTGCTGACTTCAATGCCGCCGCTTCCGCCGATGCCGGAGCAGCCGTGATCGACCAGGTTCGCGAACAGGGGAAGGCGATTGATTGCTTCGACCTCACGCAGCAAGCTGCTGCATTCGAGCAGAACCCCACCGTAGCCGGTTTTCTTGCGCGAAACGGCAAGTCGGCGCTACCGTTGGTGCTGGTGGATGGCGAAGTCTCGCTGGCGGGTCGCTACCCGACGGAGCAGGAGTTCGAGCGCTGGCTTGGTGCCGCGGCGACGCTCCAGCCGGTGAAAAAGCAGAGCGATTGCTGCGGTGGGTGTTGCTGAACACGCAGCACGGGCATCTTCAAGATGCGGGCGACTCAAACGCACGAGCGCCCGCGACCATTGAGTCGGAAGCGTTTCACGATGAAGACCGCAGGCGCCGGGACCGAGACCTTCGGCAGTAATCAAGCGCAGTCGTCACGCAGGGAGGCGAAGCCGCCGCTGGTCTACTCCTGTTCCGGCTGTTCGAATGCGGCGCAGTTGGCCAACCATGTCGCGCTCGCGCTCGATGAAGCGGGGCTGGCCGAGATGTCGTGCATTGCCGGCGTAGGTGGCAAGGTACCCACGCTGTTGCGCGTCGCGCATTCCGGTCGTCCAATACTGGCGCTTGATGGTTGCGTGCTCGCCTGCGTAAAGGAGACGCTTGCGCAGGAGGGCATCACCCCGGCACAGCATATTCGGCTCGACCTGATGGGTATCAGGAAGCTCAAGAAGACCCGCTTCGATCCCGATCAGGCGACCGAGGTGTTCGCCCGCGTGTGCGCCGAGCTGAGCGCGATCAGCGCGCCCAAGCCCGACAAAGCCTGATTGTCGGCAAGCCGCGGCTGCGGCTGGACCATCGCACCGCGCCGATGAATCGACCGGCACACAGACGCCCGAGCGCGGCTCAGGTGTTGCGGTTGCTTGCGTCGCACCAGGCCCGGAATTCGGCCGCAGCGACCGGTTTGCTGAACAGGAAGCCCTGAGCCATGTCGCACCCGCCGTCGGTGAGAATCTCCAGCTGGGCCTGGGTTTCGATGCCTTCCACGACGACTTTCTGTCCCAGACTGTGGGCCAGCGAGATGATGGCGCGGGTGATCGCGGCATCGGTCGGCTTGCGCTCGACGTCGCGCACGAACAACCGGTCCATCTTGAGCTCGTCGATGGGGAAACGTTTCAGATAGGCCAGCGACGAATAGCCGGTGCCGAAATCGTCGAGCGCAAGTCCCAAGCCGAGATCGCGCAGGCGCGCAAGTACCGCTATGCCGAACTCGCTCTCGTCCATCAGCACGCTTTCGGTCAGCTCGAGGTTGAGCGAGGTGGCAGGCATGCCGGTTTCCGAGAGGATGCCGGAGATCAGCGATACGAGATTCGGGTCGCGAAACTGGCGTGCGGACAAGTTGACCTTGATTCTCGGAAGCTCGAACCCCTGTTTCGCCCACGACTGGCGCTGCCGGCAGGCTTCGCGCAACACCCAGGCGCCGATCGGCAGGATCAGGCCGGTCTCCTCGGCAAGTGGAATGAAATCGGCCGGCGACACCAACCCGAGGTCCGGGTGCTGCCAGCGCAGCAACGCCTCGGCCGCGACTACCTTGCCGCTGGCGATGTCGACCACCGGCTGGTAGTGCAGCACCAGCTCTTCGCGTTCGAGCGCGTGGTGCAGAGCGGCCTCCAGCGCCAGGTGCTCCAGCGAACGGGCGTTCATCGCCGTCTGATACATCTGGAAGCTGTTGCGACCCTCGTCCTTGGCCCGATACATTGCGGTGTCGGCGTTCTTGATCAGCACCGTCGCATCCGCACCGTCCTCCGGATACACGCTGATGCCGATGCTGGTGGTGATGACAAGCTCGCGTCCGTCGATCACTACGGGTTCACGCAGCGCTTCGATGATCTTCGACGCAACTTGCGCAGGTGCATCTTCATGCTTCACATCGCCAAGCACGATGATGAACTCGTCACCACCCATTCGCGCGACCGTATCGTCCTCGCGCAGACAGTGCCGCAAGCGTTGGGCGATTTCCATCAGCACCTGGTCGCCGACCTCGTGGCCCAGCGTGTCGTTGATCCGCTTGAATCGATCGAGATCGACGAACATCACTGCCACCCGCGTTTGGCTGCGGTGCGCATGCGCGAGGGCGACCTGCAGACGGTCCTCGAGCAGCCGCCGGTTGGGGAGGCTGGTCAGCGGGTCGTAGTAGGCGAGATTGCGAATCTGCTCTTCACTGTCCTTGATCTGGCTGATGTCGCTGAACAACGCCGCATAATTGGTCAGGCGCCCGTGGCGGTCATGTATGGCGGTGATGGCCAGCATTGAGGGGTAGAGTTCGCCGCTCTTTCGCCGATTCCAGATCTCGCCCTGCCAGTACCCGCAAGTATCGATCGATTGCCACATCGCACGATAGAAGCTTGCGTCGTGGCGCCCGGACTTGAACGCCCCCGGCGAGCGTCCGCGCACTTCTTCGAATGTGAACCCGGTCAGTCGCGTGAAAGCGGGGTTCACCGATACGATGCGCAAGGCTTCGTCCGTGATCAGAATGCCTTCGAGCGATGACTCGATGACCTTCTCGGCAAGGCGCAGATCGCGCTGCGACGCATTGAGTTCGGCATCCCGCGCCCGCAGCGCCTCCTGCAGCTCGCGCACGTAGGCGAGCTCCATGCCGGTGAGGATGTCGCTGAAACTGATCAGGTCCGCGAGGGCGCCGGATTCGTCCACCACCCCGATGTGGCGGATGCCTCGGTCGGCGAGCAGACAGCGAACCCGGTAGAGGCTGGTTCTGACGTCTACCGTGAGCAGCGGACGACTGGCAACCTCCCCAACGCTTCGTGCGGCGCTGCGCGCGGCGATCAGCCGGGTGACATCGCGCTCCGTCAGGATTCCGAATCCGCCTTCCGGGTAGGTGACTGCCACCGCGTCGCACCCCTTGTCGCGCATCAGCCGGGTGGCATCCGACAAGTTGCTGTCACTCGACAAAGGGGTGAAACCGCTCTTGACGATCGCACTGACACTCTTGAGCTTCAAGTAGTGTTCGATGCCCTGATTCAGCACGACATCGGTCTGCGAGACGATGCCGCGGCGGCGGCCTTCCTCGTCCACGACGAGATAGTGGCGGACGTGGTCGTCACGAAAGCGAACTGCGAGTTCGCGGATGTTCAGGTCTTGCGGGATGGATTTGACCGGGGCGCTCATCACCTCGCGAATCGGTCGATTCAGGGAATCCTCCAGACCGAGATCGAGCATCAGCGCGTCGCGTTCGGTCCAGATACCCAGTACCGAGTCGCACTCGACCACCAGGATCGAGCTCACATGCGCCTCGCTCATCCGTCTGGCGGCTTCGCAGACCTCGGTGTCTGGCCCACATTCGAGAATGAAGGGGCGCACAACCTCGCCGACCGATATGTCGTCCGAGATCAGGTCGGACAGCGCGACACAGCCGAGCAAGCACTGGGAAGCCTGCTCGCTGGCTGGTGAAGGGTCCCGCTCAGTCAGACAGACTTCGGTTTCCGCGGGTTTGTTCATGTTGCGCTCTCTTTGCTGCCTTGTGGCATCGCTTCGGGCGATATCGTCGGTCCGGGCGAGGCGGGCGTGCCTGGCCCAGACGAACAATATCATTTCATCCTACCTCTTGGCGAAGCGGGAGCATTTGACCAAAGTCATATGTATGCCGATCGCCGACTCCGGCTGGGCGCGACGCGCCGGCGACGCAGAAGCCGTTTCTGGCGAGCGATCTCGGTGATCCATAGGGCTGATGGCGCTCGGCTGAGGTATCCAACCAGCCCCCGCGGCTGCCGCGCGGTTGGGTTGGTGGGCTTGATCGCCATCAATGTCCAGCCGTGCCGGAGAGATACCCTCCCAGAGCCGACCCGACACTTCCGTGACAGGATTCCAGAATGAATTTTCCAGCCTTTTTTCATCATGTACCCCACTTGCGGGTGCGCGATCCCCTGGCCGAATTCCTCGGCTCTGCCGAGCAGGGCATTCTCGACTACGGCTACGAGGATGCGGTGAAGCTCGCCGGCCATTCCTGCCCCACGGTCGCTTCGGCTTACGCTCTGGGCTGTCATGCGCTGACCGCCTTGTATCCGGGCGAGTTGCCGGAGCGTGGCGGCGTACGCATCGACTTTGCGCAGCCGCTGGAGGAGGGGGTCACCGGGGTGACTGCCGCTGTCCTTGGCCTGCTTAGTGGCGCTGCCCAGTCAGGTGGTTTCAAGGGCTTGGCAGGACGGTTCGTGCGGCGCGATCTGCAGCATTTCGGCGCCGAGCAGCGGCTCGCACTGCGCTTCACCCGGCTGGATAACGGCGCCGCAGTGGATGGGCAGGCCGATCTTTCGCTGGTCCCGGCGGCCCCCGAGGTGCCCGTGTTGATCGGGCGCTGTATCCGTGGCGAAGCGGATGCGGCCGAGCGCGAGTTGTTCGGCCGGCTCTGGCAGCAGCGAGTCGAGCGCATCCTCCTCGAGCACTGGGACGACGAAGCCGTGTTTCGCGTGTCGCCTGTGACTTGAACGGCATTCAGCTCGCCGAGACCTTCGTTCGTGACGCCTGAAGGCCGGCGCGGTCGCGTTCAGCGCAGCGATGCGTTGAGTGCGTCGAGCGCCTTGCTGCCGGGACACAGGTAGGCGTCGCCGAGCTGGTTGAGGGGCTTCTCGACCGTGTTCAGGTGGCGGTGCATGTCCTCCGCACTGTTGTCCACATACAACAACCCGGTGACGATCTCGCCCAGCGCGTGGCGCTCCTGGAGATGATTGATCGCGCCAATGTGATCGGTCGGATCGTAGTCTTCGCCGAGCTTTCGCAAATGCAGGATGGATCCGTCATGCTGCACGATGCGTCGGAGTGAGCCGGGCGGATACGAGGTCTCGATGCGGTCACGCGGCAGAATCACCTCGACCCGGTTGACCGCCTCGTTATGCTCGCGCACATAGTCGTAGCTCTTGGTCGAGCCTGCGTGGTTGTTGAACGTCACGCACGGGCTGATGATGTCGATGAACGCAGGGCCATTGTGGCGAAGCGCGCCCTTGATCAGCGGCACGAGCTGCTCCTTGTCGCCCGAGAAACTGCGGGCGACGTAGCTTGCCCCAAGCTGCAGCGCGAGGGCGGCGAGGTCGATCGGATTGTCGCTATTCACCACGCCGCGTTTGCTCTTCGAGCCCTTGTCCGCGGTGGCCGAGAATTGGCCCTTGGTAAGACCATAGACGCCGTTGTTCTCGACGATGTAGGTCATGTTTACGCCACGCCGCATTGCGTGCGCGAACTGGCCGATACCGATCGAAGCCGAGTCGCCGTCGCCGGATACGCCAAGGTAGATCAGGTTGCGGTTGGCCAGTGCGGCACCGGTCAGCACCGACGGCATGCGCCCGTGCACACTGTTGAAACCGTGCGAGTTGCCGAGAAAATAGTCCGGAGTCTTGCTCGAACAGCCGATGCCCGAGAGCTTGGCGACGCGGTGAGGTTCGATGTCCAGATCGAAACAGGCCTGAACGATTGCGGCGCTGATCGAATCGTGCCCGCATCCGGCGCACAAGGTCGAGATCGCGCCCTCGTAGTCGCGGCGGGTATAGCCAAGGGCATTACGGGGCGCAGTTGCGGCAAGAAGCCGGGGCTTTGCGAGATAGGTCATGGCGCCACCTTGCGAACGGGTTGACCGATGGGGCTGACCTTGCGGTCGGTCACGGCCTCGGCGATATGGGTCGCGATGAAACGTGCGGTAATTGGCGATCCGTCGTAGTGCAGCACGCGCACCAGGCGCTTCGGGTCGATCTCGCCCTCGTTGATCAGCAGCGAACGAAGCTGTGCGCTTTCATTCTGCTCGACGACGAAGACGAAGTCGTGGTCGGCGATGAACTGCATGACTTCGTCGCCAAACGGGAATGCGCGCACACGCAGCGAGTCGATGTGGATGTCCTCGCGCTCGAGCATGGCCAGGGCTTCGGCCATTGCCGGACCCGTCGAACCGTAGTGGATTGCGCCGATACGGGTAGGACGCGTTGCCGGACGGGCCACCGCCCCTGGCACGAGATCCTTAGCGGTGGCGAACTTGCGGCGCAGTCGTTCCATGTTGTAGATGTAGTCGGCGCCGGTTTCGCTGTATTTGGCGTAGGCATTGCGCGTCGTACCCCGCGTGAAATAGGCGCCCTTGGTAGGATGTGTGCCCGGGATCGTGCGATAGGGAATGCCGTCGCCATCGACGTCGAGATAGCGGCCGAAGTTCTTGCCGGCTTCGAGGTCTTCATGGCTCATCAGTTTGCCGCGGTCGTAGCGGCGCTCGTCGTCCCAGTCGAACGGCGCGCACAGGCGTTCGTTCATGCCGATGTCTAGGTCGAGCAATACGAACACCGGTGTTTGCAGACGTTCGGCCAGATCGAAGGCCTGGGCGCCGAGCGCGAAGCACTCGTAGGGGTCTTCCGGAAACAGCAGCACATGGCGGGTGTCGCCGTGCGAGGCATAGGCGCAGGCGAGCAGGTCGGACTGCTGTGTACGCGTGGGCATGCCGGTCGACGGGCTGCCACGCTGGACGTCGAAAACCACAGCCGGCACCTCTGCGAAATAGGCGAGACCGAAAAACTCCTGCATCAGTGAGATGCCGGGGCCGGACGTCGCCGTGAACGCCCGCGCGCCGTTCCAGCCGGCGCCGATCACCATGCCGATCGACGCGAGCTCGTCCTCGGCCTGCATGATGGCGTAGCGGGCCATACCGTTGTCCGGGTCGGTGCGGTACTTGCGGCAATAGGCGGTGAAGGCCTCGATGACGGATGTGGATGGCGTGATCGGATACCAGGCGGCGACTGTGGCTCCGCCATACACCGCGCCGAGTCCGCAGGCACTGTTGCCGTCGATGAAAATGCGGTTGCCGACCTTGTCGGCCGCTTCGATACGCAGCCCGAGCGGACAGTCCAGGTGGCTGGTCGCATAGTCGTGGCCGATGCGCAGGGCGTTGATGTTGGCCTGGATGAGTTTGTCCTTGCCACGATAGCGGTCGGCGACGAGTCTTTCGGCCACCGCGAAGTCCATGTCGAGCAACGCGATCAGCGCGCCGACGTACATCATGTTCTTGAAGAGTTGGCGCTCGCGGGCGTCGGAGTATTCCCGGTTGCACAGGGCGGTGAGCGGGATCCCCAGCACCGTGATGTCGTCGCGGAATTTCGAACGCGGCATCGGTTTGGTGGAGTCGTACAGCAGGTAGCCTCCTGCGTCCAAGCCCGCGAGATCGCGATCCCAGGTCTGTGGATTCATCGCGACCATCATGTCGCAGCCGCCACGGCAGCCCAGCCAGCCTTCGCCGCTGACGCGCACCTCGTACCACGTCGGCAGCCCCTGGATGTTCGACGGGAAGATGTTGCGCGGCGTGACCGGAACGCCCATGCGGATGATCGCACGGGCGAACAATTCGTTTGCCGACGCCGAGCCCGAGCCGTTGACGTTGGCGAACTTGATGACGAAGTCGTTGCTGCGATGGATGGGTGTCGGCTGTGCACTCATGTTCTGGGCGCCTCCGCCCCGGCGAGGGCAGTGTTCAACAGGAATTTCTGCATGTCCCATGCGCCGGTCGGGCAGCGCTCAGCACACATGCCGCAGTGTAGGCAGACGTTCTCGTCCTTCACCATGATGCGGTGGGTCTTGAGCCCGTCGGCGACATAGAGTGCCTGGTCGGTGTTCCGCGCCGGGACTTTGAGCCGCTCACGAAGGTCCGGCTCGTCGGCGTCCGCGGTGAAGTTGATGCATTCAACCGGGCAGATGTCGACACAGGCATCGCACTCGATACACAGCTTCGGGGTGAATACGGTCTGCACGTCGCAATTGAGGCAGCGCTCGGCTTCGGCACAGGCGAGCCGCACATCGAAGCCCAGTTCGACTTCCACTCGTATGTCGGCCAGGGTGTCCTCAAGTGCTTTCAGGGGCACTTTCTTGCGTGCTTCCTCGGAAATCTGGTTGTCGTAGCTCCACTCGTGGATGCCCATCTTCTGGCTGGCGAGTTCGACCGTTGGCGGTGGGCGCCGGTCCAGGGGGCGCGCGCGACAGAAGCGGTCGATCGAGATCGCCGCCTCGTGGCCTTGTGCCACGGCGGTGATGATGTTCTTCGGGCCGAACGCGGCGTCGCCCCCGAAGAACACGCGCGGCAGCGTGGATTGCAGTGTGACCGGATCGAGTACCGGCAGCCCCCATTCATCGAAATCCAGTCCGAGGTCGCGCTCGATCCACGGGAACGCGTTCTCCTGGCCGATCGCAACCAGAACGTCATCACATTCCATGACGATATCCGGTTCGCCGGTCGGCACCAGCTTCCGCCGACCCCGCTCATCGTATTCGGCGCGCACCTGCTCGAAGCGCACACCGGTCAGCCGCCCGTTGTCGTGAAGAAACGCCGTGTGCATCAGGTAGTTGTGGATCGGAATGCCCTCGTGCAGAGCATCTTCCTTCTCCCAGGGTGAGGCCTTCATCTCGTCGAAGCCGCTGCGCACAACGACGCGGACATCCTCGCCGCCGAGCCTGCGTGCCGAACGGCAACAGTCCATCGCGGTGTTTCCGCCCCCGAGCACGATGACCCGCTTGCCAATATGCTCGACATGGCCAAACGCGACGTTGGCCAGCCATTCGATGCCGATGTGGATGTGGGCCGCCGCCTCCTTGCGTCCTGGCAGCTCCGCATCGCGTCCGCGCGGCGCGCCGGTGCCGACGAACACCGCATCCCAGCCCTCGGTAAGCAGACTACCCAGGCTGGCGATCCGGTGGTTCTGGTGGATCGCCACGTCGAGTCGGGCGATGTGCCCGCATTCCTCGTCGATGACGCTGTCCGGCAGACGGAATTTCGGGATCTGGCTGCGCATCATTCCGCCCGCGCGCGCGCCGTCGTCGAACACGCTGACCTCATAGCCGAGCAGTGCGAGATCCCGTGCCACCGTGAGAGAGGCTGGTCCGGCGCCGACACAGGCGATGCGCTTGCCGTTCTTCTGTGTCGGTGCGACCGGCAATCGGTCGGAGATGTCTTCCTTGAAGTCGGCCGCGACGCGTTTCAGTCGACAGATCGCGACCGGCGCTTCGTCAACCCGTCCGCGTCTGCATGCCGGCTCGCAAGGGCGGTCGCACACTCGTCCGAGAATGCCGGGGAAGACATTCGAGCGCCAGTTGATCATGTACGCTTCGGCAAAGTGGCCGGATGCGATCTGGCGGATGTACTCCGGGACCGGAGTGTGGGCGGGACACGCCCACTGGCAATCCACGACCTTGTGAAAGTAGTCGGGCGCTTTTGTATCGGTGGGCTTCAATGAATCCCTCCCTGGCGTATGGGTTGGCGCAGTCTTCCAATGCCTTGGCGGAAGTCTAACATTGGCAGCGCCCGCGTGAACGACCATACTGATATCAGGATTATTGTCTGGCTCCGCCGCTCCACCGAGGCTACGCTCTTCCTTTTTCGAGGCTTGCGACTTAATGACATTGCGCGCCCTGATCTTCGACGTCGATGGCACGCTGGCCAACACCGAGCGTGATGGTCATCGTCCGGCTTTCAATGCCGCCTTCGAGGAGGTGGGATTGCCCTGGCACTGGGACGAGGATTTTTACGGTGAGCTACTCGAAATCGCAGGTGGTCGCGAGCGCATTCGCCATTACGCCGAGCGCTTCGATCCCGCAACCTTCGCTCGCCCGGACTTCGAGCAGTTGCTGCAGCGGATCCACAAGATCAAGACCGATCACTACCAGCGGATGCTCGAAAGCGGGGCGATTCTCTTGCGTGCGGACCTCGGGCAGCTCATTTGCGAAGCCCGCACCGAGGGGTTGCGCGTCGCGATCGCCTCGAGTTCGCGTCATCAGAACGTGGTCGGCCTGCTCAAGTCGAATCTGGGGCCGGAAGCGGACAGCTGGTTCGATTTCATCGCCTCGGGAGATCTGGTGCCGCGCAAGAAACCCGCGCCGGATGTCTATCTCTGGACACTCAAGGAGTTGCAACTGCCGGCGCAGGACTGCCTCGCAATCGAGGATTCCGCACATGGCCTGGCGGCCAGCCTCGCCGCCGGTATTCCGACGATCGTGACGCTCAGTGACTACAAGACCGATGAAGCCTTCGATGGCGCGAGAATGGTCCTCCAGCCGGACCAGGGCTTGTCACTGGAAGCGTTGCGGATGTGGCACGCGACCGCACTGGAGTAGTCGAATTGTTATCGAGTGGGCGATGTCTCCGATGAACGGCTTTCGCGCCATGTCGTAACCGGGTACCACCCGCCCCCTTGCCATGCCCTTCACACTGTTCCCCGAGGCACACACAGCCTCGGTGTTCAGACAAGGAGGAGACGATGAGCAAGAAGATTCTGATGATCTGCGGTGATTACTGCGAAGACTACGAAACGATGGTGCCTTTTCAGGCCTTGCAGGCAGTCGGTCACGAAGTGCATGCGGTGTGCCCGGGCAAGCGCGCTGGCGAGACGATCGCCACCGCCATCCACGATTTCGAGGGAGATCAAACCTATTCCGAGAAGCGGGGCCACAACTTCACGTTGAATGCGTCTTTTGCGGATGTGCGAGCGGAGCAGTACGACGCACTCGTGATTCCAGGCGGCCGTGGCCCTGAGTACCTGCGCATGAATGATCAGGTAGTGGACCTGGTGCGTCATTTTTTCGTGACCGACAAACCGGTAGCGGCGATTTGTCACGGCGCCCAGTTGTTGGCGGGAGCCCGGGTGCTGGAGGGCAAGCGCTGCTCGGCCTATCCTGCCTGTCGCGCCGAGGTCGAACTCGCCGGAGGTACCTATGCAGACATTCCCGTCGACCAGGCAGTGACCGATGGGAACCTCGTCAGCGCCCCTGCCTGGCCGGCCCATCCTGCGTGGATTGCGCAGTTTCTCTCAGTGCTTGGCACGCGGATCAACCATTGAGGTTGCGCTCGTGCTGCCCGATTGCGGTATCGCGCGACCGGGCAGCGCATTCTGGGGTCGCCTAGAATACGAGTACGAAACGCGACCCAACCGAGACGAGGTCAGTCATGTGCCAGATCTTCACCACCGCCGATCCGGAGCTGTATGCCTCTCGCGCCCGGTCGATCCGCCTGCGCGGTGTGGCCACCAGCCTCCGGCTGGAGAACATCTATTGGCAGGCGCTGGAGGAGATCGGTGCGCGTGACGGCCTGAGCGTGCCTCAGCTGGTCACCCGGCTGCACGACGAACTCGATGAAGCCGGCGCGCTGGGTGATCGGGCGAACTTCACCTCCTTCTTGCGGGTTACTTGCACCCGTTACCTGCAACTCCAGCTGACTGGTCTCATCCCGACGGATCTGGACACCCCGATCCGGTCGCTCGACGCCGAAACCGTGTTGAGGGGTGAGCACGACCGAGTACGGCGCTGGCCCTCGCGGCCTCCTTCTGCGCCACGTTCGCACTGACCCGGCCCTCAACGCGCAGTTGATTCCGAGGCAAAGACCCGGCTGAAACCGGCGATCTTTCCTTCTTGCCGGTGTCCTGGACGGTCACCTGTCCAAGCTTTCTGTACAAGCTGATACTTGGCGGCTCGACTGCTGGCTCTAAGATAGTGAGCAATTACTCACTTTAGAGCGGTCAGGAGATCCGATGGCCAACAGCAGATACCTGTCCGCTGAGGAGCGGCGGGCGGTGACGGTCGACACCGTCGTCGCACTCGCGGCCGAGGAAAACCCGAGCGAAATCACCACCGCAGCGATTGCAGCGCGGATGAAGGTCACCCAGGGTGCCCTGTTTCGGCACTTCCCAAGCAAGGATGCCATCTGGCAGACCGTCATGGAGTGGGTTTCCGAGCGTCTGCTGGCACGTACCGAGCGCGCCGCGCGGGATGCCGCATCACCGCTTGCGGCGCTCGAGGCCATGTTCTTTGCCCACATCGATTTCATAGCCCGGCATCCCGGGGTGCCGAGGATGATGTTCGGCGAGTTGCAGCGTGGTGCCGATACTCCGGCGCGCAAACTCGCTCGCACGCTGATCGCAAGGTATGCCGCGAGACTCGAGACAGTGCTGGAGGCCGGCAAGGCGCAAGGCGAGATCGCCACCGAGATAGATTCCGCAGCCGCCGCCGTACTGTTCATCGGCACGATTCAGGGGCTCGTCATGCAGGCCCTGATCTCGGGAGATATGGCAGCGATGCGCGACAGAACGCCGGCCGTCTTCGCAATCTATCGGCGCGGCTTGCTGCCTCGCTGAGCTTCCCTCCGGCGCCGCCGGATCAACCACATCTATCCACGGAACCAGATCATGAAACCGAAACGCTACCACCCCCTTCTCGTTGCCCTTCACTGGCTGATGGTGCCGTTGATCATGCTGGCGCTCATCATGGGTGGCAACGTGCTGGTCGACATCCCCAACAGCGATCCGGCAAAGATCGATGCGCTGCGCGGGCACATGCTTTTCGGGCTGAGCATTCTTGCCTTGATGCTCGTGCGACTCGTGACGCGTCTGACGACCAGCCACCCCGCGCCGGCGCGCACCGGCAAGACACTCGCAGACCGTTTGTCGCAACCGGCTCACTGGTTGCTGTACGCGTTCGTTCTGATCATGGCCCTCAGTGGCGTCGCCACGTCGATGATGAGTGGTCTCGGCGAGATCGTGTTCTTCGGTTCGTCGGCGCCGCTGCCCGCCACTTTCGAGGGGCTCGCTCCGCGCGCGGTGCACGGTCTGGTGGCCAAGGGTCTGATGCTGCTCATCGTGGTGCATGTGCTTGCAGCGCTGTACCACCAGTTCGTGGTCAAGGATCGACTGCTCTCGCGCATGTGGTTCGGCCAGCGTTGAGTGAAGTCTGACAGGCCCATGGACGGACTTACGCGATGAACTGGAAAAAAGCGCTCTGGTTGCTGCCTCCTCTGATGCTTGGTGTCGCGGCGTTGGTCGTCGCGCCCAGACTGCAGCAGGCGCCGCATCGCATCGAACCGGTTGAGCGCGCCGTGCCGGTGCGCACGCTTGTGATCGAGCCGATGACGGTGCGTCCGTCTGAAGTGGGTTTCGGAGCGGTCAAACCGGTGCGGACCTGGGAAGCCGTGGCCGAAGTGCCGGGTCAGGTTGTCTGGGTGGCTGACGCCCTGAAGAATGGTCATACCGTGTCTGCCGGTGATGCGTTGCTGCGTATCGATGACAGTCAGTATCGGCTCGCTATCGCGCAGATCGACGCACAGGTGGCAGTTTCCGAAACCCAGGAGCGGGCGACCCGTGCGAGTCTGTCGATCGCCGAGCGCGATCATGCGCTGCTGCGCGACGACCTCAAGCGCAAACGCGATCTGGCAGCACGCGGCACCACGACTCAGACTGCGGTCGAGGCGGCCGAGCGGCAACTCATCGGCGCCGAGATCCAGTTGCAGAATCTGCGCAATACGCTGGCGCTGAATCTCGTCGAGCGCGAGGGTTTGAGTGTGCAGCGAGCCATTGCCACGCTGGACCTGGATCGTACGGAGGTTGTGGCACCGTTCGACGCACGGATCACCGAGGTCCGGATCAGCGAGGCGCAGTACGCAAACCGTGGCCAGTTGCTGTTCAGCGCGGATGGGCTCGACGCAGTGGAGGTCGAGGCGCGCTTCCCAATCGGAATGCTTCGGCCGCTGATGAGCGCGGTGTCCCCGGGCGCACTTCCCGACCCCGCGCGCGCCCTGCGCGAGCTCGAGGCCCGGGTGACCTTGCGCACCGCGACCCACGCGGTGGTCTGGCCGGCCCGGATCGACCGTAGCAGCGGCAGCGTCGACCCACAGACGCAGACCATGGGCGTGGTGGCCGTCGTCGATGATGCAGCGGCTGCGGCCCGACCCACCGAGCGCCCAAGCCTGTTTCGTAACACCTTCGTCGAGGTGGAGCTGGTCGCCCCTGCGCTGGAAGGAAAAGTCGTGATCCCGGTGTCGGTCGTGCGCAGCGGCCAGGTCATGGTTGTCGATGCCGACGAGCGCCTGGCCTTCCGTGATGTGGGGCTTGCCTTCAGTTCGGGCAGCTATGCGGTGGTATCCAAGGGGCTGGAGCCTGGCGATCGCGTGGTGGTGTCCGATCTGCAATCGCCGATCCAGGGCATGTTGCTTGCGCCCAGGGACGACCCGCAAATCCGTGCGCAACTGCTCGAGGCCGCAGGCGCATGATCCGCTACTTCGCCAACCATCCCACCGCAGCCAATCTGCTGATGGTCGCCATCGCGGTGCTCGGTCTCGCTGCCGCACCCAATCTTCAGCGCGACAGCTTTCCCGAACTGGCGACGACCGAGGTCGAGGTGCGCATCGCCTACCCAGGGGCCACGCCGGAAGACGTCGAGGATGCGGTGTGTCAGCGTGTCGAGGACGCGCTCGATGTCGTCAGCGGTTTGCGCGAGTTGCGCTGCGATGCCCGCGAGAATGTCGCGATCGCGACCGCCGAGATGCGTGAGGGCGAAGACATCGACGCGTTCTTCAACGACGTCAAGTCACAGGTCGAAGCCATTACCGGATTCCCCGAACGCGTCGAGCGCCCGTCGGTGACCAAACTCGAGCGAACCCGCCACGTCGCCAGCATCGCACTGACCGCCGACATGCGTGACGAGGACCTCAAAGCCTATGCCGAAGCGGTCAAGACACGGTTGAAGTCCGATGCCCGGATCGCGCAAGTGCGAATCCAGGGTTTCTCCGATCAGAACATCGTCGTCGAAGTGCCGGCAGCGGCCCTGCATCGCCATCAGCTCGGCGTCACCGACGTGCAGGCGGCGATCGAGCGGGCCAGTCTAGACCTTCCCGCCGGTACGATGAGCACGCCCGGCGGCGAACTCATCGTACGCTTCAAGGATCAGCGACGGACGCCGACCGAGTTCGCCGATGTGGTTGTGGTGTCGAGCCGAACGGGCGGGCATGTGCGCCTGGGCGACATTGCGAGCCTTGGCACCGAGTTCGATCAGGCCGAACAGGCGGTCTACTTCAATGGCAGGCGTGCCGCGCTGCTCGAGATCTCGAAGACACGCGACCAGGACAGCCTGCGCGTGATGGACGCGATAGTCGAGTTGCTCGAAAGGGAGCGGGCGATCGCGCCTCGCGGCGTGCAACTCGAGATCAGTGCGGACTCCACCAGCAACATCCGCGAGCGTTTGCGCATTCTGGTGAGTAACGGCGGGCAGGGGTTGGCGCTGGTGCTGCTCACGATGTGGGCGTTCTTTTCGCTGCGTTTCTCCTTCTGGGTCGCGCTCGGTCTGCCGGTTTCGTTTCTCGGCGCCATCTTCGCGATGCAATGGCTAGGCTACTCGCTGAACATGATGACGATGGTGGCCTTGCTGGTCGCCATCGGTATTCTGATGGATGACGCGATAGTCATCTCGGAGAACATCGCCGCCCATATCCGACGCGGCAAGAGTGCGGCCCAGGCCGCGGTGGACGGTACGCTGCAGGTCATGCCGGGGGTGTTGTCGTCTTTCCTGACGACGGCGGCGATCATCGGGCCGCTGGTGCTGCTGAGCGGCAAGATGGGGGAGATCCTCAAGTACTTGCCGGCGGTGTTGCTGGTCACGCTGGTGGTCAGTCTGGTCGAAGCGTTTCTGGTCTTGCCGGCTCACCTCCGCCATGCGCTGGCCAAACGCGACATCACGCGGCAGGGCGGTTTCCAGGCGTGGTTCGACGCACGATTCACGGCCTTTCGCGACCGCATCTTCATCGGCAGCCTGCGTCGCGCGATCAGGCAGCCGTATCTGGTGATCGCTACGCTGGTTGCGGTGCTGTTGATGTCGGTCGCGACCTTGCCGGCCGGCTGGCTCAAGTTTCAGGCGTTTCCGGATCTCGAAAGCGATGTCATCGAGGCGCGCATCCTGCTGCCGCAAGGCACGCCGCTTGTGCGCACGCAGGAGGTTGTTGCCGACGTTGTGGCCGCGCTTGAAGCACTCGATACGTCGTTCACACCCCGCCAACCCGAGGGCCAGGCGCTGGTTCAGAACGTGACGGTGCGCTACAACACCCACGCCGACGCCTACGAGAGCGGTCCGCATCTGGCCACCGTCGCCGCCGATTTGTTGCCGGCCGGCACCCGTGACGGCACGCTGCTCGAGATGCTCGCCTACTGGAAGCAGGCAGCGGGCGAGCATCCGGATGTGTTGTCGCTGAAGTTCACCGACCGTGAGCGCGGGGTGGCCGGGCGGGATATCGATCTACGTCTGCAGGGCGCCGATCTCGACCGGCTGAAATCGGCGTCGCTCGAGTTGCAGGCTTATCTGCGGGGCTTCGACGGCGTGCGTGACCTGTCGGATGACCTTCGCCCCGGCAAGCCGGAAGTGCGCATACGTCTCAAGGAAACCGCCGGAGTGTTCGGGCTGAACGGCTCGATGGTGGCCAATGAGGTCAGGGCCGCGCTGCGCGGCAGCACCGCTCTGGAAGTCGTCGGCAGCAGCGAGACCTACGATGTCGTCGTGCGTCTGGCCGGTCAGGATCTGGCCGCGATCGATGATCTGCACAATCTGCGCATCCGTACTGCAGACGGGCAGCGGGTGCCG
>NZ_WTVM01000209.1 GCF_012910885.1 Azoarcus taiwanensis | reverse complement strand
GATCGCCAGTGGGGACAAGTCGGCACCGAGAATTGCGCGCACCCCGACGGCGTTGCGCAGCAGGTATGGCGAAGCAAAACTGGTGCCGAGTTGTGGCACCAGTGTCGGTTTTGCGCCCTCACCGAGCACATGAAAATACTTGGAATTGGATGCATCGCCGCCAAAAGCCATGAGATCCGGCTTCACCACACCGGGGCTGCGTCCAGGTCCAATGGCACTGTAGGCCGCACGCGCCCACGTGGCGTCAACATTATCGGCCGCCCCCACAGACAGTGCGTTGACGCAGTCAGAGGGAACCTGCACACGGGCATTGCCCACTGATCGGTCCATCTCGCCGTTGTTGCCTACAGCCACTGTCATCAGCGTATCGCCATCGCTGAGCAGGTCGTCAATCACCGAAGTCCAGGCGTGGACATCGGTGTCATCGATCGGAAGGTCCGGGCCAAGGCTGAGATTGATGAACTGGTATTGACGCGACAGCAACACTTCTTCGACAAATCCCAGCGTACGGTAAAGTTCCAGTGGGTCTTCCGAGTCGGTTTCGCGATCTAGAACACGCAGGTGATCGACGTAGGAGTAAGGCCGTGCCGCAGTGCTGTTCGGCGCGATAGGACCAAACAGGAATGCTGAAGTCACCCCAAGGCCATGCTCCAAGCCACCCGGATCGTCCGCCGCGTTTTCGTCCAGAACGCGATAGGTACGCACCCACGGGGCAATGCTGTGCCGCTTGGGCAGACCGCCATCGAGGATTGCCACCTTGGGTTCCGACGACAGCGGTTGCTGCTCCGTTGGCAGATTGCACGCCACAGTCACACCCGCTGATCGCTGGACGGGGCGCATGCCACGCAGCTTTGGCATGGGACGAATCACGCGCACAAAGGAGAATTCGGCCAAGCGCTTGACGTTGTCGTGTTTTCCCTCGACCGGGAGAAACCATAGATTGCCCGCACTGAACGCCAAATCGGTGTGGATTGTCACGCCGACCTCAGCCGCATACTTGGCAAAAGCGCGCTGCACGAACTGATCGCCGTCGCCAGGCAGCAAGTGGACGCCAACCTCGAAGAAGCGATCTTTGACTTTACCGAGCGACACAATACGGTCCTTCGGCTCGAAGGCGGAAAACCGTTCGATATGCGATAGGTCCTTCGCTTCATTCGACCCTTCTTCTACTTTCCCCGCCCAATCCTTCAACTGACGGAATGCCTGACGCCTACCCACCACAAAAAGCTCTGTGGTGGTCGACTCGCGCGGCGGCCCCTTTTTGGACCAGGCTTCCGGCGTGAGCTTGACGGCTCTGCTACCCACCGATTCAAGACCCGCGTCCCGCAGCATGGCCACCGGAAAGAAAGAGCGCGCGATGTAGCTTGGGTTGAGTGTGAGGCGCGCCACGCCCAGATCCCCTGGGCAAGCTCCGCGAGGCAAGCTGTCGAGGCTTTCTGCGACTTCGGCGAACTGTGGCGTCAAACGACTCCTCGCCTGCTGCAATGTGTAGACCTCGGCCTTTTCCATGCCACGTTTTGGACCCTTGATTTCGTGGGTCAGCAGTTCACCGCGCCCGATCAGAAAGTTGGTCTGACTCATGCCTCACGCCTCCGCTTCTTGGGAACGACAATTGATCCGTCGGCTGTGTACTTGCGAATGGTGTCCCGGCTCACCCCGGTAATGTCCGAGATGCTGTGCTGGGACAAGCGTGTCTGCTTCGCCAGCAACACCGCCATATCGATGCGGCCTTGCCGGTCCAGTGACAGAGCGCGTGCTTTGATGAAGTCCTCGACCAGGTCGGCATCCGGCGTAGTCCCCAATGCAACGGCGCGCCGGAAGCGCTGAATCTCGCGCTCGATGTCGCTGAAGGACTGCCCGCGAAACGCAAAAGTCAGAATCTCGATCCAGCGACCGAACAGCGCGAAGTCCTGCCCCAGGAACCGCTTGATTGCTTCCTTGACCGCCGCTGCCTCTGGCATCTTGAATTCCACGACCAAATCGAACCGTCGCCACAACGCCGGATCGATCAGCTCCGGGTGGTTGGTCGCAGCCAGCAGCAATCCTGCCGCAGGCCATTCATCGACCTCCTGCAGAATCACGGTCACCAGCCTCTTAAGCTCGCCAATGTCAGTGTCGTCGCTGCGGCGCTTGGCGATTGCATCGATCTCATCGAGCAGCAAGACGCAGGGACTACGCTTGGCGAAATCCAGCGCGGCGCGCAGATTGCTACCGCTGCGACCCAGCAAGCTGCTCATCACAGCCGTCAGATCGAGCACATACAAGGGCACGCCAAGCTGGGCGGCCAACCAACGAGCCGTCAGTGTCTTGCCCACGCCTGGCTGACCGACAAAGATCGCAGAGCGCGTGGGGGTCAGACCTAGAGCAGCAAGACGCGCAGCTTGCTTGCGCTCCTGGATCAACTGCCCGAGGGACTCCTCCAACTCAGCCGACAGCAGTGGTGACTCCCGATCCGAGGAATCCTTGAAGACCTTCAGCAGCGAGAGGCGCGATTCGTCATCTACCGGCAGCACCTGCTCAGCTAGTGCTGGCGTGCCTGTCTTGCGCAATGGCGTCCCTGCCCGATGCGGCTTGGCGCGAAGGAACAGGTCCACCTGCTCAGCCAATTCCGGTTCAGAGCCCCGGTATTTTCTGACCAGCCTTGCCGCGAACAGACGAACATCTTCCGTCTGCTCGGCAAGCGCCAGCCGAACCACTTGGGCTAAATCAGCTTTCAATCCAGTTAATTCGCCCATGAACACACCAAGTCATTGATTTAAAATACATTTTTATCCATATAAAATGGACTAAAAGTATTGTCTCACACTTCTTTGGTGTCTGGGAAGGAGATCATCAACGGGCGATCCCCTCCCGCAACGCCACATCGGGTGCAGGCGTGAGCGTGTAAAGGATGGGTGGCACTTGGCCACCTCAGCTCAGGTCGTCTTGGAAGTGCAGCGAATCGCTATCAGCCGCCTCCAGCGCGGGGCTTTGTGGTCGGCGATCTGCCTATCCTTCGGAAACCTCGATCGCCCACCATGAACGCCTCCAGCATGTGCGGAATCAGCGTCGCCGCATCGACCATCTCGCCATAGGTCTGGGCATGCAGAGCTGCATAGCGGTCGAGGTCCGCCTTGAGGCTGGCCGGGCAAGCGAAGGTCAGCTTGACGCTCTCGGTCTTGGGTAGCGGCCCCAGCCGCAGCTTGCGCGCCGTGCTCATCGTGAAGTCCCCCGATTGAAGAACAACGGTTGATACGGCCGCAGCACCAGATCCCGGTTGACGATGATGCGCACCGGCAAGCCGGGCCGCTCCGTCAACGTTGGCTGGATGTTGAGGTTGCGCCGCGTCATCTCCTGTCCGACCTGGTTCACGCTGTCCTGCAGGCTGTCGCGCCCGGCGACGACGACCCGATCGCCGTTCTGGCGGCTTTCCGGTGCGGCCAGCTCGGCACCAATCCCCAGCAGCGTCGTCAACGCAGCGCCGGCGAAGATGCGGTCCCAATGCCAATCGACGCCATCCTCCAGACCAGCGTAGCCAGCCGGATCGGTGCCCGCCAGGTTGTCCAGCGTCAGCGAGGACGTGTCGGGCAGGATGATCCGGTTCCACAACACCTGCACGCGGCTCTGCCCGTAGCTCACCTGGCTGTTGTAGCGGCCCAGGATGCGCGAGCCCTGCGGGATCAGCATGAACCTGCCGGTGGCCGTGTCGTAGATCGGCTCTGTCACCGTGGCAATCACGTCGCCCGGCAGATCGGATTTGATGCCCGTGACCAGCGCGCCCGCGATCACCGTGCCGGCCATGACCTGGTACGGCGAGGCCGACATTCTCAGATTCCCGGAATTGCGGGTTTCCGTGGAACTGGCTTTCAGGAACGCCTCTTTCTGGTCCTGCCGGTTCTGCACGGTGGTCGGGTCGGTGGGCTGGGCCTCCGTCGAAGCCGGGCCAGCGGCCATCGGGTCAAAACCCGACAGGCCAGACGACGGACTGGCCATGGCGACCTGCGTTGGCGCAGCAGTCGCACGCTGACCACCCGAACGGAAGAACACCGACGAGCCCGCTGCCGCTTCTGCTTCCTTGCGTTGTGCATCACGCTCGGCTGCAGCCAGGTCTTGGCCCGGAGGCGTGTAGGTGGGCACCACGGGTTGCTGCGATTTCACGATGGCCGGCCCCAGGTCGCCCGGCAGCGGCGGCCCCAGTTCCGGTATCTGTGGCGGCAGCTTCGAGTAGTCGGCTGGCAGCTTGTCGAGTCCTGCGGAGCGGGAGACACGATCCACGTTGTAAAGCTCGTGTCAGCGGTAATCCAATAATCCCCACCTGTGGTAATCGAATTTTCCCCACCCATCGACTTGAAGGAGTCAGAGATGGAAAGGGAATCAGTGGTGTTCGATGTGGAAGCTGTCCTGGACCCGAGGGT